>NZ_JAQNDK010000001.1:3600000-3900000 GCF_028368935.1 Sorangium aterium | reverse complement strand
CGCGAGCGGCGCGGGTCGCGCGTCGCGCATCGGGGAGGCGTGGAGCCCGCCATGGACGACAGCTCCGGATACCGCATGTACGTGTTCCGCAGCGGCCGCCGCGACGTCCCGGGGCGGCGGCTCGTCGACGAGCTCGCGGTCGACCTCCAGGCGATCGCCGGCCCCGGAGGCGCGGAGCGCCCTCGCGACGTCGTGCTCCGCGCCTTGATCCGCGCTGGCGAGCTCGAGTCCATCCTCACCGACGCGGGCGCGGAGGGCGCCTCGGCGCTGGCGCAGCTCACCGACGATCTCGCCGCCGCGCTGATCGGCGGTGACGACGCGGGCGCGCTCGCGATCGCGGACGGCCCGACGTCTGACCATGGACAGCCAGACGTCTGGCCACGACCCGCCAGACGTCTGGCCACGCCCGAAGCCCTCATGGCCGTCGAGGTCCCGGCGACCGTCTCGACCTCGCCGCCCGAGGGGTTCTCGTTCTACGCGCTCCACCCGCTCGATTCCGCCCGGCTGGCCGAGCGGCTCGCGTCCCCGCCGGCGCCGGTCCGGGTCGTCGGCATCCGCAGCATCGGCACGACCCTGAGCGCGGTGACGGCCGCGGCGCTTCGCCGGCAGAGGATCCGGGCCGGGCGCATGACCGTGCGCCCATCAGGTCACCCCTATGACCGCCGCGTCGAGCTCGATGCCGGGCAGCTCCGCTGGGTCGAGGACGGCATCGCCGAGGGAGCGCGGTTCTGGGTCGTCGACGAGGGGCCGGGCCTCAGCGGCTCCTCGTTCCTCGCCGCCGGCGACTCCCTCGTTCGCGCGGGCGTCCCGCGCGCGAGCATCGTTTTCCTCGGCTCCCGCGCGCCCGACCCCGACGCGCTCGTCGCGCCGGACGGCGCCCGCCGCTGGCGGTCCTTCCGCTCGGAGCGCGCCGAGGGCGGGGCGCAGCTCCCCGGAGACGCGGGCGAGCCCATCGGCGCCGGGGCGTGGCGCCGCCGCTGCTACGAGGACGAATCGCGCTGGCCGCCCTCGTGGACATCCATGGAGCGACTCAAATACCTTTCCCGGGACGAACGCCGGATCCTCAAGTTCGAAGGGATGGGCCGCTACGGGGCCGAGTGTCTGGAGCGGGCTCACGGCGTCTTCCAGGCCGGCTTTGGGCTGGAGCCGCGCGACGAGGGCCAGGGATTCTTCTCGTATCCATGGCTCCCTGGCCGGCCGCTCCAGGCCGATGAGCTGTCCGCCGCGGAGCTCGAGCGCCTGGCCGATTACTGCGCCTTTCGCGCCTCGGCCTTCCCCGTGCCGAGCCCTGCGGCCGACGAGCTCATCGCGATGGCACGCACCAATTTCTCGCTGGAGATGCGGAGGGAGCTCCCTGGTGAGCTCCACCCGGAGCTCGCGCGTCCGGTGATCGTCGATGGCAGGATGGATCCCCACGAGTGGCGCAGGTCCGCCTCGGGCGAGCTGGTCAAGGTGGACGCCTGCGGGCACGGCGACGATCACTTCCTCCCTGGCCCCGCGGACATCGCCTGGGATCTCGCCGGCGCCATCGTCGAGTGGCGGATGCCGCGAGGCGCCCGGCGCGCCTTCCTGGCGCGGTACCGGCGCCGCTCCGGCGATGATCCCGAGCGGCGCCTGCCGGCGTATCTCCTCGCCTACACGCTCCTGCGTCTGGGTCACGCGGCGATGGCGGCTGCGTCGCTTGCGGACGAGGGCGAGGCGCTGCGCCTCTCCGCGGCGCGACACCGCTATCGCGCGGCCCTGATAGAGGGCCTCCGCCCCGCGGCCGCCTCGCGGGCGCTCGGCTAGCATTGCGTGCCGGAAATCGCGCCAGGAATTCTGCGACGGCGAGGCGGGCGCGGATGACATCTCAATGAAATTCATTCTGTTCTGAGCGATTCACCGCCGAGCGGCTAAGAGCCTATCCCAGTAGGCCGGCTGCACGCCAGGTGATGACCCCGCAGGCGAGGTGCAGAAGGGCGAGGTAGGTGTCCGCACGCTTCGACCACCGGATGAGGATTCCCCGAAAGCGGTTCATCCAGCTATGGGAACGCTCGACGACCCATCGGCGGGCTCTGCGGCCTGCCTCCTTCTTGATCTCGCGCGCCTCCTCACCGCGCGGGCGGATGTGTGCCGTGAACCCGAACTCCTTCAGCAGCGCCGGTACTTCAGCGTAATCGTACCCTTTGTCCAGACACATGCCCTGCGGCTTGCGCCCGCTGGGATGCGGGCGTTCGACCGGGATGCTCTCGATGGTCTCGCGCGCCATCTTGAAGTCGTTGCGATTGGCTCCGGCCACGGCGACGCCCACGGGGACGCCCGACGCCTCTGTCAGCAAGCTGCGCTTGGCGCCCCTCTTGGCGCGATCGGTGGGGTTGGGCCCGGTTTTTTTCCCCGCCGAGCGGGGCCTTGCTCATCGCCCCGTCCATCGCCAACCAGCTCCAGTCGATGCCGATGAACTCATCGTACGCCAGCAGCCCGCGGCGCCAGAACTCCCGAAACGCGCCCGCCTCGATCCACTCGATGAATCGTCGATGCGCTGAGGAATGGCTGCAGATACCGGTCGCATCGAGCGCCCCCCATTGGCAGCCCGTCCGGAGGACGAAGAAGATGGCGTCCATGGCCACGCGATCGGGCACGCGCGGGTTATGGCAACCGAGCGGGTGCGCCTTGCGCGGCGGCAGTAGGGTTCCATCTCTGTCCAGATGGCGTCGGGCAACCTCCAGCCATCATCCTTGAACTGCTTCATCTGCCGCGGCTGCCGCGTCACGTGCCAATGTCAAGACGTCTGGCCAGGACCTCCGCATGTTCCTGAACATAGTCTCCCAAGATCCCAGGTGCTCCCTACTGGGATAGGTTCTAACGCGTCGCCGGTAGCCGTCGCGTCGCCCACCGCGGACGGGCCGGCGTCGACATCGACCGCGCCCGTCGCGCGGTTGCGCAGCGGGCCGTTCGCGAGCTCGATCGTGATCGACGACGGAGAATGCATCTCCTCCCACATTCTCCGCGATGCCTTCCTGCTTGGCGGATAGCCGCCGCTCTCTCTCGAAGTCACCTTTGCGCATTGACAGGCTCTCCGGGAGTGGAGCGCGGCACCGAAGAGAGCCGACGCGCGACGGTGAGCACCGGGGAGCTGTGCTTTGCGGTCGGCTCGCCTTAAGAAAGGAGCGTTCCAGCAGGGTCGTATCGGAGGGTCGCCATGAAAAACTCGTTCGCAAGTCAGGTCCCGGTCTGCATTCCCAAGCTTCCGCCGCCGGAAAAATGGAAGGAGCTGGCCGTGCAGGCGAAGGCCGTTCGCCCGGACAACCTGCCGCCGGGCTTCAATATCGAGGACATCGATCCCACCGAGCACGGCAGGCTTGCTCTCGTCATCAGGCTACGGTGGCCGAAGACGGGGGTGAGGCTCAGCGTCGGCTTCCTCGACAATCCGGAGCCCGCGCTGCGGCGCAAAATCCTCGCGTACGCGAACATGTGGAACAGGACTGGAAATATCCAATTCGTCGAGACGCGGTCCTACGCGGCGAGCGCGGACGTCCGCCTCGCGCGTGGCGAAGGGGGCTACTGGTCGTGGCTCGGCATCGACATCCTCAACCACCCGGGTCAGCAGACGATGAACCTCCAAGGGTTCACGCTGAACACTCCGGATTCCGAGTTCGAACGCGTCGTTCCACACGAGTTCGGCCACACATTGGGGTTCCCGCACGAGCACCTCCGCGCGCAGATCGTCGAGCGCCTCGATTTCGAGAGGACGATCGCCTACTTCATGCGGACCCAGGGCTGGAGCCGAGAAGACGTGATTTTCCAGGTGCTGACGCCGCTCGAGGAGAGCTCGATCTTCGGCACGGCCAGGCCCGATGAGGAATCGATCATGGCCTACCAGATCCCCGGCGAGTGCACGAAGAGCGGGAGACCGATCCTCGGCGGAGTGACGATCAGCGACAGCGACTACGCCTTCGTCGCGCGCGAATATCCGAAGCCCTAGCGCTGAGCCGAGCCGAGCGCTGGTGCCGCAGGCGTCCGCCGCGCGCGCGTCCGTCGCGCGCGGCGGATCGACGCTCGGTAGTCCCCGACTGTGAAGGTTCGCCATGAAAACCAGGAAGACCAAGCCAGCTGCTCCTCGCGCTTCCAGGGCGATGAGGCAGCCCGAGATTCCGCTCTCCCCGCGCGCGGAGCGCGCTGCGGCGAGCCTCCACGTGGTGCTGATCGGTATCGACGTTTACTCCGGCGAAGTTCCCCAGCTCCTCGGCTGCGTCAATGACATCGACGAGATCCAGGAGTTGCTGCTGAATCGGCTGGGCGTGCCGGCGAGCCGGATAAAGCGGTTCGCCGCCCCCCTGCGCGGCGGCCCGCCGCGGCCGACGACGGTGCCGACGCAGGCGCCGACCCAGGCGAACCTGATCGCGGCGCTCACCGCGCTCGGGGATGAGGTGCAGCCGGGCGACCGGGTGTTCATCTATCACTCCGGTCACGGCACGCGCATCGAGGTGATCGATCCGAGGGACAACAGTCGCTATTATCGCGAGGCGCTGCTGGCGACGGACAGCAATTTGGCGTATACGGAGAGGCTCCTCTTCGATTGGGAGCTGAACAGGCTGCTCGGGAGGATCGCGGAGCGAACGCCGGCCGTGACGGTGGTGCTCGATTGTTGCTTCTCCGCGGGGGCGACGCGGGAGGTGCCGGAGAAGGGGGTACGCCCGCGGTTCGTCGAGTCGCCGCGGCCGTTCGTCCTTCCGCCCGAGGTCGCGCCGCCCCCGGCGACGGGGGAGCGAGGTGCCGCGAGGAGGCTGGGCGTCGGCGCGGGCGACTTCATGGTGGTAGCGGCCTGCCTCGACGACGAGCTGGCCCGCGAGTGGGACGGCAGCGGCGGTGAGCCTCCCGCGCCGGGCCGGCAGCAAAAGACGCATGGCCTGCTCACGCGCGCGCTCGTGGATCAGCTGAGCGCGCTCGAGGACACCACGCTGTCGGAGCTGCGCTGGGGCCAGATCTGGCGCACGGTGGTCGCCAAGGTGGAGGCGATGAACGCGAATCAGCACCCGTGGCTCTCGAGCTCCCCGGTGAGACGGGTGTTCGGCGGGCCGCCGGAGGAGGGAGACATCGGCTATTCCGTGACCTTCGATGCGGCGAGCGCGACCTATCGACTCAACGCGGGATCCCTGGTGGGCGTCACCGAAGGCGCGGTCGTGGCGCTCTATCCGGAGCTAGGGACGCCAGGCGCGACGGCGGTGTTTCCGCCGGTCGGCACGCCAGAGGATGTGAGAGAGCGAATCGGCCTCGTTCGCGTGATTTCGACCGCCCCCGCGACGTCGTCTGCGAAGGCCGATCCTGCGATGCCCCCGCCTTCGCCGCCGCCGAGCGCGCTCATGCGCGGTCGATTGATCCGGCCCGGCGAGGCAGCGAAGCTCGTCGTGGCGCTCGCGCCGCACGACGAGGCGATGGCGAACCGGCTCGCCGCCTCGCCGTTCCTGAAGATCGCGCAGGCGGGGGACAAGGGCCAGATCACGGTGGTGCAGCGCTCGGACAAGTCCTGGGCAATCACCGACGACATCTACGGGACCGGGGAGGAGCCGGGGCCGCCCCTGCCGACGCTGCCCTTCCTGGCGAACACCGCGCCGCCGGCCGACGCCAAGGACATCGCGGTCGCTCTGGTGGAGCACTATTACCTCTACGCCGCGCCCCTGCGAATCGCGCGCAACTGCGCCGATCTAGAGCATTGCCTCCAGATGACGCTCCTCGATTGCAACAAGCAGATCGGAGTGCTGCCGCCGGAGCTGGCCCAGAACCCGCCGTTGCCAGCGCTGCAGCCAGACAGGCGCCCCAATTACGAGGTGAAGGCGGGCCGCTTCGACACGGTGAACGACAGGTGGATCACGCTCGGAGACTGCTACTGTATCCAGATCGAGAATACCTCGGACATCGACCTGTGGGTCACGCTCATCAATTGCGACGGCGAGGGGCGCGTGAGCATCTACGCGAGCCGCTACCTCATCGCAAGGAAGAGCCGCGCGACCTTCTGGTCTTCCTCCGGCGTCCTCGGGGATCCGATGTGCGCGACGCTCGCGGCGGGCCAATCGCTCGGGGTGGATCGCTTCGTGGCAATCGCGACGACGAACAACACAGCGTCGCTCGATTACCTCAGGCGTGATACGTCCTTCGCCGAGATAGCGAGCGGAGTCGGGGAAAGGGGCGAGCACGCGCGCGGCGCATCGGAGCGCTGGACCGCGGACATCGTGGTGGTGCGAATGACGGCGAAATAGAGCGGCTTCGGGTCGATGGCGGGGGGCGGTGACGAGTGGCCACGGGAGAGAGGAACTCATGATATCCCGGCATGATCTGTATGGCCTCCAGTGCGGCACTCTCCATGTGTTCGTTGATTTGCCGGAACGTTCGGTCCGTGATGCATTCGTCGACGAGGCCATCCGCGAGATGGAAGAGGCACGGAAAAAGGGGGAAAAAAGACTCCTGACCGAGCGCTTCCTCCGGGAGGAGCTGCAGCGCAAAATCGAGCGATTGACGGCGCATCTCGCCACGGTAATCGATCTGGCCGCGCGAATGAAGGCCGCGCGCGATGGCGGCGACGCGCGCGAGGAGGACCGGCTGTTTCGTGCCATCGTGATCGCGAAATGGTTGGGTGGCGCGCTCATCAAAGTGCTGCTTGGTGGCCCAACGGCGGGGATGTCGCGCGTGGCGCTGGTGGGCGGCAAGAAGCTAGAGCTGGTGGCGCAGACGGGACACAGCGGCGTGATTCGCCTGATCTCTTTCAGCGCCGACGGCTCGCGGCTGATCACCGCAGCTGGCGACGGGCGCGCCATCTCATGGGCCGCGGCGACGGGTGACGAGCTCTACACCTTCTGGCTTGATTCCGCGAAGATGGGCGATCCGGCCGGCGTGGCCCTGTCGCCTGACGGAAGGCAAATGGTCGTCGTGGGCGGCGAAGGGGCGGCGATCCGTTATCCGCTGCTGGATGAGATGAAGTGGCTATCTCTGCACGCTCCGTTCAAGCTGCGCAAGGTGCGATTCGCTGCGTTCTCGTCGGACGGTGCGAGGCTCGTCACGTCGGGCGCGGAGACGATCGTGTGGGCCGTCAAGGAGGGGAGGGTCGAGGCAGCGCGCCGGTTCGGCGAGCGGAGCGACGCGACGGCGACCGTGGCGGCGTTCTCGCCGCGCGGCGATCTCGTGCTCACGGAGGGGCCCAATCACGACGCTATTCTCTGGAATGCAAGGACGGGGGCCCAGCTCCAGGCACTTTCAGGGCATGCGGCGCCGGTGCAGGCCGCCGCCTTCTCTGCTGACGGCGATCGCGTTGCCACGCTCGACACGGCGGGTGTCGTGATCGTGTGGGACGCGCACACCGCGGGTCGGCTCCTCGAATTGGCGATCTCGAGCGCGCCGACCTCGATCGCGCTCTCGACCGACGGACGGTTGCTCTTGACGGTGTCGCCCGGAGCGGCGGTGCAGCTGTGGGAGCTCGACGCCCGGCCGCCCGCGCCGCGCGCTGCGGTCGCGCAGGCGCTCGCCATGATCGGTGGATCGATCCAGGCGGCGGATCTGTCGCCTTCGGCGCTGTTGACGTTGCTGGTGGTTGGCATGGCAGACGGCTCGCTTCACGCCATAGATTGGGTAAACGGTGACGTGGTGTGGTCGGTCAAGGCGATGCGGCTCGCGTCGACCTGGATTGAATTCGCCGCTGATGGGCGCCGCTTCACAGTGGCGCGCGAGGACGGGATGGCGCACGTGTGGGACGCCGGAACCGGCGGGCTCGCCGAGGTGCGCCCCGCGCCGGCGCCGACGCCCTCGCTGGAACTCGAAGCCATCCTTCCTGGCCAGGTGATTCGCAGTGCGCAGAGCGGCGAGGAGATTGGCTATTACGAGCCCGAGAGCATACGGAATAATCCTCTGGTCCGCGTGGAGCGGTTGGGCTCGGTGGGGCGCTGGCTGCTCACGCACCGGGACGGCCAAGTGAACGTGCTTGACGAGAAGCAGCTCCCCGGACAATGGCTGCTCACCGCCGAGTGCCAGTGGGGCGCGATGATCGCGCACGCGACCACGACGGCGCTCTCACCGGACGGGCGCTTCGTGCTCGGCGGTACGGCGAGCGGCACCGTGGAGCTGTGGAGGGTCGGCGTCGCAGCGCGGCTGTGCACGCTGCTCTCGCTGGCCGACAGGAGATGGGCGGTCGCTGACGACGAGGGTCGCTACGACACGTCGCAAGATGGTGAGGCGGCGGGGCTCCATTGGCTGCTCGATCTGGAGCCGCTCGCGCTCTCGCAGCTCAAGCTGCGTTATTACGATCCGGCGCTGCTCGCCAAGAAAATGCAGCTCCGCGCGGAGCCGGTGCGCGCTGTGACGCAGCTCGCGCCAAAGCTGTTTCCGTCGGTGAGGACGACCATCCTGGAGAGGGGGCCGAGGAGGCCGACGGTGCACGTGGAGCTGGGTGGTCAGGGCAGCGGAGCCCGAACGATCCTGGGGGGCGAAGAGAAGGGGCCGACGCTGTACGTGGAGCTGCGCGACCAGGGTGGCGGATTCGGAACGATACAGATCGCCATCAACGGCAAAGAGGCGCTCGTCGGCCGCCTCGCACAGGACGAGTCTGGTCGGCCGTTCCTGGCGGCGGAAGGGCGCCGTCAGGAGTTCTGGGTCGACGCGCTCCGTGACGAGGCGACGGGTGCCATTCGCGAGATTTCGTTCGAGTTCTCGCTCGCCGGCCACCCCTACCTGCACCAAGGCGACGCCAGCAATCGAGTCACGGTCGTGGCGATGGACGCTGACGACGTGCTGGCGAGCCGCGGCAGCGAATCGCGCTTCGCGGCGGCCGGTACGCCGGGGCGCGCGCCGCCCATGCTGTGGGGCATCATCGTCGGCATCTCGCGGTACCAGGGCCCCAGTCTCCGCTTGGCCTACGCTGGTAAGGACGCCGCGGACTTCGGGAAGGCGCTGCGGTTCGTCGCCGAGCCGTTGTTCGGGGACCGCGTGAAGGTCAACGTGCTGAGCACGGATTCCGGCGACACCGCGGAGTGGCCGACGCGCGCGAACATAGAGGCCGCCTTCAGGTGGGCCGAAGGCGCGAAGTCGGAGGACGTCCTGGTGGTGTATCTGTCGGGCCATGGCGTGCAGGTCAATGAGGGGAAGGACGACGAGTTCTATTATCTGACCCAGGACGCGGTGGAGCGGGCGTACGCCGATCCCGTGGTCTGGCGCGCCAGCGCGCTCTCTAGCCAGGAATTGACAAAGTGGATCAAGCGCGTGCCGGCGCTCAAGCAGGTGGTGCTGCTCGACACCTGCCACGCCGGGCGGTTCCTCAAGGATCTGACGGAGGAGCGCGAGGTGCCGTCGAGCTACCAGCGCGTGCTCGAGCGGATGAGAGACCGAACCGGGCTGTGGCTGCTCGCGGGGGCGGCGGCCGACGCGGTGAGCTACGAGGCGAGCCGTTATGCGCAGGGGTTGCTCACCTACGCGCTGCTGTCCGGCATGCGCGGAGCGGCGCTGCACGGGGGCAACCTCATCGGCGTCGGCGAGCTCTACAACTACGTCGTGGATCAGGTGCCGCTCCTGGCCAAGGGGATCGGCGGCGTACAGCGCCCGTTGCTGGCGGTGCCCGCGGGAGGGTCCAGCTTCGTCATCGGAGCGGTCGACGCGGCGCGGCCCGGGAGCTTCCGTCTCGCCGTCCCTCTGCCGCTCGTCGAGCGCAGCTCGTTCCAGGATGAAGAGGAAATGGACGACGGGCTCGCGCTCGGCATGAACGTCGATGAGGCGCTACGCAGCCTGGCGGAAGCGCAGCCCCCGCCGTTCGTGTTCGTCGATGCCACCGGGGTGCCGGATTCGCTCCGTCCGGCGGGGCGTTACCGCCGTGCGGCTGACGGCTCGATCCGCGTGACGGTGCGCTTGTTCCACGACCACCAGCGCGCGCTCGACAGCGTGGTGGAAGGGCGCGCCGACGCCGTGGACGCGCTCGCTCGCCGCATCGCGGCGATGATGGCGGAGAGCATCCGCCAGGCGCGCGGTCCGATTGCCTGAGGTCTAGCAAAGGCGGGCAAGTCGCGGCGAAGCGCCTCGCGGGCGACCCAGGTCGAGATCGCGGTATCCGCGCTCGATCCCTGGCAACGAAACACGCTCAGCGTCCACGTGATCCGCGTTGTGGAGGCCTCCTCCTCTCGCGAGCGCTTCACCGGACCTTGCGGAGCCTGGCTCCGCCGGCGCCGGGCGGCGCCGCCGCCGCGGCCTGGAGCGGGCGGATCTCCAGGCCCCGCCGCCGCAGGGCGTGGGCGATGCCCGCCTGGAGATCGCCGCGGGTGGTCACGCCGCTCAGGTCCACGCCGAGCTGCACGATGGTCTGCGCGACGGTGGGCGCGATGCCGACGAGCACGACCTCGGCGCCGAGCAGCGCCGCCGCGCGGACGGCCCGGAGAAGATGGTCGGCGACGCCCGTGTCCACCATCGGGACGCCGGTGACGTCGATGAGGACGACCGAGGCCTGCTCGCGCTCGATCGCGGAGAGCAGCGAGCCCATGATCTGCGCGCTCCGGTTCGAGTCGACGGTGCCCACGAGCGGCAGCACAAGGATCCCGTCGTGGACCGGGATGACGGGCGTCGAGAGCTCGCGCACGACCTCGAGCAGCCGCGCCTGGCGGTCGTAGGCTTGCTCGATCTGCGCGAGCTGCTCGGTCCGCTCCCGGTCCCTCCGCGCCCGGAGGATCGCGGCGGCGAGCTGGTTCCCGAACGCGGCGATGAGCGCGACCTCGTCCTCGGTGATGCGCTCGTCCGAGCTGCCGACGCCCAGCACCCCGAGCGCCTCTCCGCCCGCGCGGAGGGGCACGTACACCCCGGTCCGCAGGCCGGCGTTCGTGGCGGCCTCACCCCAGGCTTCGGCCTCGCGGCGCTCGTGGAGATCGTGGCGCACCACCGGATGGCCCTGATGAAACGCCGCGACCGCCGCGCTCCGAGGGTTGTCCAGCGGGTGCACGATGGAGAGATCAACTCCGAAGTTCCTGCCGAGCCCGGCGCGGGAGGCGAGCACGCCGCGCTCGGGGTCCACGAGCCCGATCCAGCTGATCACGTAGCCGACCTCGTTCACCAGGAGCTCTGCCGTCCTGTCGAGCAGCGGCGCCTCCTCGGAGATCACGGCGACGGCGTCGCCGGCGCGGTAGAGCGCCTCCACCAGCCGGACCTTCTCGTCGATCTGCTTGCGGCTCCGGATGCCGAGCAGCGTCACGGCCGAGAGCTGGGCGACGAGCGTCAAGAGCTGCCGCTCCTCCGGCGAGTACACGTGAGGCGCGCCGTAGTTGGCCGACAGGGAGCCGAGGAGCCGGTCGCCGTGCATGAGCGGGAACAGCGCCATCGAGCGAATGCCCATCTTGTCGACCATGAGGCGCCGCGTCGTCTCGTGGAGACGCGGGTCGGTGGCGCAGTCCTCGTACAGGATCGGGTCGCCCGCGGCGATCTTCTCCAGGCCGGGGTAGGCCGAGCGCTGCAGGCGCGTGCCGGCCGGGACGGGCGGCGCGCCGCCGCGCTTCCAGACGCCCACGATCTCCAGGACGCTGTTCGCGTCGTCGCAGAACCTGCTGAGGTAGAAGGCGTCGTGGCCCAGGCAGGACAGGCTCTCGACGGCCGCCGCGAACAGGGACGCCTCGTCGGTCGCGCACGTGATCGCGCGGGTCGCCGCGATCATGGCGGGCACGAGATCGAGCGGCGCCGGCGTCCCGCCGACCTTACGCGGCCCGTCGCTCGCCGGCTGTCCGTGCTGGTGTCCGTCCGGCCCTGACGTGATCGTGGGCGCTTGCCGGGACGCCAGCGGCGCAGGGATTTCATCGCGTGTCCCGTCGCGCGCCGCGGGCGATCGGCGGTCGTCTGAGTCCGTCATCCGTCCATGCTACGGCTGGTTCGCGCCAGGTGGAACCTGACGCATCCATCGCCCTACGGCGCCTGCACCCGCGGCGGTCGCGACAGAAAGCCCCGCCGGTCGGATCGAAATCGCCGCCATGTCGAGGCTGCACGACGGGTGATACGCCTCTGCTGAAGGCGGTCCGGGCGACCGTCCGCCGAGGAGAAGGCGTGATGAAGACGGACGAGCACGAGAAACACGCAGTTGGCTTCGGGCGCGAGCGAGCATTGAGCTACGACGACCAGGTGCGCCGCTTCTGGGCGGGTTATGGCGTCATGCAGCAGGTCATCGCCGAGGTGATGGTCGCCGCGCTCCCCGACGAGGAGGCCGCGTCGCTGCTGATCGTCGGCGTCGGGACCGGGAGCGAGCTGAAGCCTTTCGCGCGTTATGCGGGGGCCGGCGTTCGTTTCACGGGCGTCGATCCCTCGCCGGAGATGCTCGCCGTCGCGAGAGAGAAGCTCGCGGCGGAAGGCCTCCTCGAGCGGACGAGCCTGCATGCCTGCGAGCTGCGCGATCTCGCGCGTGGGCCCTTGTTCGACGGCGCCCAGATGATCGGCGTCCTGCACCACGTCCCGGGCGATGAGGCGCGCATCGAGCTCTTGCGGGAGATCGCAGGGCGCCTGAAGCCGGGGGCGCCCTTCGTGATCGGCTGTCGGACTGGAGACGATCCGCTGCTGAGGGCCGTCGAGGACCGGCGGGCCCTCGCGGAGGGGCGGCCGCCCGAGGCGGCGGAGCAACGACGGAAGGCCATGGCGTCGTTGAAGATGCCGGCCTCGGACGCCGAGGTCTTCGCGCTCCTGGCCCAGGCAGGCTTCATTGCGCCTCGCCTGATCTTCTGCGAGCTGCAAATCAAGACCTGGGTGACGCGCTACGAGCCATCCACGCTCGGCGCGTGACGCGGCGACACGCGGGGCCGCGGCTCCGCCCGATGTTGCTCCTCGTCAACCTGGCGGAGCTCGACGCGACGGTACGGGAGAAGCGTGGCGGAACGCCGCAGTGAGGCACGCGCGCGGTTCGCGCGTGGAAGGGAACGACAGGCGATGAGGTGCGCTCATCGGGCGCAAGCGCGTTCACGCAAGCTCCTTCCGCTCGTTTCTCTCGACGAACGCTCAGCCCGCACGCCTGGATCGCGCTTTGCAGTTACGTAAGACATGCCGCAAGACATGCCGCAAGACATGCTGCAAGACGTACATCGACACGCCGCGTTCATCGTGGGAGTCGTGGGGTTCTCGCTGACGCTCGGCTGCGCCGGCGAGCCTGGAACAGCCGAGGCGATCGAGGAGAGCGCCGATGCATTTTCAACGGCGCCCGGGGAGCCGAACCACGAGGAGATCACCAGCGCCGCGCTGTCGTTCCTGAAGCCTGCGGTGATCAGCGCTCTGAAGATCGGCAATGTGTCGACGGACGCCGAGTTCCACTTCAGCAATGCTGCCCACTTCGATGACTGCAACTTCAGCGGAGGAGCCGCCTTCATCGCCGAGAAGCAAGCCGAGGCGGTGGCGGCGCTGGGCCCGGGCATCGCGCAGCTGGACGGCGATGCGCTGGCATTGCTGGCGTTTTCCCGTTCGCTTCACGCGGTGCAGGACTTCTACGCACACACGAACTGGGTCGAGCTCGGCGGCGACGTCCTCGTGGACCAGTCGCTCACGGCGTTCCCCGCGCTCACGCCGTACTCCGCCGTGCCTTCGACGGGCTTCATCGTCGTGCAGGGCAAGAAGCCGAGGGAGACGGCGGTGACTCGCGACGACGATGCGCCGTACCCGGAGTACGCGATCGTGACCTTCCGCCAGCGGCGGACGACCGCCTACGGCCTTGTCTCGGGCACGGTCGACTACGAGCCAGGCGACCACTGTCCGCCCCCGGTGGCGATGACCCACGACGAGCTCAGCAAGGACAAGACCTCCTTGACCGATCGCGTCGAGCAGCACCTCGCGGCGAAGGCGCTCGCGATCCAGCAGACGCGCCATGAGTGGTGCCGGCTCAATCAGCTCGCTCACGACGCGTGGGGCGACGCCGGGACCGCGCGCCTCGCGGCGTGGGTGGCCGACCCGAGCTCGGCGCCCGACTGCACCACCGAATGAGGCGGAGGCGTTCTGGCGCGCTTCGTCAGCGAGGCGCGCCGGGTCGAGAGGGCGAGTCGCCGGCGCTCACCGACCTTCGATGACCAGATCGCGGAGCGTGTCGTCGAGCTCGGCGCGCGCCATGGCCACGTCCTCGATGCGCTGGGTGATCTTCGCGCCGATCTCCTCCGATTGTCGGGCCACCTCGGCGAGCCGGTCGAGCATGGTCTGGCGGAGCTTGCCGGCCTGGGGCGTGCGCTCGATGGTCCTCAGGCTCTCGCGCAGCTCGGCGGCGCGGTCGATCAGCTCGGCGCGCCTCCGCCGCAGCGGGTCGAGCTCGTCGTTCGCCGCGTCGAGCGCGCGCCGGAGCGCGAGCGCGCGGTCCAGCCTCGCGCGGAGCTCGGCCGGGAGGCTCGAGCCCTTCAGGTAGAGCGAGAGCCGCTCGCTGTCGGCCTGGACGAGCGGGATCTCGCGCTGAGACAGCCGCGTCTCCTCGACCACGACCTTCTGGGGCGCGCCGGGCGCGAGCTTCTTCTCGACGAGGCAGGCGTCCGGCATCGCGTCCGTGCACCCTGGGAGGCCCTGCGGCTCGAACCCTGTCGCCCTCGCGTGGCGGATGAGCAATGTCTCCGGCACGTCCCGGCCGGGCCTCACATCGTAGACCGTCACGCGCCGGTACCGATCCTCCACGCGCAGCGCGCCGCGGGACAGCGACACGAACCGCACCGGCACATCCGTGGTCATGCTCGTCGCGCGCACCTCGGTCGAGCTGTCGATGGCGTACGGGATCGTCGCGCTCTCCCCGGGCAAAAGGCGCGTGAGCACACCCTCGCCCACGAAGGTCCCGCCGGAGAAGATCGACACGGATCCGGGCTGGAGACCGAGCGCGCTCCGGTTCTCGATCTGCGCGGCGCGGAAGGGGTGGGTCGCGCTCGCGGGCGCCGCGGGATCGGGGCGGAACAGGAGGACGTCCGCGCCCGCGACCGGGCGGTTGATGAGCGTGATCAGCGCCGACGACTTCTTCGGGAGCGTCACCGGGTTCGCGATCGCGTACCGGAAGGCCCCGGCCACGGCGTCCACGCTCGCCGCGCCCTCCGGCACCTTCTCCATCGCCTCGGGCGTGACGGCCGGCGCCTCGCGCCCCCGGCTGGGGGCCTGCGCCTGCCCGACGTCCAGGGCGCGCAGGGCGACGCGGCGGTTGCGCTGCCGGGCTTCCTCGGTGTCGCCGGCGACGAGGGGCATCTGGGTGCCGTGCGAGCGCGTCACGAGCTCGGCCGTGACCCCGAGCTGGAGGAGCGCCGCGCGCACCGCCGCGGCGCGCCGGGCCGCGAGATCCGCCGCGCCGGACTCGTCCGACGACGCGTGCCCCTCGACCTCGAACGCGCGGAGGTGCGGGACGCTCTTGAGCGTGCGCGAGAGCTCCTCGATGAGCGGCCTCGCGCGCGGCGGGATGACGTCCGAGCCCTTGTCGAAGGGCACGGCGGTCAGGATCTGGATCTCGCTGCTGCTGGCGACGCGGACCGTGTGCGGGCAGCCGTGCCGGTCGGGTTGCGGGCTCGCCGAGCCGGGCTCGCGCGGGCAGGCGTCCTCGTGGTCGAGCACGCCGTCGCGGTCGGTGTCGGGCCCGGGCGAGCGCTCTGAGAGCACGGGGGCGAGCGCGCCGCCCTCGCCGTCGTAGACGCCCTTCAGCTCCGGCCTGTCGAGCATCGCCGGCGCGCGCAGGTTCGAGACGTAGGAGAGCGGCGCGCCCGTCGCGAGCGTCACGTCGACCTCGCTCCAGTCCTCGTCGCCGATGTTGCTGATGAGCGCCCAGGCCTGGAGGAGCGCCCGCTTCTCCTTCTGCCCCTTGGCCGGCAGGATCACGCGGTAGGTCGCCTTCCAGGCGGCGGTCGGCACCGCGTACGCGATCGACACGGGCCTCCGCGCGGCCGGCGAGAAGACGAGCTCGAGCTCGGTGGGCTCCTCGGGCCCGCTCGCCTGCCCGGAGCGCGGCAAGAGCGCGCTCACGGTGGAGGGGGTCTCGTTCGGCCCGAGGTTTTGCTCGACGACCACCATGCTCTTCAGCACGTCGTCGACCTCGCGCTCCCGGAACCGGAGCGTGAGCCGCTCGCCCGACATGACGCCGGTGCGCTCGAAGTAACCGAGGCCGTTCTGGTACAGGACGACGTGCCGCAGGCGGAGATCGACCGACGGCCCTTTCGCCAGCGGTCCGGCGCACGCGCTGAGGGCCAGCGAGAGCGCCGCGAGGAACGCGTGCTTCATGGGGGCGAGCTTTCCGTGGAGAAGTAGGAAGTAGGTGGAGGCGCTGGTGCGCCGGCAGTGTACCCGACGCCGATCGACGGCAAGCGGTCGAGCACGGCGGCGGCGCAGCAGCTCCCCGCTCGCCCGGCCGCAGCCAAGGCGCATACCGCCCGGCCTATCCCTGCCGCCGGACCCGCGGCCGCAGGGCCGCGGCCCCGCGCTGGCGTCACCGCCCGCGCGCCAGCGGATCGGCGAGGCCAGGGCTTGAGCCTGAGGTAGGGCGCGGGCGCTACAGCGGGAAATGTTGCTCATCAGCGCAGCGGCACCTGCAACGATGCAGGCAGCTCCCACCTCCGCTCCCGGCGTCGTCCGCCTCGTACGAGGTCGTCGTGCTCGCGCCGCCGCTCACCGGATTCGCGACAGATTTGTTGCTCCCAGGGGCGCTCCCCCTGCGTTAAACCTTTCCTTGCTGGCGGACGGCGCGTGAGCGCGCGACGCGCTCTCCGCGGAGCGGCACGAACTCCTCTGGAGAAGATCGAAAAGGAGTACGTCTTCGTGGGCCGAGCGGGCGCGCGTCGCTCCGCGATTGGTTCGAGAGACCGTCGTCACGTGGACGCTCGCCAAAGTCCACGACGGCACCCGGATTCGCCTGCTGCATGCCGGTTTCTGCACGACGAAGAATGATTGTTGTTTCGCTCGAGAGCATGAGCGAAGGATGGCTGAAGGTCGTCCGGGGATCGGCGCCATCTCCAAGGAACACAACTCCACAGAGGCAAAGAATTCAAATGGATAAGATCACCGTTACGGGATTGCCCTGGGCCCCGCCGTTCGCGCAGGGGCTTGTTCGCGACTTGCGCGTGCGCTGGGCGCTGGAGGAGGCCGGGCTTCCTTATGAGGTCAGACTGATCGATGGCGGCGAGCGGAGCTCGCACGAATACCGTCAGAAGCACCCCTTCGGGATGGTGCCGGCTTTCGAGGCGGATGGTCGGTGGCTGTTTGAATCGGGCGCCATCGTGCATCACATCGCTGCCGACTCCGAGGCTCTGATGCCCCCCGATCGGCACGACCGCGCCAACACGGTCGCCTGGATGTTCGCCGCGCTCAACACGGTCGATCCGCCGATCCAGAACCTCTTCGCGATGGACCTGCAGCACGGCGAAGAGCAGTGGGCGAAGCTGCGGCGTCCCGCGGCCGTGGATGCGGTGAAAGTTCGGCTGGGCGCGCTCTCCGCTTGGCTCGACGGGCGCGACTATCTGGTCGATCGCTTCACCGCGGCGGACGTCCTGATGACGACCGTGCTGAAGTTCCTTCGGCACACAGCCCTGGTGACCGAATTTCCCGTCCTCGACGCCTACGTCAAGCGCTGTGAGGCACGGCCGGCCTTCCAAAAGGCCTTGCGCGACCAAATGGCGGACTACGCTCGAGGCGCTCCAGTCGCAGCCTGAGGCTGTGAATGGCCAAGGCCTACCCTTCCGGTGGCGGGCTCGACGTTCGGTCCAAGCTTGCTCACCGGCGCAGTGCCACCGGCAGCCCGATCAACCGACCGATCGCATCGTGAACGGCCCGGGCCGCTACCTCATCCCCGAGGGCGACGGCGCGGCTCAGGACGGTTCGCCGCCGCGGAATCGTCCCGCCAGGGTCGCCGCGACGACGGGGCGGGGCCGATGAAACCGAGCGCTCCTCGGCGCGAACGGGCGGCGTGGGTGCGGCGGCCGCCGCGCGACGTGCTACACCGCGGGCTCACGCTGGCCCTCCGGGGCGATCGCCCCCGAGCACCTAGATGACTCAGCCCCAGCCCCACAATCCTCTTCACGGTGTCACGCTCCAGATGATCCTCGAGCACCTGGTCGCGCAGCATGGCTGGGAGCAGCTCGGACGCATGATCAACATTCGCTGCTTCAAGTACGATCCCAGCATCAAATCGAGCCTGCAATTCCTGCGACGGACCCCGTGGGCCCGGCAGCAGGTGGAGGCTCTCTACCTGCGGGACAAAGCCAAGCCCAGCCCGTGATCGGCCTGCTCGATCGCACGCCGAGCACCGGGATCCGGGAGCGAACGGGTCGCCCACGTAGTACGCGACCGCGCGACTGCCGCCCGCGAGGGGAGCGACGCTCGCGATCTGGACATGGAGGCCGCAGGAGGTCGGCTTCCGTCCCGCGCTGGCGACCAGCGTGTCGTAGAGCAGGCGCAGCTGCTCCAGGGCTTCGTCCTGGCCCACCGCTGCGAGCCAGAAGCGTGTCCCCTCGGCGCTGTTGACGATCTGGTCCGGCAGCGAGCTGGGCGGCGTATCGACCTGCTCCGACGGCCCGCGCCACGCGGAGAATACCCAGCCGGCGCCCACGGACAGGCCGCGGAGCTCACCGTGGTAGCTCTCGAGGCCGCTGGGCAGCGGTGCGAAGGGGGGCTTTCCCGGCGCGATCTCGAGGTGCTCGACGTACTTGCCTTCGACGAGCGCCGCTGGGGTCAGGCGCCCGGGGCGCGCACGAACTGCTCGTAGACCACGAGCGTGACCGGCTTGTCGTTGGCGACCTTCACGAGGATGCTCTTGACGCGCAGCCACTCGAGGCCGGTCTTGCCGGCGCCCACGCGCGGTACGCCGATCCGCGCGATCCCCGCCTCGGCGGCGTGCGTCACCATCGCGACGAGCGAGCGCTCGAGCGCGGCGAGCGAGGGCCTCTTCGTCGCGTTCTCCTGGATCGCGAGGGTGTACACGGTGTCGCCGCCCTCGCTCCAGACGAAGGCCTCCCCGAGCTGGAGCTTCCGCTCGGCGTTCCGCTGCTCGAACGCCGGGAGAAGGCCCGGCCAGCGCTTCTTGAAGGCCACGGAGATCCCCGTGTCCATCTTGCCCACGCAGCTCACGCCGTGCGCGTACGCGTGGAGATCCGGGGTGTTGAGGAGATCGCCCTTGGTGAAGATCGTCGGCACGCGGCGCACCCTAGCACTGCCGCGGTCAGTTTCGTGAGATGCCGACGGGCTCGCGAATGCGAGGCGAGGGGCCGCCGATGCCCCTGCCACTCGAGCGCGCCGTTCCGGCCCACCCGGTACGTCCGCACCGGCGCTCCCCGTACGAGCCGGTCGTGCTCGCTCCGGCGCGCGGCGTCCTCCTCCAGCCCGAGCAGCCGACCGATCGCCTCGTGAACGACCCAGGCCGCCACCTCATCCCCGAGGGCGGGCGACGGCGCGGCTCAGGGGGCCGACGAGTGAGCCAACCACGGCCGCCCGGGGCGACGGATCGGCCACGGCGAGCTCCCCAGGCCCGGTGCTTGACCGCTGGGCCCGGGTCGCATTTCATGAAGACCTGCGGCGCGGCGAGGAGATTTTCTGGGATGCCTCCCCCGCTGCTGTCGGTCTAGCGGGATCGCGAGCGCCGGCGCCGCACCCCGAGCGCGGCCGCCGCGATCGTGAAGAGCGAAGCGTAGGACGCGCTCCGCGGCGACTCGTCGCCGGTCACGCGGCAGCCGCAACCGCCGTCATCCTCGCTGCCGCCCGCGCTGCCGGTACCGGTCGTGGCGGCCGTGGTCGCGGATGTCGTGTCACCGCCAGTGCCCATACCGCCGCTGCCATTGCCTCCGCCGCCGCCGGTGCCCATACCGCCGGTGCCGCCGGTGCCCATACCGCCGGTGCCGCCGGTGCCCATACCGCCGGTGCCATTGCCGCCGGAGCCGCCGGTGCCATTGCCGCCGGTGCCGCCGGCGCCCATGCCGCCGCCGCCACCCATACCACCCTCGCCGCCCGCGCCCGACGCGTCGCAGGCGTCGCCGATGGCATTGCTATTGGAGTCCGCCTGGTCGGGGTTCGGCTCCGTCGGGCAGTTGTCGCAGGCGTCCCCGACGCCGTCGGCATCCGCATCCGACTGCACAACGTTGACCACGGTCGGGCAGTTGTCGCAGGCGTCGCCGACGCCGTCGGCGTCGGTGTCGAGCTGCGCGGTGTTGGACACCGTGAGGCAGTTATCCATGCTGTTGAGGACCGTGTCGAGGTCGATATCGGCGGCGCTCGGCACGGCGCACGCGGTCCAGGTCGTCGACCAGGGCTCGCTGGCCTCGTCGCGGCCGCTGACGCCATTGCTGCCCATCGTGACCTGGCCGGTCTCCGAGAGGTCCACGCGACACGTGTTGACCGTTGTCGTATTCGTCGATAGGGGCGCGTGCAGCGCGGCATTGTCCGCCGTGTCCGGCAGATACGTCCAGCCGTTGACCGTGACGCCCGTCTTGCTCACCGGGGCCTGGGGCCCCGCCGTTCCATAGAACACGTAATCGACGTCGGTCACGAGGTTCGTCATGCCATCCCAGTAAAACAGAATGACCGGCTCGCCCCCATTGGTGAATCCCCACGCGGTGCCGACCCCGTTCGTGACCGGTACGAGCATGTCAGGGACAGCGGGGCTCGTCGTGGTCGCGGCGCCCGTTGCGATCTCGTACGTGGGATAGATCCCGTATCCGGTGAACGGGCTCGTCACGCCGCAGGAGGTCCTGAAGCACTCGCCGCCGGCGATCGCCACGTACTGGGTCTCGCCCGGCTGGATGACAGCGCCGGCGGGGAATCGCACGATGAAGTCGCTGGTGGCGGCGGGCGCCATCGTTCGCGCGCGCGAACGATGGCGATCTGCGCGGTACGTCGAGGTCGAGCCCGACGGCCGGTTCGCCATGGGGAGCTGCGGGCGGCTGGCCCGCGGCCGGGTCAACGTGTCACTGGATCGCCTCCAGCGCGTGCAATTTGTGTTCGGGGCTCACCTTGGCGGGTTCGCCCGTCAGCTCGATCTCCGCCCAGTGCACCTTGCCGGGGAAGCGGTTGTTCCCGCTACCTGCGAAGTCGGGGCACAACGGGCCGCCAGTCTTCTTGCCGACCATCAGGAAGGCGTCCACGTTGAAGATAATCGGATTGGACTTAAGGATATGGCCCGGCGGCATATCCTTCGGTGTATAATTGAGCGGGTCCTCACCGATGGCCGGGAACGGGACGAGCGGGAGAGGCTTGAAGTCGTTGTCCCTGGGCCACTTGATGAGGAGCTCCACCCTGCCGCCCTCGCCCGTATCCGTGCCTGTGTAGGTGAACTTCATGCGGACCTCGTACGCTTCGGACAGAGGCAGCAGCAGAGGTTCGGCTTGGACGTAGTACCGTTCGAGCCCAAGGTAGTTGTAGACGTAAGTAAGCCTTGCGTCTTTGACATAGAGGCCAAATCCGCCGAAATCGTTGCCCCGGGCGAGGATCACGCCGTTCGGCGCTTCCCCGTGGGGGCCCTCGATCTTTGCCGTGATCATGAATGAGCGGTTGAAGTTGTTGATCACGCACGGGTCGGAGACGAAACTGCCGTCGACGTACCTCTGCTTCGTGCCGACCGGGGGGGACGACTGTTCTAGGCGCTCGGTCTTTTCGTCGTTGAGGGGAAAGACGTTATATCGGGCCGCAGTGATCTCAAAAAGGTTCTTCAGCTGCGCTAGCCTTTCGGGCTCCCGTTGGGCGAGGTTGTTTGCCTGGGTCCAGTCCACCTTATGCGGCGACTTCTCGCCCCATGGGTACGTGTAGTAGAGCTCCCACGTATCCTTTTCGTAGTCCGGATTGGATTCCAAGTCCCAGGGCCTCGAGTGGAGGGTGACGGCGGTCCAGCCGTTATGGTAGATGCCACGGTTGCCAAACATCTCGAAGTACTGGGTCGTGCGGAACTCGGGCGCATTCTGCTCTTTGAACGTCCGGAGGAAGCTCGTACCCTCGATGGGCATCTGCAGCACTCCGTCGACGCTCATTGGCTCCGGCAATCCGGCCGCTTCGAGGATCGTCGGAAGCACATCGATCACGTAAGTGAATTGGTGTCGCAGCCCCCTGTCGCCCCGGTCGATGTGGCCAGGCCAATGGACGATCATGCCGTTGCGCGTGCCGCCGAAGAAGCTGGCAACTTGCTTGGTCCACTTGTACGGCGTGCACATGGCCTGGGCCCAGCCGATGGCATAGTGATTGTACGCTTCCTTGGTGCCGAACTTGTCTATGTTGTCCTTGATGATCGTCTTCTGCTCATCGAGCGATTTCTGGATGTTATTGAAGCCGATCATCTCGTTGAAGGTGCCCATAAAGGTGCCTTCGGCGGAAGCGCCGTTGTCGCCGAGGATGTAAATGATCAGCGTGTTCTCCATGAGGTGGAGGTCCTCGAGCGTTTTGATCACCCTGCCGACCTCTTCGTCCGTCTGTTGGAGGAAAGAGGCGTAGAGCTCCATCTCGCGGCGCAGGGAATCCCTCATACCGTCGAACATTTCATCGTCCCACTTTGGAACGTCCTCGTTGACCGCCGCCTCCGCGTCCTCTGGAATGACGCCAAGCGATTTTTGTTTTTTGCAAATCGTTTCGCGCAGTTCGTCCCAGCCCTTGGCGAAGTTTTCGTTGTCCTTATACTTATCAAGCCAGTCGTCCGGGATCTGGTGGGGCGCATGGGTCGCGCCGGGAGCGAAATAGATGAAGAATGGCTTGTCCGGCGCCATGGCCTTCTGCTGCTCGATCCACTTGATTGTCTGGTTTGTCAGATCTGTGGTCAGGTGGTAGTCCCCGTCGTGAGGCGTTTCGATGTAGGTCGTTCCATCGTAGAGGGTAGGGTAGAACTGGTTGGTTTCGCCTGCCACGAAACCATAGAACTTCTCGAAGCCCATGTAGGTGGGCCAGTGGTCGAAGGGCCCCGATGGGCCGGTTTCCCAGACGGGCACCTCGTGGCACTTGCCGAAGTGAGCCGTCGAGTAGCCGTTGTACCTGAGGATCTTGGCGATCGAGGCGGCGGTATTGGGGATCATCGAGGTGTAGCCAGGCGCGTCGGTATACAACTCGGTGATGCAACCCATGCCGACGGAGTGGGGGTTGCGGCCAGTCATCAAGGCGGCGCGCGTCGGGCTGCACAGGGCTGTCGTGTGGAAACGGGTGAATCTGAGTCCGCCTTCGGCGAGCCGCTTGGCTGTCGGGGTATGAATGACCCCCCCGAAGGGCTCCGCGGCGCCGAAGCCCACATCGTCGAGCAGGATGAGGAGCACGTTGGGGGCTTTCGAAGGCGGTCTGATCGGCTCGATCGGAGGGAAGTGGGAAGCTGGATCCTGGGCATTGTACATCACCGGGCCGACATAGGGCCGGTCCGGAATCGGCAGGATTTCGCGCTTGAGAAGGTCTCGATCTAACGGCATGGGTGACTCCTTTCGATGGAAAGTTACCAATGAATATATATAATCATTGGTAGGTATGGAAATAGTACTGGATAAGAGGTTCAGAATGCTAAGGAAAATAAGCTCGCTGATTTCAGGAGCACGATACGTCCGAGACGTCCACCAAAGGCGGCGCATCAGGAGCTTCAGCGGCGTCTTCCCTCTGATCCACCCTCTGGCCTGATCCCGATCCACGGCGCCATGTCGTGAGGACGTATTCCGGGCCGACATGACGGCCGTTCCGACGGGGGTGACGGCTCGCCGGCGGCGCTCGCGGTCGCAGCCTCATCGCGTACATGAGCGCGATATCGGAGCGGCCATCGATGCGGCGCGCGCTTTTTACTGCGTGGTGGAGACGGATGGAGTCCTCCGCAACGAGGAGTTGATGGACGCGCTCGCGACGATTCGCGTGCTCCTTGAGCCGCCGATGGCTCCATGGGGCGTCGCTGCTCATCAGCAGGGGAACGTGAGGCATTGCCACAAGGCGGTCCCCGTGTCCGGATTCAGCGCGCACGTGCAGCGCGCGGAGGTGCAGCCGGGCGCCTTGGGGCGCTCGAGGCCGACGTGCTCCGGACACGCCGTGCCGTCCAGCATGAGCGGCGCCTCCTTGTCCGTGGGGCACACGAGGGGCTGACACGCGGCCGGCGTCGTGCAGGACCACGTGCCGCCCTGACAATGACAGACCGGCCCGCAGTCCGAGTACCCGCCGCAGGTCATCCCACGATTGCGTCGTTAGGGCGCGCTTGCTTTCCCGACAGCGCTGACGTTTCATGCCGTCCGATCCGCGATCGATCCTGGAGGCGAACCCCCCATGCCCCGCGCGACTCACGAGGACGTGCCCCGCCGGTTCGAGATCCACACCCGCGACCACCACACCGCCGTATCCATATGGGAGGGGCTTTACGGGGAAGTCGACCCCGCGCTCCCGCGCGGTTTCGAGTGGCGCGCCCACGCCGTGGACTTCGGCCCCATCCTCTTCGTCCAGGACCATACCAGCGACGCGATCTACCTGGACGCCCAGGTGGACGCGCCGATGCTCGTCATTCCCGTCCGCGGCAGCGGACGCGCGGCGCTGGGACGCGACCGCGCGACCCTGGGACACGGCGGCGGCCCAGCCATCTTCTCGCCTCACGGCCGCTCGAAGGTGAACTACGACGGCGCGATGGACGTCATCACGGTGCGCTTCGACCGAGGCTATCTCTGCTCCCAGCTCGAGTCGATCACCGGCGAGGTCGTCCGCGAGGACTTTCAGTTCCAGCTCTCGCTGGACTCCCGCGCCGGAAGCGGATCCTACGTTGAGCGACTCTGCCGCTTCATGGCCGCCGAGATCAACGCGGGCACGGACATCGATCACCCCCAGGTGTTCGCCGGGCTGACCGAGTCGCTCTCGCGCGCCCTGCTGCTGGGGCAGCCTCACAACCTCGCTCACCTGCTGGAGCGGCCCACGCCGCCGTCGAGCCGGACGGTGCTCCGGCGGGTCGAAGAGTACGTGGACGCGCACGCCGCCGGGCCGATCAGCGCGATCGATCTCGCCGCCGTTGCCAGGACGAGCGCCCGCTCGGTCGAGGCGGCGTTCCGCGCGCACCGCGGGACCTCGCTCGGAACGTTCCTTCGCGATCGGCGCCTCGTCCGCGCGCAGCGGGCGCTGCTCGCCGAGCCGCACCTCGCCGTGCTGCACGTCGCGCGCGCCGCCGGCTTCGCCCGGCGCGAGGTCTTCGAGTCGGCGTACGTGCGCGCGTTCGGAGAGCGCCCGGAAGAGACTCGCCGGCGCGGTCTGCTCGCCGCCGGAACGGCGCCCGGCGAGGCCGAGACGAGCCGGTGCGCGGCGCCTTCCGCCGCCATCGAGCCTGCCACCCTCGCGGCGCGGATGGCGCTCCTCTCCGCGCGAGAGCGCGAGGTCTGCGAGGCCGTCGCGCGGGGGCTGCTCAACAAGCAGATCGCGGAGGCGCTCGGGATCACCGAGCGGACGGTCAAGGAGCACCGTGCGCGCGTGATGACCAAGCTGGGGGCGAGGTCCGCGGTGGAGCTGGGGATCCTGCTGCAAAAGGCACGTGAATAGCTTCATTCCTACGTCTCCTCGACGCGACGACCCGTGACGCTGCCCAGAGGCTGAGGTCGCCACCGAGCCCGTTCAGCGTCTCGACGGCCGCCGCGCGCAGCTCGCCGAGCGCCTCGCGCGCCTCGCCGGAGACGGCGCGGCGCCCGGGAGCGCGATGCCGCCCTCGATGGCGGCAAGCCAGATCCAGTCGCCTATCCTCAGTGGCAGGTCGCGCCCTTCTGCTGTGCCCAGCTCAGGATCTCCGCCTGGCAGGCCGAGTTCTCCGCCGGGATCACCGGGAGGGATATTTCAAGATGCCCGTAACCGTAAAAGGAGCAGTAGGTGTTGGTCAGAATGTCGTAGGTGCCGCAGAAGGAGGAGCTGCCGCCGCTAGGAGACCCACTGTAGAGTGTCCAGGCCGCCGACCCGTCCCCGGCGTTCAGGTAGGCCAAGCTCGACCCCGGCTCGACGTTGGCGACGCTACCACAGGGGCCCGGCCAAGAACTGGCGCTGCACGAACCGGCAGGCAGAGGCGAGGTGGCCAGCGCCGCCTGCCACTCGGGCAGGCTCGAGCACGGGCAGGCCGTTGCCTGCGTCTCGCAGTTGGTCTCGCTGTAGCCAGCCGGGCACTGACAAGTATAGCTGTTCACGCCGTCCACACAGGTCTGGACCTTGCCGTTCACCGCGAAGTAGTTGCACTCGGAGGCGGTGAGCGCCTGCTCCGCGCTCCCGAGGTGGTCGTCCTCTGCCGGCGTGGAGGTGCACCCGCTGAGCATTGTGACGGACTTCGCGCCCAGGAGCGTGAAGAGGGACATGCGGATGAGCGGTGTCTCGCGCGTCATCGGCGATACTCCTTTTCCGGTGGAAGGTGCCGCGCGCAAGCTAGCGCTACGAAGTGGGGACGACCATCCGTACCTTGGTACGTCTTGTGGGCCCCGGCGAGATGTGGTTCAATCGCGAGGCCGCCGGCTTCGTCTTTTCGTCGCTCACTTGTCCTTTATCATCGCCTCCAGCGCCCGCCGGACCGCATCGTTCAGCGAATTCAGGACGAGATCGCCGTACACCCTGGCTCGATTGTCCCTGAGCCTGGCGACCGCGGGCAGCACCGCCGCCGCGATGGTCGTTCCCCGCAGCCCTCGCCGTGCGCCATGGCCGAGAGCGCGCGCAGTTCGGGCTGGCGGGCCGCCTCGGATTTCGATGAGGATACGCTGGCGCGCGTCGTTCGCGCACTCTGGGAAGCTCCTCCATTGGCAGGTACGGACGTCGTGCCGAGTAGAACGGCGACCGTGCCTCGACGCACGGTCGCCGCACGGAGCGCCGCGCAGGCTCGTACAGCGCTGCGCGGCGTTCAATTTGCAACGCCGTCCCAACTAGAACGATTGGTTGATCAGCACGCTCACGGTGTTCGCGAAGTAGTTGGTCGTGGCGAGGTCGAGCTTGCCGTCGCCGTTGAGGTCCCCCACCGCCACGGCATCGGGGAAGCTGCCGCCGGAGGGGAAGACGATGGCGGGCTGGAAGGTGCCGTCGCCGTTGCCGAGCCACACGCTCAGGGTCTGGCCGTTGGCGTTGGCCGAGATGAGATCGAGCTTGCCGTCACCGTTGACGTCCGCCACCGCCACGTCGTTGGGGGTGTTGGCGCCGGGGGCGGAGTAGTTGGTGGCGGACTGGAGGGTGCCGTCGCCGTTGCCCAGTAGCACGCTCAGGCTGCTGCCGACGAAGTTGGACGTGACGACGTCGAGCTTGCCGTCGCCGTTGAAGTCCGCCACCTGCACGCTGGTCGGTTGATTGCCCACGGCATAGAGGACGGGGGCCTGGAAGGTGCCGTCGCCGTTGCCCAGCAGCACGCGGAGGCCGCCGATGCCGGGGACGTTGAAGCCCCCGACGAGGAGATCGAGCTTGCCGTCGCCGTCGAGGTCCGCCAGCGCCACGCCGCCGGGGTTCGTGCCGATGCCGCCGACGGGGGCGGCGGCCGTGAGGGTGCCGTCGCCGTTGCCCAGCAGCACGCTCGCGTCGGCACCGACGACGTTGATCACGACGAGGTCGCGGTTGCCGTCGCCATTGACGTCGCCCGTCGCCACGCCCGCGGGGCGGTTGCCGGCGGCGTAGCTCTGGCTCGCCTGGAAGCTCAGGGTGGGCACGTAACATGCCCCGGTCTCGCAGATGCCCGTGCTGCAGTAGATCCCATCCGGGGCGTTGGGGTTGGAGCAGACGCCGCTGGAGGAGTCGCAGGTGCCGGCCACGTGACACTCGTCGCTCGCGGTGCAGGTGACGGGGTTGCCGCTGGTGCAGGTGCCGGCCTGGCACGTGTCGGTCGGCGTGCAGGCGTCGCCGTCGTCGCAGCCGGCGCCGTCAGGGGCGACGGGGTTCGAGCAGAGCCCCGTCTGGGGGTCGCAGGTGCCGGCCACGTGGCACTGGTCGGACGCCGTGCAGGTCACGCCCTCGAGCCGGTGTAGTGGCAGATCGTGACCTTGCCGTTGACATCGAAGTACTCGCACTGTGCCGCGGTGACGTGCTCGTCAGCCTCGCCGACCTGCTCCGCGCCGGCGGAGTCTGACGAGGCCGCGCTGCACCCGGGACCGAACGCGAAGACGCCCAGGGAGGCGACGCAAAGGATCGAGCCGAACGTGGCATGGCGGTTCTTGGGAAGCGTTCTCATGACGAAACGTCTCCTCGGGCAATGGCCCGTAAGGGGCATCGTGGAAGGGTGCGGCATATCCTTGCGGGGGTGCGCGCTTGATAGCCTCGAAGCGCATCTCGACCGCAACTCCGCCTCATACTGCGCCGGCGAAACCTCGTCCTGTGAATTCACGTGCGAACGATGCAATTTGCATGTTAACGGCTCGGGCCGAAGCGGAGGTGGGATGTCGTCGGGCTAACGCCGGTGTCGTCCCCGCTGCACCGCAAGTCGCGCAGCTCTGGCTCGCTGCGAAGCGGCACAGCACGCCGCCTGCCCGGGTGAGCGCCGCGCGGCGCTCATCGACGAGACATGTACACGTCGATCACCGTCCCCCGGCGCGCCATGCCAGCGGCGTCCGTGAAGGCAAACGCGCTCCGCTCGCCCTCGCAATTGCCGCGCGCGTCGCAGCGCCACTCGCGGAAGTCGCGGAGATCGATCGACGTCACGCCGAGCGCCTCGAGGGGCGTGATCTCTCTCGGTTCGCTCGTCCTGTCGAGGTTGTTATCCGACCAGACGACCACCCTGGCGAACGCCGGATCCTGCTTGTCGAAGACGCCGTTGTTGTCCGCGTCGAGCTCCCGCAGCGCTTCGAAGCCGTTCTTCGCGAATCCCCCGCTCCCCAGCCGCGTGGCCGAGCCGAACAGCTCGCCTCCATCCTGGATGACGCCGTCGCCGTCGCGATCGAGCGCGAGCCAGGGCGTCGCCGAGGTGGGCCAATCGCTCGCGTGGCACACGCCGGTGCCGGTCAGATCGAAGGCGGCGCCCGCCTCGGCGGTGAACTCCACCGGGCGATTGTCGAAGGAGAGCACGAGAGGCGTGAAACAGGTACATTCGGGCGATGTTCCGATGTGCCACGCCGATTCAACGAAGGGGCACTCGCGCCAGGTGGTCCTGAGCCCCCAGACGGCTTTGCCGTCGATGTTCACGCACTTTTCACGGCAAAACCCGCTCCCCGAATGGGGATCTTTGTCAGGGCATTCCCGCTCCTCGCCGATGGTGCATTCGCCGGGCGCCTCGGGGCCGAAGTCAGCCCAGCAGGCGGTCTCCTCCTCTTTCACTTCATCCCGTGCTTCATCGGTGCCGTCCACGACCTCGGCCATGCATCCCCCTCCGAAGGACGCACTCGCCGCAAACACCCCGACCCCAACCGCTCGCCTTGCCATCTCGATGTTCATGATGGCCCGGAGGAGCATGCTTTGTGCCGTCCTGAATGCGATGGAATATTGATAGTTTACGAATCGTGGTGCCGCTTTGTGCCAATCGTTGCCCGACGTGTGCCAGGTGGTCGAAGGCCTGCGGCAGGACGAGGCCGGATGCCCGGCCGGAGCACGACGGTGGCTTCGACTCAGCGCTTCCTGGAGCGCGAGAGGCCCTGGGCGATGGAGCCGACGATGGTGATGCCGGTCCCGTCAAAGCCCGATGCCACCAGGGTGCGGGCCAGCGCGGGCTGGATACCCGTGATCATGGCGGACGCGCCGAGCAGCCGGATGGCTCCTACCATCTCGATCAGGTGCCTGGCGCCGGCCTCGTCGAGCGCCGCGGCGCCGGTCATATCGAGGATCACCCGGTCGACCCCGGAGCCGGCGATCGCAGGCAGGAGCCGCGCCGCGATCTCCGCGCTCCGCTCTCGGTTCAGCGCACCGATGATCGGCAGCGCCAGCGCGCGCTCGCCCACGTCCAGGATGGGCGCGGAGAGGGCGAGGATCTCACCGCGCTGCTGCTCGACGAGCGCAAGCGTCGCGTTCAGCTCCTCCAGAAGGCGGCCGCGCTCCTCGGCGGAGCGCTCCGCGCCTATCCGCGCCGTTTCGTCGGTGTGGTGGAGCAGAACCCCCATGGCGCCCGCCACGGGATCACGCACCGCTCGCCCCTCGATCGCGTGCAGGCGCTCTCCATCCACCGTGCGGACGAGCATCTCTCGCGTCACGATGTCGCCGTCCAGCGCCGCCCTGAGCATCGCGTCCGCCTCGCCCGGCTCGCTCAGCCAGGCGCTCCACGTCCTCGTGCGGCCGAACGCCCGCAGCGCCGCCGGGTTCTGCATGAGGAGGTCTCCGGTCGGGTCGACGAACGCGATCATCACGGAGGTGTGGCGCAGCGCCTCGATGCCTCGGAGGAGCTCCGGCTCAGGGGCTCCATCCGGGGGAAGCGCCTGGCTCAAGATCGCGAATCGCCCATCGTCGAGCTCGACGCTCGAGGAGTGGAGCGTCACCGTCACGGGCATCCCGCGCGGGTAGAAGGTCCAGCTCTCGCGCACGACGCGGCGCTCGCGTACCTGCGCGGCGAGGGCCTGGATGCGCGTCCGGACCGGCGCAGGCACCGTCGAGAAATCGCGCGCGAACAGCTCGTCGCGATCCTGCGCCCGCCACATCTCCAGGCCGGCCTCGTTCACCCAGCAGACCCGAGAGCGGTCCACGTCGAGGACCCACACGGGGACGGCCGACATCTCAAGCCCGGCCAGGCGCTGCGCAAGCTGCATCGGCGTCACACTCGCTTACCGGGCCGCGGCGCGCAATGGGAGCCGGTCCGCTGTGTGATGCGCCTCATAAATTCGGCCAGCAGCGGCGACAGGAACACCTGGCCGCGCTGCGATCATGCTGGGCCAGCTCCCGCGCCGACGGGAAACACGCCGCTTTGTTCTCCTCGATCCGCCGCCCTGGGGAAGAGCCAGGATGACGCGCGCCCGTTCCACGTCTCGACGTACATGTCGCGCGGCGCGGCGTTCAATGGGATCGTGGATCCCGAGTTCGTCAATGTGTTCCCGGCAGCGCACTACCTGTCGCGCTATGTCTTCGTCACAGACCCGACCTACCCGGAGATGCGGTATCAGGGGCAGTGGGCCACGCCCGGGCGACCCCAGGCGGCGGGCGCACAGCACAGGCGGACCCAGTGCGGCTGTCGTGGCAGGGCGGCCACGGGGCGGGGCTCGGGGCGGAGCGCCGAGAGGAGATCGCCGCGGCGGGCTTGGCTACGGCGATCCCACGTCTCGCGCTCATTTCTTTCCCGACGGTGCTCTACGGAATTTCCGCGATGGTGCGGTGAGGAGCACGGCGATAGGTTCCCACCTGCGATCCCTGTTCGTCCGCGGCAGCCGCGCGCGGCAGCTGTGTCGAGCTCCATGCCCGGGCTGACCGGAGAGCGCACGCTCATGCTCAAGCGCCTGATCCTCATCGACGGCCCCCCTTCGAGCAGCGATGGACCATCGATCTGCGGGACGCCGCTGCTCTCTCCGTCCGACAGGGCGGCGCTCTCCAGGGAGTTCCCTGGCGTGGCGGTGGAGAGCGGCGCGCCCGGCCCATCCGGGGGTGCGCTCCACGCCGTCGTCGACGGCCGCGCGTGGCGCTCGTCGGCGCTCGACCTGTGGGCGCTCGACACCCGCCTGCACGCGCTCGACGCCGGCGGCCTCTTCGACCTCCGGATCGAGGGGCTCGATCGAGCGGGCGCCGCGCGCGCCGCCTACGAGGTCCTCACACGGTGCCAGCGCTTCATCCGCAGGAGGAACCTCGCCTCCGCGACCGCTGTCTTCGCCCGGATCCTCGGGCGGCACCGGGAGCTCCACGATCTCGACAGGCCGCTCGTCCGCGCCGATTACGATCATGCGATCGACGTCTGGCAATGGATGCTCCGCCTCGAGCCGCGCGCCGGCGTCGCGGTCCAGGCGGCGGCGCTCTTCCACGACGTGGAGCGGCTCGTCTCCGAGGCGGACGTCCGGCGTGAGCACCGCGCCCCGGACTACCAGGCGTTCAAGGACGAGCACGCGCGGCGCGGGGCGGCCCTGACGCGCGCCGCGCTCGCCGGCGTCGGGCTCGCGCCGGAGGTCCTCGACCGGATCGGCGCCCTGGTGGCGTCGCACGAGCGGCCGGGAGACGACGCCGAGCTCGCCTTGCTCAACGACGCCGACGCGCTCTCGTTCTTCTCGCTGAACAGCGCCGGGTTCCTCGACTGCTACGGGCCCGAGCACACCCGCGCCAAGGTGGCGTACACGCTCCGCCGCCTCCGGCCCGAGGCAAGGGCGCTCTTGCCGCGGATCCGCTGCCGCCCCGAGGTGGAAGCGATGATCCTCCGCGAGCCGGACAGGCCGGCGGCGCCGGCGCCGGAGATGCAGGCATGGAGGAGGTCCGCTCCGCCATGAGGCTCGTCATCTTCGGTCTGACGATCAGCTCTTCCTGGGGCAATGGCCACGCTACGCTGTGGCGCGGCGTCGTCTCCGCCCTCGGGCGAGCCGGGCACCGCGTCACCTTCTTCGAGCGCGACGTCCCGTATTACGCCGCGCACCGGGATCTGAGCGCGCTCTCGCACGGCAACACGCTCCGGCTCTACACCTCGTTCGAGGACGTCCTCCCCGAGGCCAGGCGCGCCGTCCGCGAGGCCGAGGCGGCGATGGTCACGTCGTACTGCCCAGACGGCGGCCCCGCGACCGACGTGGTCCTCGAGTCCGGCGCGCTCAAGGTCTTCTACGATCTCGACACGCCTGTGACGCTGGATCGCATCCAGGCCGGACAGCCGGTCGGCTACATCGGCCCTCGAGGCCTCGTCGATTTCGACTGCGTGCTCAGCTACACCGGCGGCGCGGCGCTCGATCAGCTAAAGGCGAAGCTCGGCGCCCGGCGGGTGTTCCCGCTCTATGGCAGCGCGGACCCGGCGGTGCACCGCCCGGTCCCGCCGCGGGACGGCTTCCGCGGGGACCTCTCGTACCTCGGCACGTACGCCGCCGACCGGCAGGCGGCGCTCTCCCGCCTCTTCCTCGACGCGGCGAGGCGGCTGCCCGAGAGGCGGTTCGTCATCGGGGGCTCGCTCTATCCCGGGGACTTCCCGTGGGCGCAGAACGTCTATTACGTGCGCCACGTGGCGCCGCCGGATCACCCGGCGTTCTATTGCTCGTCGCGGCTGACGCTCAACGTGACGCGGGGGGCGATGGCGGCGATGGGGTACTGCCCTTCCGGCAGGCTCTTCGAGGCCGCCGCGTGCGGGACGCCGATCCTGAGCGACGGCTGGGAGGGGCTCGACCGGTTCTTCACGCCGGGGAGGGAGATCCTCGTGGCGGCGACGACGGACGACGCGGTCGCGGCGCTCTCGCTCCCGGCGGGCGAGATCGCGGCCATCGCCCGCGCGGCGCAGGAGCGGGTGCTCGCGGAGCACAGCGCGGCGCGCCGCGCGGCGGAGCTCGTGACCATTCTCGAGTCGGTCTCGGCTCATTGAACGCAGTCGAGGTCGGCTCATGGAACGGAGGGACGACGCGATGTGGGGAGTGATTCCGGCGGCGGGCCTGGGCAGCAGGATACAGCCGCTCGCGTTCTCGAAGGAGCTGCTCCCGGTGGGGACGCGCAGGGACGGCGACGTGGAGCGGCCGCGCGCGGTCAGCGAGTACCTCATCGATCGCATGGTGCTCGCCGGGGCGACCCGGCTCTGCATGGTGATCTCGCCGGGCAAGTCGGATATCGTCGAGTACTACGGGGCGAGCGTCGGCCCGGCGCACATCTGTTATGTGGTGCAGCCGGCCGCCGCCGGGCTCTGCGACGCCATCTTCAGGTCGCTCCCCTGGATCCGGCCGGAGGAGGACGTGCTCGTGGGGCTCCCCGACACAGTGTGGTTCCCGGAGCACGGGCTCTGCTCGCTCGGCGGCGGGGGGCTCTCGTTCCTGCTCTTTCCGGTCGAGCATCCGGAGCTCTTCGACGCGGTCGTCACCGACGAGGAGGGCCGGGTGCTCGAGATCCAGGTCAAGCAGCGAGGCGCGCGCTCGCGGTGGGTCTGGGGCGCCTTCAGGCTCACGGGGGCTGTGATGCAAGAGCTCCACGGCCTCTGGTGCGAGCGCGGGCGGGAGGACCCGTACATCGGGACGCTGGTGAACGAGTACCTCGCCCGCGGCGGCAGCGCGCGCGCCGTGCGGGCCGGAGAGGCCTATGTCGACGTGGGGACGCTGCACGGCTACCACGAGGCCATCCAGCTCCTCAGCCGCGCCGCCGCGTGAAGGGAGGGGCCATGGAGAGGTGCGTCGAGGGAGCGACGAAGTGGACGCGGGAGCAGATCCAGGAGCGCGTGCGCGGGCTCGGGCCGTGGTTCCACAACCTCGATCTCGGCGGGGTGAAGACGGCGCCCGACCATTTCCTGGGCGATTACCCCGCGTTCAAATGGAGGGGCTTCGCCGACGCCGTCCCGGCGGATCTCACGGGCAAGACGGTCCTCGACATCGGCTGCAACGCCGGCTTCTACTCGCTCGAGATGAAGCGCCGCGGGGCGGCGCGCGTCCTCGGGATCGACAGCGACGAGGACTACCTGGCGCAGGCGCGCTTCGCCGCGGAGGTCTCCGGGGCGGACATCGAGTTCCGGAACCTCTCCGTGTACGACGTCGGCAGCCTCGGAGAGCGCTTCGATCTCGTGCTCTTCCTGGGCGTCCTGTACCACCTCCGCCACCCGCTCCTGGCGCTCGATCTGCTCCACGAGCACGTGGTCGGACACACGCTCATTTTCCAGAGCATGCAGCGCGGCAGCGCGGAGGTGGCGCCGCTCGAGGAAGATTTTCCCTTCTCCGAGGAGGAGATCTTCGACGAGGCGGGTTATCCCCGGCTCCATTTCGTGGAGCACAGCTATGCGCACGACCCGACCAACTGGTGGGTGCCCAACCGGGCTTGCGCCGAGGCGATGCTGCGGAGCGCCGGCTTCGAGATCGTGAACCACCCCGAGCCCGAGGTTTACCTCTGCCGCCGGCGCGAGAGGGCCGCCGGCCGTCCGCCCGGCGCCGTCTACCCGGCGAGGCGAGCTTTCGAGAAGGGAGAGCTGGCGTGATCGAGGCGGTGATGCTCTGGAACGAGCCCAACAACAAGTCGCACTGGGATTTCGAGATCGATCCCGAGTGGACGACGTATGGAACCATGGTGAAGCTCGCAGCGGACGCGATCCGGAGCGAGCGCCATTGGTTGCTGCGGGTGCTGGGCGGCATCTCGCCGATCGATCCGGGGTTCATCGCCAACATGGGGCGGCAGGGCGTGCTCGAGCACGTCGACGTGGTCGCGGTGCACGGCTTCCCCCTCGACTGGAATCACTGGCAGATCCACGAGTGGCCCGCCAAGCTCGAGGAGATCCGCGCGGTGACCGACAGGCCTCTCTGGATCACCGAGGTCGGCGTCTCCACGTTCGGCGCCGAGGAGGTGCAGGAGTTCGGCCTCCGGCGGAGCGCCGAGCTGCTCCGCGGCAAGGTCGAGCGGATCCACTGGTACAGCCTCTATGACCTGCCGCGCGCGTGGCCGGCGACGACCCGGCACCGCGAGGCCGAGGGCTCGTCGTATTACAGGCATTTCTACATGGGCCTGCTCCGCGAGGACGGGACGCCCAAGCGCGCGCTCCGGCTCTTCCCGGAGTACACCCCTGAATTCGGTCTGTGCCAGTGGTTCCACTTCGAGGACCACCGGCTCGACGACGCGGTGGCGTGGCTGAAGGAGCTCGGGGTGCGCCACCTCCGCACGGGCCTCAGCTGGGCCGACAGCTTCCGCCCCGGCGCGGAGGCCTGGTTCGACCGGCAGATGAAGGCGCTCGAGCCGTTCGAGGTGACCCTGACCTACTGCTTCACCCCAGAGCACGCCGGCGTCCGGCCCCACCACACGAGCCCTCCCCAGCGGATCGAGGAGTTCGCCGACTTCTGCGCCCGGATGACGCGGCGCTACGCATGAGGTGCCGCCATGCGTAACGCCCTGCATGCGTACGTAAAGGAGCGCGTAGGCGCCTGCTCGTCTGTCCGCGGTTTACGCGCGTCTGGCGCGCCGCGTCGCCGTTTGGTAGTGTGGAGATCGCTGCGTTTTTCGCCAGGACGACCTGACCGCATGCACTCCAGGTGGCTCATGTCCCACGTCGCGAGCACGCCGAAGCGAAAGAGGAGACCCGAGGAGCACCGCGGCATCTCGGGGGGGCGATCCGAGCCGCGCACCGGGCTGCGCAGCAGGCGCGCGGAGGTGCTTTCGTGAACCTCGCCGTGCTGCGCCGTCAGGGGCCCTCCGCCCAGGAGCTCGCGTGGCCGCCGTTCTCCTGGCTCTCGTCGGGCCGGGCGCCGCGCTGTCTCGTCGTGCTCGCCCATCCGGACGACGAGACCATCGGGCTCGGCGCGCGGATCGGCCGGCTCAGCCCGATCGAGGTGGTCCACGTGACCGACGGGGCGCCCCGCGACGAGCGCTTCGTGCCGGCGGGCCTCGCCGGCATCGGGCGCGAGCGCTACGCCGCGCTCCGGCGCGAGGAGGTGACCCGCGCCATGTCGGCCGGCAACGTGCCTGCGGGGCGGCTCAGGTGCCTCGGCGCGGTCGACCAGGAGGCGATCGAGGAGGCGCCGAGCCTCACCCGGCGGCTCGTCGAGCTGTTCGCCCGGACGCGGCCCGAGGTGGTGTTCACCCACCCCTACGAGGGCGGCCACCCCGATCACGACGCGGCGGCGCTCGCCGTCCACGCGGCGGCGGTGCTCGCCCTCTGGAACGGCGTCACCTCGCCGCTGATCTTCGAGGCGGCGTCGTACCACGCCGCGCGCGGCCGCCTCCGCACCGGCGAGTTCATCGCGCACGCCGGCGTCCCCGAGATCGCCCTCCGGCTCTCGGACATCGAGGCGTCGCGGAAGCGCGCCATGCTGGCCTGCTTCGCCAGCCAGCGGGAGGTGCTCGCCCCGTTCGGCGCGGAGGTCGAGCGCTTCCGGCCGGCGCCCGCTTACGATTTCCGCAGGCCCCCGCACGACGGCCCGCTCCATTACGAGCGCCTCGGCTTCCCGATCGACGGCGCGCGCTGGCGGCGGCTCGCGGCCAAGACGCTCACGCTGCTCGGCCTCGAGCGTGAGCTGTGCCTCTGACGGTCCTGCTCGTCGGTTATCCGCTCGCGCCCGTGGGTCCGGACGCCGTCGGCGGCGCCGAGCAGGTGCTCTCGATGCTCGACGAGGCGCTCTCGCGCGGCGGCCACCGGTCGATCGTTGTCGCTCCGGAGGGCTCCGCGTGCGCCGGGACGCTGGTCGCCACGCCGGCGCCCCCGCCTGGCGCGGCCCTCGACGAGGCGGCGAGGGAGCGGGCCTGGAGCCATCACCGGAGCGCCGTCGCCCGGGTCCTGGACAGGTATCCGATCGACCTCGTCCACATGCACGGCGTCGATTTCGATCGCTACCTGCCCGAGCCGGGTGCGCCGGTGCTCGCGACCCTCCATCTCCCGCCAGGCTTCTATTCGCCTGCGGTGTTCTGTCTCGAGCGGCCGAGGACGTTCCTCCACTGCGTGTCCGCGACGCAGCGGCGCGCCTGTCCGCCGGAGGCGCGGCTCCTGCCCGACATCCCGAACGGCGTCCGGCTGGAGCACTACCGGCCGAGGCGGTACAAGCGCGGCTTCGCGCTGGCGCTGGGCCGGATCTGCCCGGAGAAGGGCTATCACGTCGCCGTCGAGGCCTCGGTCCGCGCCGCCGTGCCGCTCGTCATCGCCGGCCAGGCGTTCGGGTACGAGGAGCACACGCGGTACCTCCAGGAGGTCCTGCTGCCGATGCTGCGCGGCCCCGGGCCCGTGCGGCGCTTCATCGGCCCGGTGGGCCTCGCCCGGAAGCGCCGCCTGCTCGCGGCGGCGCGGTGCCTCCTCGTCCCCAGCCTGGTGCAGGAGACCAGCTCGCTCGTGGCCCTGGAGGCGCTGGCCTCGGGCACGCCGGTGATCGCGCTGCGCGGCGCCGGCGCGCTGCCGGAGATCGTCGAGCACGGCCGGACGGGGTTCCTCGTGGACGGCGCGGTGGAGATGGCCGACGCGATGGCGAGGGTCGACCGGCTCGACCCGGCGGCGTGCCGTCGCGCGGCCGAGGAGCGCTTCTCGGCGGCGACGACGGCGGCGGCGTACCTCGAGACGTACCGCCGGATCCTGCGCGCAGCGTGAAGCGCCGGGTCGCCCTGCTGGAGGATGGAGGACGACGCTCGCAGCCTGCGGCCGCGCCGCAGGCATCGCGCGGGCCGCTCAGCGAGCGTTGCAGGCGAAGACGTGCTCGATGGCGTCCACGCACATCTGCTCCGCGACCTCCCGGGTGACCCGAGACAGCACCCGGAACCGCGTGAGCTCGGTCAGGGTCCGGTGAACGTTGACCTCGGCGATCACCTCTCCGTCGCCCGCGGCCTCGGCGCTGTAGAAGAGGCGGATCAGGTTGTTCGCGTTCGCCGGTACGCCCCGCAGCAGGAGGTGAAACTCGATGCTGGGGGTCTTCTCGCCCACGTCATGCTCGATCCGGTAAGCGTGGCCTGACGAGGCGAGCTCCCCGCCGATGGCTTCGAACGTGGGCACGAAGATGTCGCCCAGGATCCGCCGGAATTCATCGATGAACACCTGGCGCCGATCCGGCGTGTTGGCGCCGTTCGTGCTCCGGGCCAGGCGCTCGCCGTATTTCTTTTGAATGATCCCCAGGCGGATGCGGGTAGTTTCATCGATGGCCACGTGGGTGTCCCTCAGGGGTCAGAACAGGGCGGGCTCTCGGGGCGCTCTCGCGGAAGACCGAGCGGACGTCACTTGAGAACCAGGACCTTGATCTGGCTCGGGACAATGGTCGTCGAGTTCGTGTTGATCTGGTTCCCAAAGCCGTTGGCGGAGAGCACCACCGCCGGTTTTCCCTGCCACAACGTGTTGCGAGAGAATCGGAGACGCCTCGCGGGGCCCATGTTGCGGCCCGAGATCACGCCACCAAGGAGCCCAGGGTTGTCGCCGGAGGTGAGCGGAATGGTGGTTGTCACGGTATGGGCGGGAGCGACCCCGATGCGCACTTTGTACGCGGGGGACGTCCCCATGGGCTTCGCTGCAAAGTTTGGAAATGGGACGGGGACCATCGTCGGAAGACGGCAGACATCCGGCATGCCAAAGTCCATTCCACCGCTCGACGTGATTGCAAACATGTTCGGTCACCCTACCTGGATCTGATCGGCATCGATTTTCACGACGTGGCACGCGGTGATCTTGGCGTTCTCGCTGTGGATGGCGAGGTTGCCCTTGGCCGCATAGTCGATGCGCTCGGCGCGCACATGGTCCGCCTCTTCCACGATGCGGTAGGAGCGCTTCACCCTCTGCGACAGCCGTTCGAGCGCCGAGTCGAGGCTCCGGCCGACCAGCTTGGCGCGGTCGACCTCGCCGCGAGCCACCTTGCTGAGGAACGAGAACAGCTCCAGCGCGACGTGCCCCTCCTTGGCCTGGACACGGAAGGTCGACGCGGCCATCGAGAGGTCCTTGCCGGCTGCCACGTGTACACCGTCGGGCGCCGAGAGGCCCAGCGAGCCGCGCCGCAAACGAATCTGTAGATCTCCTTCGGAGACGAGGTGTGAGGGCGCGCCCTCCTCTCGCTCGAGGACGGCGAGGATGTAATGCGTGCCGTTCACGGTGGTGAGGAGCACCAGGTCTCCGGTGGCAGGCTCCAGCAGGCAGCTCGTCGCGCGCCTCGCGCGGATCTCGCCATGCTCGGTCTCGACGATGTACGCGGGGCCATCGATGCGGAGCACGGCGCCGTGATCGCCGTAGGCTTCCCGCTGGTATTGTCTCGCTCTTGCTGCGCTCTGCATGGTTTCCTCATGAGTGAGGGGGGCGTTGACTGCCGGCAGGCCTCCCAAGGACGTTGGCCTGCCAGTCTTCTGCTTCCTTGAGCTCCTGGTCGTCTCCGTGCGCCAGCGCCTTGCTCGGCGGCCAGATCGTGCCCTTGTCCGTCACACGGTGCAGCCGCGCGCGCGACAGCGTCGCATCGGAGAAATCGGCGGACGACACGTCGGCGTGGGAGAAGTCTGCGTGGCTCAGGTCTGCCCGGCAGAAGCGGGCACCCGGGCACCTCGCCCGGTGCCAGACGCTCATCTCGAGCCGCGCGCCCGAGAGGTTCGTGGCGCCCGCGCGCGCGTCGACGAAGAGCGCTTGGCTCAGGTCGGCCTGGGTGAGGCTCGCGTTCATCAGGGTCGCTTCGACGAAGTCGGCCAGCCGGGCGACGGCGCCGTCCAGTCGAGCCCCGGTCAAGTTGGCGCCCTTGAAGCCGCATTGCGTCAGCGTGGCCCCTGAAAAGTCGCAACCCTGCAGGTCGGCGCTTGTAAATTGCGTTCTGCTGAGGTCCATCCGCCGGAAGTCCTTGGGCCCCATCCTTACCTCGATCAGGATCGCTTCCACGAGGGTAGTCCCCGTGAGAATGGCCTGGGACAGGTCCTGACGGAACAAGACAGCCCTGGTCAAGTTGGCCTGAGAGAAGTCCGTGCCCTCGAGCGTGACGCCAAACAGGGTGCCGTCGGTCAGGTTGGCACGGACGAATCGGGCGTTCTTGAGCTCGGCATGGTCGATGGTAGCCGACGAGAGGTCGGCTCCGGTCAGATCGGCCGATTCGAGGTCCACGGCCGAGATGTTCGCTCCAACCAGCGAGGCGTCGGCGAGCACGGCCCCCGTGAACGTGCAATCCATGGCCGTGCCGAGGTGAAAATCCAGCCCCTTCAGGTTGGCTCCCGCGAGGTCACAGCGGTGAAAGATCGCCTCGCGCACCTTGACGCCGGCGAGGTTGGCGTTGGTGAAGCGGACATCTTCGAAGATCCCGCCGGAGAGGTCGAGCCCCGACAGGTCGAAGCCCGACAAGTCCAGCTCCGAAACGACCTCTTCTTGTTCGATCAGCTTGCGCAGCGCTTCCCTGTCCATGCTCCCTCTAGGCCGGTATTACCCTGAGTCGCTTGAGGTTGGCGCCGGCAAAGCTCGTGTCGTCATCTCCAACCATTCGATCGGCGCACACGCTGAACAGGTTGGCCTTCTCGAAGTTGGCCCCCTGGACGCACGCATGGTTCATGATGCTCTGCCTCAGGTCAGCGGCGTAGAGCGACGCCCCGGTGAGGTTGGCGCGGGTCAGCATGGCCTCGGCGAGGTTCGCGCGATCGAGGCTCGCCTCCGTCAAGTCGGCCTCGTTGAGCAGCGCGCCGCGCAGGTCGGCGTCGGAGAGGTCGCTGCCGGCGAGGCTCGTCCCCATCAGGTTCGCGCCGGCGAGGTTCGCGCCGGCGAAGTCTGCGCCAGCGAAGGACGAGCCCATCACGCTCGTGAGGTCCTTTGCCATCACGTTTCGGAAGATGGCGCGGTCGCCCTGGGCGGCGATGAAGGTGGCGGAGCTCAGGTCGACGCCGGTGAAATCGACCTCGGTCACGTTCACCTCGTTGAACGTGCACCCCGAGAGCCGCGCGCCCACGAGTCGCGCTCCCGTGAGGTCCACCTGCTGGAACATCGCCTCTTCCGCGACGGCGTTCTCCAGGTTGGTGTCGCAGAAATTGGCCTCGGAGAGGTCGGCGCGCGAGAGGTTGGCGCCGGACAGATCCGCTCCCCAGAGGTCCGCCTTGACGAGCACGGCCTCGCCGAAATCGACGCCTCCACCTGCCTTCACGTCCCGCAGGCACGCCGAACCGAAATTGGCTCCGTTGAGCTTGGCCTCCGAGAGATCCGCGGCCTCCAGGTTGGCTCGCGCCAGGACGGCTCCGGTGAGCTTCGCTCTTCGCAAGATGCTCCCGGTGAGAAAGGCCGACTCGAGCATGGCGCCCTCGAGGTCGATCCCCTCGAGGTTGAGGTGAGAGAGATCGGCGCCCGTGAGGTCGCACCCCGCGAAGCTCCGCCCCTCCTTGTGCCCGGCCTCCACTTCGCGGCGAAGCTGCAGGGACTCTTCGCTGTCGAGGGGCGCGGAGGCCGCCAGGAGGTGCGCGAGCCGAGGCCCGTCTTCGCCCAGCTCGGCGAAAGACGAAGCCCTGTCGTCCAGATCCTCCGCAGACGCGAAGCCCTCGTCGTCCGTAGGCTCACCGCCCCAGGCCTCGTCCTCTGGCGGCGCGTGGGCAGCCTCGGGCGCCTCGTCGGGGAGGTGGAATGTGTCGTCGAGGTCCTCGTCAGCGGCGGCCTGGGTCTCGTCCTCGAACGCTTGCCAATCCAGCGACGACACCAGCTCTTCGCTCTTCTCCGGCGTGAAGCCCTCGCTCGTCAGCGACTGCCGCACGCGCTCGCGGACCTCCGATATCCTGAGCTCGCTCGGACCGTCGGCGGCGTTCTGACGCGTCCTCGCCAGCAACGCGCCGACGTCGACCCCGTGCGCGGTCAGCCCGCTGCTGAGCCGACCCTCGACCAAGCGGACCACGGTCTCTTCGGATTCTTCCGAGTCATCGAGGGACGCAAGGTCGTCGGAGGGCTCTTCCTGGGCGAGGTGCGCCTCTGGATCGATGCCACGGTCTCGCAGCTGCTTCTTGCCCCACTCCATGAGCGCTTCCTGCGCGCGAAGCGCCTCGGCCTCCTCGGGGTCGTCCTCCAGGGCGGGGGTCATCGTCGGGGCCGCAAACGCGAGTGGCTCCGGGTCTGCCTCGTGGCTCAGCCCCGTGTCAGCCTGGGACCATGCAGGGCTCTCTTCTTCCTCCGTGCCCTCCGGGAAGTCCGTGGCTAACTCCGCCCCTTCCGCGTCGGCTGAGGCGGCGAGGTGCCCGGGGTCGATCCCCATCTCGGCGAGCTCGGCCTCGGTCGCCTCGAGGTCGGGGTCCCTCTCGAGCTCGGCCTCGGCCGCTTCGACGTCGAGGCCCTCCGCTGCTCTCGCTCCGTGGACACCGGCGGTGACGACGCCGGCGCCGGCCGCGGCTGCAGCCGCGCGCTTGACGGATCGAGCCGGAGTGCCTCCCAGAAACCCTTCTCGCCTGAGCTTTGACGCGAGCCCGGAGAGCGTGTCATCGGGCAGCGGCGGCGCCTCCGGATCTTCGGGCTCGGGCATGAGCGTGTCGTCCTGGTCATCCGGGAGTTCTTTGCTCTCAAGGCCAAGCCGGGGGATGAGGTAGTCGTGGTAATACGCGGCGGGCCTGGGGGCGCCCATGGCTTCGCAGGCAACCAGCACCGCCACCACGTCGTCTGCGTCGTCCTCGGAGATCTCGATGCCGCCGCGGAAGAGGACGACCCCCCGCTCGCGGTGCGGGAACAGACGCACCGTGTCGAGCTTCATCGCGGGCTCGTGGATCTCCACGCCGTCGCTCGTCTTGAGGCAGACGAAGCATCGACTCACGACCCCGGGAAGGGAGCCTTCGATCCGAGGCTTGTCGGGGTGCATGTTCTCGACCACGAAGGTCTCGTCGCCCCTGAAGAACCCGTCGATCTGCTGGTCTTCCGGAGCCATGTTGAACAGCGTCGGGTCCAGATCCCGCGCAAAACCAGGGAAGCACTCGTCGCGCCACGCCGCGTCGTAGGTGCCGATCTTGGAGAACCGCTGGGGCCACGTCAGGTCGTAGCCGTCGAGGCCGGCGGGCGTAGGGCAGTCGCTGCGCGCGTGGATGAGGTGCTTGGGCGACTCGATGTTGGGGAGCGCCGCGCTCTTGTCGCCGTGGCCTTTGCCCAGCGGGTTCCTGGCAAAATCCTTCCCGCCAAAGGCGTTTCGCCAGGTGACGGGCATCTCGGTGAAGGGCGTCGGATCCGACATGCCGAGCATCCCCCACGTCCGGTCGCCGATGACGTAGAGGCTCTTGTTGATGGGCCCGAGCTGGACGCGGACCGAGCTCGCGGGGCGGGCGGCGCGCCCCGGCGGATAGCAGCGGCCCGTGACGAGGAGCTCGCCCCGGGTCTTGGGGTTGAACTCGTCGAGGAGGCCGTCCTCGCCGAGCTCCTCCATGGCGATCTTCCAGACCGTGGGCTCATAGAGCAGCCGGGCCGGCCGGTCGTAGGAGAAGCCGACGAAGGTGGTGACCACGAGGTGCGGGGTGCGCTGGTGCATGAAGACCCTCGGCACCACCCCGAGGCGCATGGGCTTGACGATTTTCATCCGACGGACTCCAGGGTAGCGGGCTCGATGGATCGTTCGGCTCAGCGCCGGGCGCGAGCCTGTTCCACACTCGGTGGGTGGATTACTTCAGGATGTGCAAGTCCGCGTTCGAGAGGCCGAGTCGAGCTTTGATCGTCAATATCTCGGCCGAGGCCTTGTAGCCCTTTGCCGAGATTTCTGCTGCGTTCAGTTTCTTTATCTCCAAGGGGGCGCGTTTGAACGCTAGCCCCTTGATGTTCTCGTATTTCGTTCCGTTGATGACCTCGACGCGCGACCCGATCTTGGTCGTGTAGAGGCCTGTTATCTTGCTTTCGGCGGGGCCATTGATGGTGCTCGAGCTCGGTCCATAGACCGTGGTTTTTCTGGGGCCATAGATCTTGGCGGTGTTCCCGCCTCTGATCGTCTTCGTGCTCCCCCCCGCGTGAACGGTGGTCGTTCGCCCCGCGTAAAAGTTGCCGGTGGCATGGCCGCGGACGTCTGTGCGTCGGGTCCCGTTGACATCGGTCTCGCTGGTGCCGTTGATCGTCGTTTTGTTCGATACGAAGACCGTCGTCTCTCGCCCGTTGAAGAAGGTGCTCTCGTCCTTGCCTCTGATCTGGGTGTTGCGCCTCCCCATGATGCGCAAGCTGCTGTTGCCCCTGATGGTGGCGAGGCGATCGCCCACGAGCGTGAACGTGTCGTCGCCCCCGATCTTCGTGCTCCGATTCCTCGTGATGTTGGTCTTCCGGTTGCCCCGGAGGATCGTCTTTTCATTGCCGAGGATGGTCGTGTGGCGATAGCCCAAGATCACGTTCTGTGAGTATCCAGCGATGAAGCTCCCGGCGTATCCTCCGACGGCGCTCAAGCTGAAGCCCCCGATCACGCTCTCGGAGATGCCCACGGTGATCGCCGTTCGGTTGCCAGTCACGATGTTCTCGGAGCTGCCTCCGATCCACACATAAGCGTGCCCTTGCGACTTGACCTCGTACGAGGCGCCGCCGTTGGGCGCCCCCATCCGGAGGTAGGTGTTGTCATAGGGCGTCGACAGCGTGACCCGCTCTTGCCCGGCCTGGTCTTCGAGCTCGAGCCGGTTCCTCCCGCCCGTCTGGATCACGTTCCGCGTGTTGTTCCCCGACGTGACCGGGCTCGGCGTCAGCGCGTTGGGCGCGACGCCGACGATGGCCGGCCGGTCGGGATCGCCCCCCTCGAAGGCGCACATGACCTCGACGCCTGCGCGCAGCGGGAAGTGGAAGCCCTCGATGCCGCCGCCGTGGGGCTGGAGCATCCGGACCCAGGTCGACGCCTTCCCCCCGCTCAGGTCGCTCTCGTCGAAGAGGAACTTGATCCGGTAGCGACCCTGGCTGTCGATCTGCGCGTACTCGCTGACCGCCGCGCCCTCGACGATGGCGATCTCGGTGCCGTAGATGCGCGGCCACTCGGTGACCTGCGGCGCGCGGAACTGCGTCGTCGTGGGGATGGCCTTGGCCTCCATGCGGTAGTTCTCGGTCCACGTCGTGAAGTCGCGGAGCTCGGGCATGTCCGGGGCCTGGTTGGACCAGTGCTCGACCTCGATGGCCAGGTACTTCGTGTTGAACGCGGCCCGCGGGTGGTCCTCGATCTCGAAGGTAAACCCGGGGACCACCGTCGCTGCCTTGCCCATCGCCTGGTACACGACGCCGGTCGCGGAGAGGCTCTCGGCCTTGATCCGCGCCAGCCGCGCCCCGTCGCCCGACGAGAAGAACCGCGCGCCGAACACGCTGACCTCGCCAACGCCGCTCGGGCTGACCGACGCCTGCCCGGTGACCGGTACGGCCGGCGTGGCGTAGTTGTAGTCCTTGAGGCGGACCGTGCCGGGCATGGCCTCATGCCGGCAGGTGAAGGCGTGGAAGGTGTCCTTCGCGGTGTTGGCGCCGCCCGGTTGCGGGAAATAGCGAATGGGCTTGCCGCCATGGGGCTGATGGGCAGACTTGTTATCGACAAGCACCAGCGTCTCGCCGCCCTCCCCATGCTCGAAGTAGTAATAGATGCCTTCGCGCTCCATCCACCGGGCGATGAAGGCATAATCGGTCTCGCGGTACTGACAGATATGCTCCTCGGGGTTGTAGGAGCCCTGGAGCTGGAGGGCGCAGTCCGTGACGCCGCCCTTTTGAAGGACGGCTTGAATGATCGCCGGGATGGCCTGCACGGTGAAGACGCGGCTGTGAAACGACATGGCGAGCAAGGCGAGGCGCGGGACCATGGTGGCCCGGAAGACGGACCGACCGACGAACTCGTTGATGAGCTCGATGCTGCCGAGGACGCCGCTTCGAAGGAAGGGCTCGCCGCCGTCGCTCCGCTCCAGGGAGATGCTCACCGGCTGCCCCACGGCCGCGGCCATATCAAAGCTCTGGCCGGCGTCGTTCGTCATCACCAGGTAGAGCTCGAAGCGATAGGGCTTCGAAATACCCTCGGTGCCGTGGAAAGCTACGAGCTTGGTGGAAGAGGGCAGGGCGCTTGATTGGACGACGAAATTGTCAGGCATGGCGAGCCTCACGGGTGGGAAACAGCGGCAGGCGCAGACGCGCTGGAGAGCCTAGACGGAATTTGTGTCAGTTGTGTGGCGTGGCGCCTGCTTGTTGTTGTCCGTCGGTGACGACGACGCGACGGATTCGTCGCAGGCGGGGTCATGGGCTTGACGACTCCCTGCTCGCGCCCATTGTCACGCGCCATCGTCGGTGGTCCGCGCGGGCTCGCCTAGCGCAGGACCGCCGTCCTCGTGGCGCGCTACATTCGAATCAGCGGTCGCCCTGCGAGGGCTGTCAGGAAGAGCGCCAGCGCGACGGCGCCGTAGGCGACGCCGAACGCGATGACCCATCGCACCGCCCGCCGCGTGCGCGGCGCCGACCCCGAGGCCCGCGCCGACAGCCAGTACCCGACCAGCGGGACGGCCTGCAGCGCGTGCATCCCGAAGAAGTGCGCTATGCGCAGGTCGCCTCCTCGGGTGCTCCAGTTGACGACGGGGAGCCCGGGCCCGCCGTCGGCGACGCCGACGCCGTGCGCGTTGTGCGCCGACATGACGCCGCCTTCCGCGCAGGCCAGCAGGAACAGGAGGAGACCCAGCCGGATGCCCCAGAGGTAGGGAGCCGGCAGCGGAGGTCGCGCCGCCCAGAACCTGTACGCGAGGTACGCCGCGAGCGCCGTGTTCACGAGGATGGCGATGCCCATGAGCGCGAACACCGCGCCGTCGAACAGCGTCGATTGATTGAAATGCGACGCCACGCCCCGCGCCGCCTGCGCGGTGATCGCGATCATCTCGAAGCTCACCAGCGCCACCGTGCCCCAGACGACCGCCCTGCGGCCCCTCGGCGGGAGCGCGACATCGCCGACGAGCCAGTTGATCGTCAGGAGGTAGATGGCGATCGAGGCGGCGAATTTGGCCGGCTTGATCCACGGGTTCACCCCCATCACGAGGCGCGCGTCGAGCGGGGCGACGGCGAGCAGCAAGACGAGCAGCGCGACGTGGGCGGCGGCCGCCGCGAACAGGACGGGGCTCCGCCGGAGGAGCTCCTCGATCGGGCGAGGGAGCTGGAGCGAGGTGGTCACAGAGCGCGCGCTCATGTCAGGCCTCCTCGACGCGGCGCTGCGCCACGGTCCTGTCGAGGGCGCGCGCCGATCGATCGGCGATCGCGCGGACGGCGAGGTAGAGCGAGAACCCCATCGGCCCGAGCATCAGCGTCAGATAGAGCACCGGGGCCATGAGCCACGGCGAGATGTCGCGATCGCGGCTGTCGAGGTACACCCACCGGCCCACGAAGAGATCGAAGGTGAGGAAGTGAACCCAGCCGATCGTGGCGCCCGCGGGCGAGCCGAGCAGCGGGGCGACCGCCGCGAGGCTCGGCTGGTTGACGATCGGCAGCACCTCGCCGATGACCGGGAGGACGAGCGCCGTGTAGAGCAGCGCGGGCGCGACGACGACGAGCGGCGACTCCATGATCCGCCGCGTCCATCGAGCGCGGGGCAGAAAAATCATGAGGAACCAGAACGGCATCACGAGCAAGCCGCTCAGTCCAAAGACCTTATCCATCATACCCTCCACCGACTGCTGATTGTAACGATGAAACTATTAGTAACAGTGTTAACTTCGCGGGAAAAAAAGAGAGCGATCAGGGGTGCAGGCCCCGGACCATCATCTTCATGGCGATCTCCATGGTCCGGTCGACGTCGTCGGCCGTGAAGCGGCCGCGGTCGGCCAGGCCGAGGGCGGTGATCCCGTGGACCAGGGCCCAGACCACCTGGCTGTGGCGCTCCACGTCTCCGCGCTGCATCACGCCGGCATCCATCGCGGACGCGACCGCGTTTTGCAGCACGTCGAACGAGTCGATCATCGGCTGCTGCCGCGCCTTCCGCTGGTCGAAGACGAAATCGAAGCGCTGCATGAACATCAGCCGGTAGTGCACCGGGTTGTCCATGCCGAAGCGAACGTACGCGGCGCCGAGCGCCACGAGCCGCTCGATCGGGTCCGCCGTGCTCTCGGCGGCCGCGACGAGCGCCCGCTGGAACTCGGTGAAGCCGTCGTGGACGATCGCGAACAGGAGATCGTCCTTGTCCTCGTAATAGCGGTAGATCGTCGTCGCCGAGTAGCCGATGCGCTCGGCCACCTGGCGCATCGAGAACGCCTCGTAGCCCTGCTCCAGAAACAGCTCGCCCGCCGCCGCCAGGATCGCGCCCCGCAGGTTCTCCTTCTGCTGCTCGCGGCGCTGCAAGCTCGACGCCTGCAGGCGCTCCGCCTGGGTCGTGCCGCTGGTCTTCGTGGTCTTCGGGCGCGAGCTCGCCATGTCCGTGTCGCCTGGCCTCCGGGCGGCGCAATGGCCGTCCATGTCTTCGGACGTAACAGTGTTACTTTTTATAACAACATGATTATGTACCGTCAAGGATCTTTTCTGGAGCGCGTTTCGGCGGTCTCCGGGGCATATCGGGCCCGCCGTCACCCCTGCCAGCCCTCATGGTTCGCCGAGGTGCGGCGCATGCGTGCGCGCGTCTGGTGGGAGCAGAGGCGGGCCGCCGTCGCGGTACACCCCTTGCGTCGGGCGTGATAGGCTCTGTTCATGGTCCAGGCCGCGGCTCGTTCACCCGCACCCGCGTCAGGCCGGCGGATGTCGCTCGTCGAGTGGGCGGCCTTGCCCGAGGATGAGCCGGGCGAGCTCGTGGACGGGCTGCTCGTGGAGGAAGAGGTGTCCGGCTACGTTCACGAGGTCGTGGTCGGCTGGTTGATCCACATGCTCCGCGTCTGGATCACCCCCCGCGGCGGGCTGGTGGGCGGCTCGGACGCGAAATTCGCGGTCAAGGCGCAGCGGGGCCGGAAGCCCGACGTGACCGTCTTTTTTCCCGAGAACCGGAGGCCGCCGGCGCGGGGGCTCGTGCGTATCCCGCCCGATATCGCCGTCGAGGTCGTCTCTCCCACGCCGAGCGACGGGCGCCGCGATCGTGTCGAGAAGCTCCGCGAATATGCCGCCTTCGGGGTGCGCTGGTACTGGATCGTCGATCCGCAGCTCCGGAGCATCGAGGTCCTGGAGCTCGGGGCGGATGGGCGCTATGCGCACGCGCTCGACGCGACCGATGGGAGCATCGATGTGCCTGGGTGCGAAGGGCTCCGGCTGGAACTCGATGCGTTGTGGGAGGAAGTCGATCAGCTCGGCGCCGAGGAGGGCGAAGCGCCGGAGGAAGACCAGGAGAGCTTGCCGCGGTAGCCTGCCGGCGGCGCCTCATGGCGCCGCCCCCTTCGTCAGCTCGCCTCGCCGGCGCGGTCAGTTGATGGGCACGAACTCCCCACACGCCTGTTCGATCGCCGCGAGGGCGTTCGTGAGGCCGTCCTCGAGGTGCCCTTCGCACAGGTCCCAGAAGAACCCACGGCCATCGGCGGCGAACAGGTCCACGAGCCTCTGCATGTCCTCGGCCGCTTCCGCGTCCCCATAAGCGCCCGCGCACTCCCGCCTCCCGCCGATGCCGAGGAACACCACGTTCTTCGCGTCACCCTTCGCGGCGACCAGCCGATCGTGGATCTGTTGCGGCGTCTGGCGCGGGACGGGCTGCTCGTCCTCGTCGGTGATCGCCACCACCACGAGCAGCGCGTCGTTGCGGAGGAACCCCGCGTTCTCGGCGGTCGAGAACGGCGGCTCCAGCGCGGCGGCGACGGTGGACGCGGGCTGCTCGTCGTCGCTGTCGCCGGTGCACTCGACGTCGTCCGCATAGAGGTCGGCAGCGCACTGGAACTCGCCCGTGAGGTCGGTGCTCGTGCTCTCCATCCACGCCTTGCCGCTCTGGAACGAGCAGTCGCCCGCGGCGCCGCGCGTGTGGAAGTTGGCGGGGAGCGGGCAGGCGTCCATCACGGCCGCGCGGAAGTCGATGATGCCATCGATATCGAGCAACGCCTGCGCGAACGCCGGGAACACGACGTCGCGCATCGATGCCTTCTCCTCATCCATGCTCGAGGAGTTGTCGAGCGCGAACACGACATCGACGTGCTCGCACCCCGTCGCGCCGTTGCCTCCTGCTCCGCTGGTCCCGCTGCCGGACCCGGACCCGATGCCGGAGCCAACCCCCTCGCCGAAGGAACCCCCCTGGCCGCTGGAACCCCCCGCCGGCGCATCGCCCGAGCTCGAGCCGCCCGGCGAACCGCCGGTATCGCCCGTGCCCGAGTCCCCGCCGCAGCCCGCGATACCCACCGTCGCCGCGCAGAGCGCCGCGCACCATGCCCTGAGATCCATGCCGCTCTCCTTCGCTCTAAGTTAAGGGCGTAGTGCCCCTGCCGTTCGCCGCACGGCCCTGTGCGACAATCGGGCGTCAGAGCGCTCACGGTATCATGAGCGCCGCACCGGCTCCACGGTCGGCTCGACTCAGCCGTTCGCAGCCCGGGGCAATGGTGCGTCATCGTCCGACACAGGGAGCCCAGGTGCGCGATGGCCCAGCCCGAGCGCGCTCCGGAAACCCTCGATCGTGCGGCGAAGACCCGTGCGCAACGGCACCTTGGGCTCGAACCCGAGCACCCGCCTCGCGCGATCGATGACCGGCTGCCGCTGCCTCGGATCGTCCTCGGGCAGCGGGCGGAACACCACGCGACCGCGGCTCCCGGTCAGGTGGAGCACCTCCTCGGCGAGCTCCAGCACCGTGAACTCCTCGGGATTGCCCAGGTTCACCGGGCCCGTCTCGGCCGGGTGCTCCATCAGCCGGACGATCCCCTCGATGAGGTCGTCCACGTAGCAGAAGCTCCGTGTCTGGGATCCATCGCCGTACACTGTGAGGTCCTCACCCCGGAGCGCCTGTACGATGAAGTTCGACACCACCCGACCGTCGTCGAGCGCCATCCGCGGGCCGTACGTGTTGAAGATCCGCGCCAGGCGTACCTCCACGCCGCGCCGGTGGAAGTCCATCACCAGCGACTCGGCGCAGCGCTTCCCCTCGTCGTAACAGGAGCGGATCCCGATCGGGTTCACCGCGCCCCGGTAGTCCTCCGGCTGCGGGTGGACCTCGGGATCGCCGTAGACCTCGCTGGTCGACGCCTGGAAGACCCGCGCCCCGCAGCCCTCGGCGAGCTTCAGCGCGTGGAGCGCGCCGACCACGTTGACCAGCGTGGTCCGGACCGGGTCGCGCTGGTAATGCGGCGGGCTCGCCGGCGAGGCGAGGTTGTAGATGCGATCGACCTCCCGCTCGTACGGCTGCATGACGTCGTGCTCCACCAGCCGGAAGCGCCGGTGAGAGAGGAGATGGGCGACGTTGTCCCGGGAGCCCGTCGAGAAGTCGTCGAGCGCGACGACCTCGTGGCCCTCCCGGATCAGCCGATCACACAGGTGGGAGCCGACGAATCCGGCGCCCCCGGTCACCAGGATGCGCAGCGCTGCGCTCATGTCTCTCTGACCTCCTCTCCAGGTCGACTCGCCGCGTCGACGTCATCCTTCCCGGTCCCCCCCCGGTCCCCCGGGCGCTCCGGCGCGTCCTGCTCGTCGAGCAGCTCCCGGGTGTACCTCTCCAGCGCCTCGGCGCGGTGCGCCGCGGTGTGTCGGGCGAGCACGCGCTCGCGCGCCCGCTGGCCGATCGCGATCCGCTCCCGCTCGGGGAGCTCGCGGAGCAGGTGGAGCACCTCCTCCGGGGAGCGGGCGACAAGGATCTCCTTGCCAGGCTCGAAGAGCTCGTCGAGCCCAGGCCAGTCGTCGCTGATCACCGGCACGCCGCACGCCGCCGCCTCGAAGAGGCGCACGCTCGGCGAGTACCCCGCCTCGATCATGTCCCGGCGGGTGACGTTGAGCGTGAAGCGCTGCGCGCCGTAAAAGCCGCGGTGATCGCCCGGCGGGACGTGATCCGTGCGATCGACGTTGGTGGGCCAGCCGAGGTCCGCCGGGTACTGCGGGCCGGCGACAACGAAGCGGCCTCGCCCCCAGCGGCGCGCCGGCGCGACGAGGAGCCGGTCCAGCGTGGGCTGGCGATCGGCGCTGTATGTGCCGAGGTAGCCGAGATCCCACCGGGGGGGCGCGCGCTCCGGGAAATACTCGTCCGGATCCACCGAGCAGTAGAGCGCTCGCGCCCGCTTCGCCCCGTGGCGGCGCTCGAGCCGCTCGAGCGTCGGGCCGCCCGTGAACGAGAGGTACAGGTCGTACCGCGGGATCAGCGCCGGAGACAGGTACCCGGCGCCTCCCCGCTCGATCTGCTTGAGCGTCACCGGCGTGTCGATGTCGTAGAACGCGGTCTTGCCGCGCGCCGTCTCCGTCACCCAGGCGCCGACCTCGGCGCCGTCGGGCACGTAGGACCCGACGACCACGAGGTCCGCGTCGCGCACCGCGCCCGCGAAGCGCGCGCGGAGATCGTCGAGCCCCCGGTAGAGCTCGGTCCGGCCGTAGGGCGGGCTCGGGAGGTCGCGGTTCTCCGCGTAGAACGAGAGGTCCCGCTCCAGGAACAGCACGCTGTGCCCCCGCTGGGCCAGCCGCCTGAGCAGCCCGCGGTACGTCGTCGCGTGGCCGTTGCCCCACGACGAGGTGATCGACAGGCCCAGGAAGACGAAGGAGATGGGCTTCACGGCGGCGCGTTCGCGGTGAGGGTTGCGCCGTCGGGGCGGGCCAGCAGGGCCTCGACCTGCCTCGCGCGCTCGGCGTAGGTGTGCCCCGCGAGCACGCGCTGCTTCGCCGCCCTGCCGATCGCGCGGGCCCGCTCGGGCGTGAGCGTCCGGAGGATCTCCGCGACGTCGTCGCCGCTCCTCGCGACCAGCACCTCGCGCCCGGGCTCGAGGAAGAGCTCGATCCCCTCCCACGCGTCGGTGACGAGGCACGCGGCCGCGCCCGCGGCCTCGAAGACGCGGGTCGCCGGGGAGAAGCCGACCGACGCCATGCTGTCGCGGGCCACGTTCAGCACCGCGCGGGCGCTGGCGTTGAAGGCGTTGTGGTCCGCCGTGTAGACGTGCCCGACGTAACGGACGTTCGGGGGCAACGCCTTGTCCTGCCAGCCGCTGCCGCCAAGGAGGAACCGGAGCCCGGGGAGCGCGGCCGCGGGCCGCAGGAAGAACTCCTCCACGCGCCGCTCCCGGTCCGGCAGGCGGTTGGCGAGCAGCGCAAAATCGCAATGAAATCGAGGATCCGGCGCGACCTCGAGGTGGGTCTCGGGGTCGAGCGCGTTGTAGATGGGCGCGCAGCGCCGCGCGCCGAGCGCCTCGTAGCCGCGCACCACCGGGTCGCCGCCGCCGTAGGTGAAGACCAGGTCGTAGCGCGGGATCTGCGCGCGGAAGGGATCCGACGGCGCGGCGCGGACCCGCTCGAGCGTGGCCGGGGCGTCGACGTCCCAGAAGATCGTCGTGAGCCCCGGCCGATCGAGCGCGGCGACCTCGGCCTCGAGCAGCTCGTCGAAGACGCCGACGCCGCTGGCCTTGACGACGACGTCGGCGCTCCGGGCCTGCTCGACGAGCCGCCTGGGCTCCGCGGGGTCGGTGCCGGAATAGACAACGACGCGGGCCCACGGCGGGTCCTCGATGTCGCGGTGCTTCTGCCGATCGTAGGCGTCCGGCTCGTGGAAGGTGATGCGGTGCCCTCGCGCCGCGAGGGCGCGGAGGATGCCGCGGTAGTAGGTGGCGGCTCCGTTCCAGTAGGCGGAGACGAGGCTCGATCCGAAGAAGGCGATGTCGAGCGATCGGCTCAGGGTCGGGCGTGGGCTGCGTCGGTTCATGACGTGGCTCGCTGGGGTGTGGCGGCGGGCGCGGGAGGGTCGACCTCGACGCCGAGCTCGGCGGAGATGGCGAGGAGCTCGTCGACCCGGTGGGCGCACGTGTGGCGCGCGAGAATCGTCCTGCGCCCCCGCTCCGCCAGCTCGGCCGCCAGGGCGGGCTCGGCGAGGAGGGCCGCGAGGTGGCGCTTCATCTGGTCGCCGTCCCGGGCGACGAGGTAGTCGAGGCCGGGCGAGAACAGCCCCTCCGCGTCGCTCCACGGCGAGCAGATGAGCGGGATGGCGCAGGCCATGGCCTCGAACGGCCGGATGGTCGGGATCCCCGGGAGCGAGGCGACGTAGGGCCTCCTCGGGACGTGGACGGTCACCCTGGCCCGCGCGAACGCCTCGGGAGCGCGGTAGTTGGGGAGCCAGCCCCGGTGCTCGATGCCGGCCGCGTCGAGCGCGGCGCGGGCGTGCTCGGGGTAACGCACCCCGTACACGTGGGCGGAGAGGCCGAGATCGCGCGCAGGGCCGATCAGGAACGCGTCGAGCTCGCGGGTGCGCTCCTCGTCGCCCCAGTTGCCGATCCACACGAGATCGCGCTCCGGCCCGGCCCCGCGGCGCGGGCGGAACACGCGGACGTCTGCGGCCTCGTGCCAGACGAAGGCCCGGCGGGCCCATCGTCGCGCGAGGTAGAGGTCGCGGATCACCCGGCCGAAGGCGAGGACGCCGTCGTAGCGGGTGAGGTCGTAGCGCGCCATGGCCCCGGGATCCGTCACCGACCGGTGGTGCGTGTCGTGGAAGAGCAGCCGGTACGGCGCGCGCGGCGCGCGTGCCCGGTGCGCGCCGATGCGGGCGACCAGCTCGGGCTCGCTCCACTCGTGGACGATGACCAGCGAGGTGCCCTCGAGCGCCTCGTCCAGGTCGAGCGAGGCAAGGTCGTAGCGGATCGGATCGACGCGCGGATAGACCTCCCTCACCTCGCGGAGCGGCGCGTCGCCGTGATCGGCGACGAGGTTCTGGAGGCTCCAGGCGTCCCTCGGCTCGAAGGCGCGGACCTCGTGCCCGCGCTCGGCGAGCTCGGTGACCACGCCGCGGAGGAAGTGCGCGTTCCCGTGGTTCCAGTCGGAGAGCAGGGAGTGGCAGAACAGGGCTATGCGCATGGCGTGCTCGCCTTCTTCGCGGGGAGCGCGGCCGCGAACCCCGAGGTCCCGCGCCGCTCGAGCACCACGGCCGCATCGCGCGCCGGCGAGCGCGCTTCCCTCGCCGGCGAGCGCTGTTCGCTGCGCCCGCGGCCGAGGAGCTCGCCGTAGAGGCGCAGGTAGCCCCGGGCCATCCGCCGCGGCGAGAAGCCGAGGGCGCGGGCGCGGGCGCGCGCAGCCATCTCGCGCCGCGCGCCGGGCGCGTCGATGAGCGTCCGGAGCGCGCGCCGGAGGGCCTCCGTGTCGCCGGGATCCACGTAGAGGGCCGCGTCCCCCCAGACCTCGCGCAGGCTGGGGATGTCGCCCAGGACGAGGGCGCACCCGGAGAGCGCCGCCTCCAGGACCGAGAGGCCGAACGGCTCGTAGCGGGCCGGGTGAGCGTAGATCGACGCGCGGCCGAGCGCGGCGGCGACGGCGGAGGGCGAGAGCACGCCGAGGCGCTCGAGCGAGGGGAGGGGTATCGCGCTCGCGCCCCCGCCGGGGCGCACGTCGCTCCCGGCCACCTGGATCGGCCAGGGCAGGTGAGGGGCTACCTCGCCGAGCGCCTCGATGTTCTTGGCCTGGTCCCAGAGCCGCCCGACCGCGAGGACGAGCTCCTCCTTGGGGCGCGGGGCGAACCGCGCGGGATCGGCGGCGTTGGAGATCACCTCCGCCCGCGAGCCCGCGGGGAGCGGGCCGTGGTGGCGCAGGAGGGCGTCGAGCATCGCCCGGGTCGGGGCCACCACCGCCGACGCGGCGGCGAGCCCCCGGGCCACCTCGCGCCGGTAGCGATCGTACCGCGGCGGCGCCTCCCCGCCGAGGACCGCCGCCCACCAGGAGAGGACGCACGAGTGGGCCACCACGAGCTTCGGGGCGCGGAAGTCGAGCGCGCCGTGCGCATAGCCGTTCAGGTGGATCAGCGCCGGGCGGAGGCGCTCCTCGAGCTCGAGGAGCCAGTCCCCGGCGCGCGCGACGTCGTCCCAGGGATCCTCCATCCACTCGAGCCGGAAGGAGCTCTCGAAGACGGCGAGCCCGGGCACGCGGCCCGCGGCCTCGCGCTGGGGCGCGGAGAGCGGCCCGCCCAGGGTGGCGAGCGACGTCCTGACCCCGCGCGCCGCGAGCGCGCGCGCGAGCTCGATCGCGTAGGAGAAGACGCCCCCCACCGTGTCGGCGGTCATCAAGACGGAGCCGGGGGCGCGCGCGGCGTCAGCCATGGCCGGGGGGCGCGATCTCCAGCGCGGAGAGCGGGAGAGGGCGGCTGTCCTGGAGGTCGCTGAAGCGATCGAACCGATCGAGGTAGTGCGCGACCGAGCGCTCCCACGCCTGATCATCGGGTGCGCCCCAGCGCATCGTGTACTCGGGCGAGCCCGGGTAAGGGAACATCGGCACCGGCTCGTTCGCCCACACGCCGTGCTGCCGGAGCCGCTCCCGGAAGGCGGCGACGTCCGCGGGATCGTCGGTCGGCGACTGGATCAGGTTCGCCTGGACGAAGGGGACGCTCTGCTTGGCGTGGATCAGGAGATCGCCGAGCTGCTCGGTCGAGAGCTTGCAGCGCTTGGCCAGGAGGCTCCTGCCCTCCCGGGTGATGCTCTCCACCCCTGCCTCGATCGAGACGCACCCCGCTCTCCCGAGCAGGTCGAGCATCTCCCGGCTCCAGTTGTCGACGCGCATCTGGACGCCGAACGACACCGGGCGATCGACGAGCGCCTCGAGCAGCGGGCGATCCGGCAGGAAGATCTCGTCGATGAAGTAGACGTAACGGACGCCCTGGGCGACGAGCCCGTCGAGCTCGTCGAGGAGCACGTCGAGGGGGCGCTTGCGGTAGCCCTCGCGGAAGTTGTCCTTCGCGCAGAAGGTGCAGTGGTAGGGGCACCCTCTGGACGCCTCGACCTCCGCGCCGGGGCCGATCGGCGCGGCGTCGAAGCGGTGGTGGTGGTGGGCGTGGCGCGCCACCGTGGCCTCGTCCCAGCGGAGGGCCGGCAGCCGGCCCATGTCCGAGGCGCGCGGGCCGCCCTGCACGCGCGCCTCGTCACCTTCCAGCCAGGCGATCGAGTCGATCTCGCCCCAGCGCGATCGCGGGCGATCGGCGAGCTCCACCAGCACGTCCTCGCACTCGCCCATCACCACGGCGTCGACCCCGAGCTTGCGCAGGGTGGCGCGAGGGGTGGTGGAGGCGTGGGGGCCCACCGCGAGCCGGAGCCCTGGCAGCCCGTGGAGTGCGCGGAGCGCCTGCTGCGGGACGCGGAGCTCGGGCGGCGCGCAGCGCCAGAAGAGGTAGCTCGGCGCGGTGGTCACCACGATCGCGTCGGCGCGGAGCGCGGCCACCTCGTCGCGGAGGGCGCCGTCGGCGAGGCCCCGGGCCTGGGCGTCGATGACGGTCGCCTCGTGCCCCGCGGCCTCGAGCAGCGCCCTGGCGTAGCCGTACTCGAGGGGCAGGTGAGGCTCGCGGCAGCCGAAATAGATGCTCCCCTCGAAGCTCCAGGCCGGGTTGACGAGCGCGAACCTCACCGGACGCCCCCCGCGCACGGCTCCTTCGCGGGCTGGCCGGCGGCGACGGCCTTCCCGGCGCCCGTCGTCTCCGTCATCTCCCGCAGCCAGCCGTGCAGCCTGCGCACCCCCTCGCGGACCCGGACGCGCGGCCACCACCCCGTGGCCGCGGAGAGCCGGCGGCAGTCGGAGACGTAGTACCGCTGATCGCCCGGCCGCCACCCCTCGAAGCCGATCAGGGGGCGCTTGCCGTCGAGCTCCTCGATGAGGTCGAGCAGCTCGAGCAGGCTGAGGGTGTTCTCAGGGCCCCCGCCGACGTTGAACGCCGACGCCGAGATCCGCCGGATGTCGCCGCGGGCGAGGAGGAGCGCGTCGACGAGATCGTCGATGAAGAGCACGTCCCGCACCTGCATCCCGTCGCCGTAGAGGGTGATCGGCTCCCGCCGGAGCGCCTGGAGGAGGAAATGAGCGACCCACCCCTGGTCCTCGGTCCCGAACTGGCGAGGACCGTAGATACAGCTCATCCGGAACACCGCCGCGGGGAGCCCGAAGGTGCGGGCATAATCGATGACGTACTGGTCCGCCGCGCCCTTGGAGCAGCCGTAGGGGCTGTGGAAATCGAGCGGGCGGGCCTCGGAGACGCCGGAGGCCCGGAGCTCCGGATCCGTGGGCTCGTAGCGCCGGCCGCTGCACGAGAGCGGGACGTCGGGGAGGCCGCCGTACACCTTGTTGGTCGACGTGAGGAGGAGCGGCGGAGGGGCGCTCTCGGCGCGGATCGCCTCGAGGACATTGAGCGTCCCGCGGGCGTTGATCTCGAAGTCTTCCACCGGCTGGACGAGGCTCGTCGTCACGGCCACCTGGGCGGCGAAGTGGAAGACGCTGGAGGCGCGCCGGACCGCGGCCGCGACAGCGCGGGCGTCCCTCACGTCGCCGGTGATCAGCGTGACGCGGTCACCGTGGGTGCGCCTCAGCCACTCGACGTTGCGCGCCACCGAGGGGCGGGAGAGGTTGTCGAAGAGGATCACCGCCTCTCCCGCCTGGAGCAGGCGGTGGGCCAGGTTGGCCCCGATGAAGCCGGCGCCGCCGGTGATCAGCGCCGGGCGTCCTTCCGCCAGGGTCGCGCCGTCCGGGTCGAGCGCCGCGGCGCTCATACCGTCAGCCCCCTGGATTCCAGCTCTGCGCGGGCCTGGGCGACAGCGTCCTTCGCCACCTGACCCTCGAGCCAGTCGGCGAGATCGCGGAGCCCCTCCTCGAGCGAGACCCGGGGCGCATACCCGATCTTCTGCTGCGCCGCGCCGATGTCGGCGAAGCAGTGCCGGACGTCGCCCAGCCGGGATTTCCCGACGATCTCGGGCTCGATACCGCTCTTCCCCATCACCTCGCGGACGCGCTCGGCGACCTCGCGCACGGTGTACGACCGCCCGCTGCCGATGTTGAGCACCTGGCCGATCGCGGCGTCGGCGCCGAGGGCCCGGACGCAGGCGCGGGCGACGTCGGTGACGCTCACGAGATCGCGCCGCTGCAGCCCGTCCTCGAAGATCACGGGCGGACGGCCGTTGAGGAGCCTCGCGGCGAAGATGGCGAGGACGCCGGTGTACGGGTTGGAGAGGGCCTGGCGGCGGCCGTAGACGTTGAAGAAGCGGAGCGCGACGGTCGGGATCTGATAGGCGCGCCCGATCATCAGGCAGAGCCGCTCCTGGTCGTACTTGGAGAGCGCATAGACCGACTCGAGCGACGGGGGCTTGGACTCGGGCGTCGGGATGGGCACGAGCGCCTCGCCGGCCTCGCTCCGGACCTCCCAGTCGCCGCGCCTGAGCTGCTCGAGCGGCCGGCTCACGCCGGGGACCACCGCGCCGGAGGCCGTCCGGTAGAGCCCCTCGCCATACACGCTCATGCTGGAGGCGACGAGCAGCCTCGAGACCGGCTTCTCGGCGAGCTCCTCGAGGAGCACGGCGGTGCCGACGTTGTTGATCGAGGTGTACTCCGCGATCTTGTACATGCTCTGTCCGACCCCGACCGCGGACGCGAAGTGGACAACCGCGTCCACGCCCCGGAGCGCCGACCTCACCGCGTCGCGGTCGCGGACATCACCCACGATGAGCTCGACCTCCGGGTCGAGGTACGCCGGGCGGCGGCGGTCGGGGCCGTGCACCTGAGGGACCAGGCTGTCGAGCGCCCGGACGCGGACCCCCTGGCGCAGGAGCTCGTCGGCGACGTGAGAGCCGATGAACCCTGCTCCACCGGTGATGAGGACGTGGCTTGTCATATCCCTCTGGTTCGATGATCGGCGCACGGCGGAGGCGCCGCGAGCCCGGGCGGAACAGGCGAGGCGAGCGAGGCCAGATGAGGCCGGAGGTCGATGTCCCTTGCGATGACGTCGTGCTCCGGCGGATCGCTGCGCGTCGTTCCCTGCTCCGTTCGTTGCAAACAGGGCATGATCGTTGCCCCGGACGCCATCCGAGTATCATGCGACTCACGATCACGCAAGCATCGTTGTGAGGTATTCAACAAGGGCCCGCTCCGTGCGATTTTCCGTGCTCCGCCGAGGAATGCTCGAGTCTGGCGAGCCCATAGGGGCTTTCCCGTCGTCTTCCGGGCCGGTCTGTACCGTTCGAGTGCGCGAGATCCGCTGACGTCGGAGCGGTTAGGGTGAACCCGTAGCGATGGTTCTGATCGGTTGCGTGTCGCCGGCGGCATTGCATTGAGCTCCGAGGGATTCCCAGGCATTCTGCCGGCGTGCGGGCGGCGCCAGCGCGGGAGCGCGCGAGCAGGGCGGCGAGCGCCGCGCGGCCCCGGTCGGGCACAGGCGCTGCTAAGCTTTCCGTCGCCCGCAGCATGCGGGCCTCCCGTACGAGCAAGAAGGAGAGGAGCGATGATCGTCGTCACCAACCGCATCCCCGTCGCCGAGGGCCACGAGGCCGATTTCGAGGATCGCTTCAAGAACAGGGTCCACCTGGTCGATCAGGCGCCCGGCTTCATCCGGAACGAGGTCCACAGGCCGAAGCCGATGAAGCTGGACCACGCGACCGGCGCGTGGAGCCCGGACCCGGACGCGCAGGGGTTCTACGAGGTGAAGACCTGGTGGCGGTCCATGGACGACTTCATCGCCTGGACGCGGAGCCCCGCGTTCGCGGAGGCGCACAGGAACCGCGCGCCGAAGGAGATGTTCGCGGGCCCGAGCAAGCTCGATATCCACGAGGTATTTCTCAGCACCGATCTGAAGGGGTAGGGGTAGGCTCGGAGCGCGCCGGTCCTCGCCGGCGGCGCCTTGGAAGAACACGCGAACGCCCAAGCTCAAAGAGACGCAGCGCATGCGGTTTCGTCCGGATCCCACCTTTTACCCGTCGCCGCGCCTGGCGATGGAGGCGCCGCCCGAGCGGCTGGCCTACGTGACCGCGCTCGACGCGGGCGCCGCCCTGAAGCGCCCGGGCGAGCTGCGCCATGACGCGCTCACGGTCGTCGATCTCGATCCGAGGTCGCCGGCGTACGGCACCCTGGTCTCGGTCAACGAGCTGCCGACCTATGGCGATGAGCTCCACCATTCCGGCTGGAACGCGTGCAGCGCCGCCCTGTGCCCCTACGCGCCGCACCCCCACGTCGAGCGCCGCTTCCTCCTGCTCCCGGCGCTCCGCTCGTCGAACATCTTCGTCTTCGACGTCAAGCCGGACCCGCGCCGCCCCGAGCTCGTCCACACGGTGCGCGCCGAGGAGATCGCGAAGCGGGCCGGCTACTCGCGCCCGCACACGCTGCACTGCGGCCCCGACGGCATCTACGTGAGCGCGCTCGGCGGCCCTGACGGCGACGGGCCGGGGGGCATCTTCGTGCTCGACTGCGAGAGCTTCGATGTGCTCGGCCGATGGGAGATCGATCGCGGACCGCAGTTCCTCCACTACGACTTCTGGTGGCACCTCGGCCACGACACCCTCCTCACGAGCGAGTGGGGGACGCCGAAGATGATCGAGGACGGCGTGAATCCGGAGCTCCTGCTCGGCAAGAAGTACGGACACCGCGTCCATGTATGGGACCTGCGGAAACGCAAGCACCTCCAGGCGCTGGATCTCGGCGATGAGCACCAGATGGCGCTGGAGCTCCGCCCCGCCCACGACCCGACCAAGGCGTATGGCTTCGTCGGCGTCGTCGTGAGCGTCAAGGATCTCTCCGCCTCGATCTGGCTCTGGCATCGCGACGGCGATCGGTGGGCGATCCGCAAGGTGATCGAGGTGCCGGCCGAGCCGGCGGATCCCGACCTCTTGCCGCCGCTGCTCAAGGGCTTCAAGGCGGTGCCGCCGCTGATCACCGACATCAACCTCTCCCTCGACGACCGGTTCCTCTACGTGTCTTGCTGGGGCACAGGCGAGCTCCGCCAGTACGATGTATCGGACCCGTTCCACCCGAAGCTGGCCGGCTCGGTGCACCTCGGCGGGATCGTCCGCCGGGCGGCGCATCGCCGCTCCGGCCCGCTGCGGGGCGGGCCGCAGATGGTCGAGGTGAGCCGCGACGGCCGGCGCGTCTACTTCACGAACTCGCTTTACGCGTCGTGGGACGAGCAGTTCTATCCCGAGGGCGTGGGCGGCTGGATGGCCAAGGTCGATGTGGCGGCGGGCGGGGGCATCACGGTCGATCCCGAGTTCTTCGTCGATTTCGGCGCGCTGCGCCCTCACCAGGTGCGGCTCGAGGGGGGCGACGCGTCGTCCGACTCGTTCTGCTACCCCTAGCCGGCCATGATGCCCTGGCTCACGCTGGCGCTCCTCGGCGCCTATCACGGCGTCAACCCTGGCATGGGCTGGCTGTTCGCCGTCGCCCTGGGCCTGCAGGAGAAGAGCAGCGGCGCGGTGCGGCGGGCGCTCGTCCCCATCGCGCTCGGCCACGCGGCGTCGATCGGCCTCACGGTCGCGCTGCTCGGGGTCGGGCTCGCGAGCGTCCCCGCCGCGGCGCTCCGGTGGCTCACGGCGGCCGCGCTCGTCGCGTTCGGCGTGCTCAAGCTGGTGAGGCCGCGGCACCCGAGGTGGGTCGGGATGCGCGTCGGCTTCCGCGACCTGACCTGGTGGTCCTTCCTGATGGCCACCGCGCACGGCGCGGGGCTCATGCTGATCCCGGTCTTCCTGCTCGGCGAAGGCAACCCCGCTCCGTGCCACGGCGGCGGGTGTCACAACGCGGCTGGCCTGTCGCTCGCGAGCCCTCTCGGCTACCTCGCCGCGGTCCTCGTCCACACCGCCGCCATGATGGCGGCGGCGGCCGCGGTCGCGTTCGTGGTCTATCACAAGCTCGGCGTCGCCATCCTTCGCACCGCCTGGTTCAACCTCGATCGGGCCTGGGCCGTCGCGCTCATCGTGGCCGGCGTCATCGCGGTGCTGCTCTGACGTTGTGACGGGCGACCGGGCGGCGGCCTGGCTCCCGAGCTCGCCCGCGCCCACCTCGACGCCCCGACGGTCGGCGGCGGCCCGGCTGCGCACCTCTGCGCGATGTGCAACCGTGCTCGATAACTCTGTGAATTGGGCGCGCGTCGCGCTGACCTAGCCCGATCGTCTTCCAAGGCTCTCCCATGGCCAGGGATTCACATTATGTCAGCCTCGAGCTTCTCCATGAAGGGGCAGATACCCTCGTCTTTCGAGCGCGTCGCGAAGAAGACGACCGGCCGGTGGTGCTCAAGGTCTTGCGACCCGACCACGCCGACCCCCGCGCTCTCGGGCGGCTGCTCCACGAGTACGAAATCTCCAGTGCGATCGACGCTCCGGCCGTCGTCAAGCCTTACGCGATCGACGCGCTCCACGGCCAGTCTGCGCTGATACTGGAGGACTTCGGGGGCCGCCCGCTCGATCTTTCCCTCGACGAGCCGATGCCGCTCGAGCGCTTCTTCCCCCTCGCCCTCCGCATCGCCGCGGCGCTCGCCGAGCTGCATCGACATCGACTCGTCCACAAGGACATCAAGCCTCAAAACCTGCTCTACAACCCGGATACCGACGAGGTCAAGATCACCGATCTGGGGATCGCCTCCCGAGCGCCTCGCGAGTCCCAGAACCTCACCCGCGCAGGTCTCATCGAGGGGACGCTGGCCTATATGGCCCCGGAGCAGACGGGCCGGATGAACCGCTGGATCGACGAGCGGACCGACCTGTACTCCCTCGGGGTTACGTTCTACCAGATGCTCACGGGCCGCCTGCCCTTCGAGGCGCGCGATCCCCTGGAATGGGTGCATTGCCATATCGCCCGAACGCCGCTCCCGCCCCACGTGATCCTGCCCTCCGTTCCCCCGCCGCTGTCCGCCGTCGTGCTCAAGCTGCTGGCCAAGGCCGCGGAGGAGCGTTACCAGAGCGCGCTCGGCCTGCGGCGCGACCTGGAGGCGTGCTTCGCAGCGTGGCGGGCCACCGGCACCATCAAGGCCTTTGCGCTCGGGCAGCGCGACCTCTCCGACCGCTTCCTGGTCCCGCAGCGGCTCTATGGACGCGAGCGTGAGGTCGAGGCGCTGCGCGCCGCCTTCGAGCGGGTGGTGGCGCAGGGCCGGCCGGAGCTCGTGCTCGTGTCGGGGTACTCGGGCATCGGCAAGACGTCGCTCGTCGCCGGGCTGCACAGCCCGGTGGTGCGGGAGCGAGGGTATTTCCTCTCCGGCAAATGCGACCAGTACAACAGGAACATCCCCTACCTTCCTTTCCTCCAGGCGTTCCGGGGTCTCTTGCAGGAGATCCTCTCCGCCAGCGAGGAGCGGGTCGACCGCTTCCGGCAGCGTCTCCGGGAGGCCCTTGGCTCGAACGGTCGGCTGCTCGCCGACGTGCTGCCCGAGATCGAGCAGCTCGTGGGCCCGCGAGAGCCCATGCCCGAGCTCCCGGCGACCGAAGCCCAGAGCCGGCTGTTCGCGACAATCCAGCGCTTCGTCGCGGTGACTGCCCAGAAAGAGCACCCCGTGGTGCTCTTCCTCGACGATCTCCAATGGGCTGACGCGGCCAGCTTGAAGCTCGTCGAGCAGCTCGTGACGTGCACCGAGACCGCGCACCTGCTCCTGCTCGGCGCCTACCGCGACAACGAGGTCGCCCCCGCGCACCCGCTTCCGCGCATGCTGGCCGAGGCGAGGAAGCGCGGCGCCGTCGTCTCCGACGTCGTGCTCGCGCCGCTCTCGGGGGCTGATGTCGGAGCGCTCGTGGCCGAGGCGGTCCACGCCAGCGCGGCGCGCGCCGAGCCCCTCGCGCGGCTGGTCTACGAGAAGACCGGCGGCAACCCGTTCTTCGTGCTCCAGTTCTTGATCGCGCTGCATCAAGAGGGGCTCATCACCCTCGACGCGGAGGCCGGCGCATGGCGGTGGGACATCGCCGCGATCCGCGGCAAGGGCTTCACCGACAACATCGTCGAGCTGATGACGGAGAAGCTGAGGCGGCTCCCGGTCGTGGCGCTGGACGCGCTCAAGCTCGCCGCGTGCCTGGGCAGCCGCCTGGACCTCGACACCCTCGCGGTGGTCGCGAAGCGGCCGGCGGCAGAGCTCCGCGAGGCGCTCGAAGAGGCCGTGCAGGAGGGGTTGATCGTCGGTCAGGGCGGGGCCTACAGGTTCCTCCACGATCGGGTGCAGCAAGCCGCCTACGCGTTGATCCCGGCCGAACGGCTCGCCGAGGTGCACCTGGGGATTGGCCGGCTGCTCCTGGAGCGGCAGCGCGCGGAGGAGCGTGAGGACATGATCTTCGACGTCATAGGGCACCTCAACCGCGGCGCGACGCTCGTCCGTTCCCGGGCGGAGAGGGAAGAGCTCGCCGCGTTGAACCTCCGCGCCGGCAGGAAGGCCAAGGCCGCGGCGGCGTTCCACGGCGCGGCCGACCACTTCGCCGCGGGCATGGCATTGCTCGCGCCGGACCGCTGGGAGACGCAGTACGAGCTGACCTACGACCTGACCTTCGAGCGCGCATACGCCGCGTACGTCACGGGCAGTTTCGAGGACGCCGAGCCGCTCTTCGAAGAGCTCATGTCTCGAGCGCGGACCGAGCTCGAGAGGGCCGCGGTCGTCGAGCTCGCGGTCGGCTTCCATGTGACCCGCAGGCAGAGCGTCCGCGCGCTGGAGCTCGGGCTCCGGTGCCTCCGCGCCTTCGGCATCGATTTACCGATCCATCCCAGCGACGCCCAGGTCGAAGAAGCGACCGAGCGCGTGTGGCAGGCGCTGGGGGACCGGGCGATCGAGGATCTGATCCGCCTGCCCCCCATGACACACCCGGAGATCAAGGTCGTGATGGGTGTCCTGCGAGGTGTGGCCCTCGCCGCTTATTTCGTGGACCCGAACCTGATGTACCTCGTCAACGTGCGCAAGATCGAGCTCAGCCTGCGCCACGGCAACGCCGAGAGCTCCGCCCACGCGTACAGCACCTTCGCGGTCGAGATCGCCCGGAGGTACTGGAAATACAACGAGGCGTTCCGCTTCGGCGAGCTCGCCTGCGGCCTGGCGGGCGGGAGCAGCCTCCTCACGAAGTCCTTTGTATTTACCATATTCGGCAATCACTTGATCTTCTGGCGGCGGCACTACCGGGAGGCATCCTCTTATTCCCGTATCGGCTTCGACGCCGCGATCGCGTCCGGCGATCTGCATCTGGCATGCAGCAACTGCCAGTACTCTCCGCTGTTCCCGCTCTCCTGCGGCGAGCCCCTTGAGGACGTCCTTCATGAGGTCGACGATCGACTTGGCTTCGTGCGCCGAGCCCGTCACGCGTTCTCTCATGAATTTCTCCTCGGTGTTCATTGCCTGATCCAGGCGCTTCGAGGGAGGCCAGCCCGCCTCTCGATGCTCGATGGATCGGTCCTGGATCAGGCGGCCTTCGAGGCGCGGCTGGATCCGAAGGATCTGGAGGGGGTTCACTGCTTCTACTATATATTGAAAGCACAGGCGTTGTTCGTGCTCGGCCACCCGAGGGAGGCGGTCGCGGCGACGACCATCGCGAGCGCCGAGCAAGCCTGGCGGTTCGAAATGGGGCCCTTGATCGTCGAGTTCGTCTTCTATCGGACGCTCGCGCTCGCCGCCGCCTACGAAGAGCCGCCGTCGTCGCCTCGAGATCTCCCCGAGGGCCTCCTCGCGGGCGAGAGGCAGCTCGGCGTGTGGGCGGACAACTGCCCCGCGAACTTCCTCCACAAGCACGCCCTGGTGCGCGCCGAGATCGCCCGGCTCCTGGGTCGGGAATCCGAGGCGAACCGGCTCTACGAGCAAGCCATCTCGTCGGCGCGGGAGCACGGGTTCGTCCAGCACGAGGCCATCGCGTGCGAGCTCGCCGCGGGGTTCTGCCGCGCGCACGGCCTCCCCATCGCCGCGGACGCCTACCTGCAGATGGCCCGCGCCGGCTACTTCCGCTGGGGCGCCCATGCCAAGGTGGAGCAGCTCGACCAGCGCTACCCCCACCTCGTGGAGCGCAGGCCCATCGCCCCCACCGTCACCTTCGCGCTGCGGGCCGAGCAGTTCGACGTCCTTTCGGTGGTCAAGGCCTCTCAGAGCATCTCCGGAGAGCTGAAGCTGCCGCGCCTGCTCGAGACCTTGCTGCGCGTCGTGGTCGAGCACGCGGGCGCCGAGGAGGGGGTTGTGCTCCTCGTCCGGGGCGAGCGTCTCTCGACCGCGGCCGCGATCGACGCGAGCGGGGGGGCGGTGCGATCGCTCGATCTGGGCGAGGGGTCGACGGCGGCGCTCCCGCGATCGATCCTCAACTATGTTCGCCGGAGCCGCGAGCGCGTGCTGCTCGACGACGCCGCTGCCCCGCACCCGTTCCTGGAGGACGAGTACTTCACGCGCAGGCGGCCGAGGTCGTTGCTGTGCCTCCCCATCGCGCGCCAGACCCGGCTGCTCGGCGTCCTCTACCTGGAGAACAGCCTGGTCACCGGCGCGTTCACCCCCGGGCGGCTCAACGTGCTCGAGCTGCTCGCCTCGCAAACGGCGATCTCGCTGGAGAATGCCATGCTCTATTCCGATCTCGAGGAGGAGAACTTCGAGCGGCGGCGGGCGGAGCACGAGCTCAAGGCCCATCAAGAGATCCTCCAGGGCATCGTCGACAACTCGGCGGCGGCCATCTACCTGAAGGACCGCGAGGGCCGCTTCCTGCTCGCCAATCGGCGCGTGTGCGACCTGTTTCGCGTGCCGAGCGAGCAGCTCCTCGGGAAGACCGACGCGGAGATCGTTCCCGGTCCGATCGCGGAAGCCCTTCGTGACCACGACCGGAAGGTGCTCGAGGTGGGAGCACCCATGGAGTGGGAGGAGGAGCTGCCGCTCTCCGATGGGCCGCGCACCTTTCTGTCGGTCAAATTTCCTCTCGGCAGAGGCGCCGCGCCGCGCGCGCTCTGCGGGATCTCCACCGACATCACCGAGCGCAAGCAGGCCGAGCGGGCCCAGCGCTTTCTGGCCGAGGCGAGCCGCAAGCTGATGGCGCTGGGCTACGACGCCACGCTGGCCAGCGTCGCCGATCTCGCGGTGCCCGAGCTCTCCGACCAGTGCCTCGTCAGCGTCTCCTCCGAGGACGACGCGGTCTTCGGCGCCGCCGCTTCCGGGGTGCGCCTCGAAGAGATCGAGGCGCTGCGTCAGGCGCTGACGTCACCCGCGGCGGCGACCTCGACCGAGGCCGAGATCGGGGACGCCCGCGCCCTGCCCCTCCTACAGCAGCTCGGCGTCCACGCCTACCTTCGCGTTCCGCTCCGCGCGCGCGATCGACACCTCGGGGTCATGTTCCTCCTCGCGACCGCGCCGCAGCGTCGTTATGGGCCCGCCGACCTGGCGCTGGCTGAGGAGCTGGGGCGCCGCGCCGGCCTCGCGCTCGACAACACCCGGCTGTACGCGCTGGCGCAGGAGGCGATCGGGCGACGGGACGAATTCCTCACGATCGCCTCTCATGAGCTCAAGACCCCGCTCACGTCGCTTCAGATGCAGATTCAGAGAATGGAGCGGCTCTTGCGCCACGACCCGTCCGCGCACCCGAGCCCAGCGCGGCTCGAGACGATGCTCCGCGTCCTCCATCGGCAGAGCGCGCGGCTCGGGAATCTCGTGAACGAGCTGCTCGATGTCTCGAGGCTGAACGCCGGACGACTGACGCTGGCGTGCGAGCCGATCGAGCTCTCCCGCCTGATCCGTGAGATCGTCGAGCGGGCGGCGCCGCAGCTCGCGACGGCCGGCTGCCGGGCAGAGCTCGACATGGACGAGCCGGTGATTGGGTTCTGGGACAGGTCCCGCCTGGAGCAGGTCCTGCTCAACCTTCTGTCGAACGCGATGAAGTACGGCATGCATCAGCCCATTCACGTGGGCGTGCGCAGGCAGGGGGACTCGGCGTTGATCACCGTCCGAGATCAGGGGATCGGGATAGCAGAGGAGGATCAGGCCAGGATCTTCAATCGCTTCGAGCGCGCGGTGTCCGTGCGGAATTTCGGCGGTCTCGGCCTCGGCCTGTATCTGGTGCGCTGGATCGTGACGTCGCATGGCGGGACCGTCCGGGTGGAGAGCAGACCGAACGCTGGAGCGACGTTCATCGTGGAGCTCCCCTTGCGTCCCCCGGCGGCGGGCGGCCAGGACGCAGCGCCCCGCCGCGGGGCCGACGACAGCTCGGAACATATCCCAGGAAACGCTTGAACGAGAGCGGCCTCGTGTACTACGAGCCCGGCCGGGCGTGCTCGTCGGGCAGCGGCGTGGCGCCGCGGCGCCCTCATCCCGCGGGATCGCCACCATGTCAGAACATCATCGAGCAGCGTGGGACACCGGCGTCGGGCCGTGGTGTCCCGCGGGCCCGGGGCAGCGGACGAGGGCGCGTCCCGAGCGCCGGCGCGGCGAGGTGGCGCTGGGACTGCCGCGGCCCGCGCCACCGCGGATCCTGTACCTCCTCCCCAACCTGATCACGCTGTCCTCGGTCTTCTGCGGCTTCGACGCGGTACGGCTCTCGGCCTCCGCGCGGTCCGACGACGACTTCCAGCGCGCCGCGCTCCTCATCCTCTTCGCGATGCTCGCCGACACGCTCGATGGCCGCGTCGCGCGGATGACCCGGACCGAGAGCGCGTTCGGGGTCCAGCTCGACTCGCTGGCCGATCTCGTCTCCTTCGGCGTGGCCCCGGCGCTGCTCGTGTACCAGTGGGCGCTCCACCGCCTCGGTCTGGCCGGCGTGCTCGGCGGGTCCGTGTTCGCCGCGTGCGGCGCGATCCGGCTCGCCCGCTTCAATGTCCTCTCCATGGGCGAGGCGGGCAGGCCGCCTTCGCCCGCGAGGTACATCGTGGGCCTCCCTGTCACGGGCGCGGCGGGGATCCTGCTCGCGATCGTCATGACCCACCGCGGCGCGGACGAGCAGCTCGGCAGCGCCGGCGTCGAGCTGCCCGTCCTCGCGACGACGCTGCTCGTCTCGATGCTGATGGTGTCGACGCTCCGGTTCCGCTCGTTCAAGGATCTCCGGCCCGGCCCCCGCACGCTGCTGGCCATCGCGCTCGCGCTCGGATCGAGCGCGCTCCTCTCCGTCCGCTGGGGGCCCGCGCTCGTCCTCGCCTGGGGGCTCGGCGCCTATGTCCTGCTCGGCGTCGTCGAGTCGCTCTGGCGGCTCCCGGCGCTACGGCGCGGCGCTCCGGCCGTGCTCGCGGCGCGCGCCCGGGGAGGCGAGGAGCGGCCGTAGCGCGGCCCGCGGATCACGGCCTCCCCGACTGCCAGTACCCGTTCCCCTGCTGCTTCCACCACTTCACCTCGGCGCTCGGGGACCCCGGCCACGCGCGATACGTGTAGATCCCGTCGTCGAGGAGACAGATCGGGCCCTGGTTCTCGTGGCTCAAGCAGACCTTCCCGGGCCCTCTGTCGTACTCGAGATAGTAATCCACCTGCTCGGGGTCCTGTAGCCCATCACTCCAGATATTTTTTGTTCGTGCCTCCCATCTGCCCATCGACACATAGGTGAACGTTCGATGGGTGGTCCCGGTGACCCCTCCGTCCCTGGTGGTGGGCCCGGAGTACGCATAGATCATCATCTGCGCATAGGCGGCCGTCGCTGTGAGCGACACGACGGCCAGGGTAGCGAGACCGCGGCGTAGCCTGCTCATGGATCACCCCTCCTGCCATTGAGAGAACGATGCTTGTCTCGAACGATCGGCTGTACGTCAGGTCCCTCCGACCTTGACGCGGTTCACCCTCTAGAGCCCTGGCGCCGACCGTCAACCCTGTGTACCTGCCTCTGGGTATACGCTTCGCGCGGCCGCGAGCAGGCTCGTGCTGGCTGCGCGCGCGGCGCTCCGGCGCTCGACCTCGATGGGCTGTCGCGGAGATCTGGAGCGAAGGAGCCGGCTGGCCGCTCTCCGGGACCAGCCCGATCGACTCCTCTGCAACCGTGGTTCGGGGCGGCCTCGGGTCACGGCGACCCGGGGCCGGCGGGGCAATCCACGCTCGTCCGAGCGGCGCCTCAGAACGCCGAGCCGTTCGCGCGAAGGCCCGGAGAGGCGCTCGCGCCAAGGGTGCTGTGCAGCACGAACGGCACCCCCGTGGAGGCGTCGGGGCTGCGGTTCATCGAGACGCCGTCCTGCGCCGCGAGCCCGCTCGCGTAGGTGACGGTGTCCACGGTCGCGCCCGAGGCGCTTCGCAGCGTGACCGTGTCCCCGCTGTTGCCGAGGTTCAAGGACCCCGTGGACGCCGCGACGGCCCCGCTGCCGCTCGGCACGGCGGACGCGCCGCCGTACACGACGATGGCCGTCGAGGGCGCGAGCGACGCGCCGGTCGGGAAGGTGTGCCGCGTCGACGTGCCGTCCGACAGCGTCCAGCCGGCGAGGGCCGCCGCCGCCGTGCCGACATTGACGATCTCCACGAACTCGCCCGCCGTGTTGCTGCCCGGCTCGTTCGCGAGGACCTCGTTGATGATCACGGCGGCGGTGCCCGTGCCCCCGCCGCTGCCGCCGGCCCCGCCGCTGCCGCCGGCCCCGCCGCTGCCGCCGGCCCCGCCGCTGCCGCCGGCCCCGCCGCTGCCGCCCCCGCCGCCGCCGTCGGGGACCAGGAAGTCGCGCACGACGCCCATGTGCTGCATGTTCGAGGCGCCGCTGTCCGACGAGAGCGCGGGGCTGATCTCGGACAGCGGCGAGTAGACGCGCGTGTCCGCCACCAGGCCGTTCGCGAAGCTGCTCCCGCCGACCACGACGGCCGTCTCGTACGCCTCCAGGTCCCCGTCGACGAGCACCCAGTCGTAGGGCTTCGTCCTGCCGGCGTTGGTGTTCGCGTTCCCGTTCCTGTCGGCGGGATAGGGCCCGGCCGTGACGACGACGTCCGAGAGGCTCGAGACGCACGCCTCGGTCCGGCTCCCCGTGTTGAAGTCGCCGCCGATCACCAGGTAATCGCCCTGGGCCACGTTCGCCTCGATGAACGAGACGAGGTCCTGCGCCTCCGTGTCGCGCGCCGACGCGCTGGAGGTCAGGAGGTGGACGCTGATCGCGAACACGTGGCCGGGGCCGGGGATATCGATGCGCGCCCACGCGAAGTCCCGGTTGCTCACCGACGTGTCGTCCCACTCGCCGGACGCCACGATCGGCCACCGGCTCACGATCCCGTTCGGGATCTGCGCCCCGCTCTCGCGGTAGTAGCTGAACCCGGCGCCGAACGTCGCGTCCACGAAGCCGCGGATCTCGGACGCGGTGTTGCCTCCGTAGTTGAACTCTTGCAGCAGGGCGATGTCGGGCTTGATTCCCTGCAGGATGCGCTTGCCGTGCCCGGGATCGTAGCTCTGGTTGTTGCCGCTCGTGATGTTGGCGGCCATGAGCCGGACGCGCGTCGACAGCGCATCGCTGTGCTCGCCGAGGAGCTCCGCCTCCGCGCCCTCCTCCTCGTCGAGCGGCAGATCGGCCGCGCACGCGGGCATGGCGAGCGCCGCGGTGAGCAGAGGCAGTCGAACCCATGAGCATCGCTTCAAGAAAGAAGACGTCGATCGCATATCGCTGCACCCGACCTTTCTGGGGATCGTCTCCTGAAGCATCCCCTCGAGTTCTTCGGGAAAATTCACAGGGAGGCGGGGAGTGAAACCACTCCGTTCTCTCCGTCTCCCCGCCTCCCTGTTGAGTTCTTCTCTAAAGATGTGAGCAAAACGAGGGGTTTGTCAGGAACGTCTCATTACAGCACGGAACGATGGCACGGCGGTGTCGCGTTCGTCCCTGTTCCATGCAGTGAGGATGCCGTTCCGGTTGCGGACGGACGACACCCGACGTCGGGCGCGCTGGTCGGCTCAGCGGCTCGCCATCGCGAACGCGATCCCGCTCTGGAGGGAGCTCTTCACCGCGCAGCGGCCCATGTTCGCGCCGCGCTCGGCGAGGCGGTGGGCGACCTGGGGGCGGATCCCCGTGAGGACCACCTGCGTGCCGAGGAGGCCCGCGACCCGCACCGCCTCGAGCAGCGCCTCCATCGCCGGCGGATCGATCTCGTCCACGCCGGTCAGGTCGATGATGGCGATCCGCGTGCGGCGATCCGCGATGCCGCGCGACAGCGCCTCGATCATGCGGCGCACCCGCCCGGCCTCGAGCGGGCCGATGAGCGGCACGACCACCACGTCGTCGCGGATGGGGATGAGCGGCATGGACAGCTTCGCCAGCGCGGCGTCCTGGGCCTTGATCACCTCCTCCTGCAGCCGCGCGCGCTCCTCCTCGGCGCGCTTGCGCTCCGTCATGTCGATGCCGGTCATGATGACGAACCGGACCCGCTCGTCCCTGCCGCGCAGGACGGCGCCCGACCACGCCGTCACCCGGCGGGCGCCGTCTGCAGCCGTCCACGGCACCTCCACCTGCTTCTTCGACCCGTCCGAGCCGAGCTGCTCGAAGAGGCCTTTGAGCTGCGCCGACGCGCGCGGATCCGGCGTGAGGTCCCAGAGGAACCGCGCCTCCCGGAGCCCCCGCGCGCTCCCCAGCGCCTGCTCGGCGGCGCTGTTCGTGCGGACGATGCGGCCCTGCGCGTCGAGCGCCACGATGAGGCCGTCGACGAGGTCCATGACGGCCGCCATGAAGTCCCGCTCCCTGCTCAGCATCTCCTGCCCGTGCTTGCGCTCGAAGATGCGGCCGAGCTGCCGCGCGATGCGGCCGATGGTCGCGGTGAACTTCCCGTCGTCCGCGTGCTCGGCGTCGGAGAAGAACTCCAGCACGGCCACGACGTCCGCGCCGACCACCACGGGGAACGCGAACCCCGCCTTCACGCCCAGGTTCCTCGCGAGCCTGGCGCGCGGGAAATTGGCGTCCGTCGTGACGTTGCGCACCCACGCCGGCTGCTTCGAGGCGAGCACCCTCCCGGGAAGACCGAGCCCCGCGGTGAACTGTGTCGCCTCGGTGACAGCCTTGAACGTCGCGAACTTTGCTTCATCGTTCAGGTGCCAGAGCGCCGTGGGAAGGAGCAGAGACGGATCGTCCGCGGCCGGCACGTACGCATGCCCAACCGGCCAGCCGAGGTGATTGCAGATGTGCGTGATGGTGCGATGCAGCGCCTCTTCGACGCTCGCTGCCTCGTGGACGTCGACGGTGACCACCCGGAGCAGGTCCACGAGCGACCGCTCGTCCGTCAGGACATTGTCGAGCCTCAATCGAGCTCGCGCCGCTACTTCATCCGAGCGTTTGAGGGGGCAAGTCATGCATGAAGCCGTAACATGCGCCATGTATCGAATCCGTTTCGACGCGGCGTCGTCGCCGGTCCGCTCGTTTCGCTCGTTTGCCATTGACCGGCGCGGCGTGCGCGGTCCCCGGCCAGCGCCGCGGCGTCGCGGTGACGTCGCCGGGCGGGCGGCGGGCGCGCCGGGGATCCTGGGAGATCACGGCGCCGGTCATCGGCGTCGTCGCTGGACGGTGGCGCGCTCTTCCCCTTAAGGTGTCGACCCCCGCGGCGGCGAGGCGGCGTGCGCGGGAGCGCGGGCCGTGAAGCAGGCGACGGCCGCGGCGCCCTCTCCGGCTTCTGCTCCAGTCTCTGACCGCTCCTGACGGCTTCTGACGGCTTCTGACGGACAAGGATGATGATGCTCTCGAACTGTCTTCGCCGGTGTGCGTTCGTTGTGACGTTGCTGGCTGCCGTGCCGGCGCTCGGGGCGCCTCCGCCCGCCGGCGCCTCGGCCGAGGCGCAGCAGGCCGCCCGGACCAAGGCGCACGAGGGGCTCAAGCTGTACGGCGCGGACCGCTGGCAGGAGGCGTTCGACGTCTTCCAGGAGGCGGATCGCCTCTTTCATGCGCCGACGCTGGTGCTCTACATGGCGCGGTGCCAGCGCAAGCTCGACCGCCTGGAGGCCGCGCGCGACCTGTACGAGCAGGTCCTCGGCGAGCCGCTCCCGGAGGATCCGCCGACCGCGTTCCTCGAGGCGCGGAAGGACGCCGAGACCGAGCTCGCGGGCGTGCGCGCCGCGCTGGAGGCGGCCGCGGTGAAGGCGCCGCCCCGCGCCGAGCCCGCGGCGCCGGCAGGCGCGGAGGCCGGCGGCTCGCTGGTCCCCGCCGGCGTCGCGTTCGGGCTCGGGGCGGTGGGCATCGGCGTCGGCGCCGTGACCGGCCTCATGTCGCTGTCGCAGGTCTCGGACATCAGGTCGGGCTGCGAGGGCCGACGCTGCCCGGCCGAGCTGCAGGCCGACGCGGATGCGGCGGCCACGCTGGGCCATGTGTCCACCGTGAGCTTCATCGTGGGCGCGGCGGCGGCCGCGACGGGCGTCGTGCTGCTCGTGGTCCGGCCCGGCGGCGGCAGCGAGGCCGCGGGCGCGCCTGCGGCTGCGGGCGGGCCGCCGCGAGCGCCGCGCGGCGTGGTCTGGAGCGCCGGGGTGGGCCTCGGGCGGATCGAGCTCCAGGGGAAGTTCTGATGCGAACGCTGGCGCTGCGCGCGAGGAGGGGCTGGCGTGTCGGAGCGCTCGCGGCCCTGGCGCTCTCCGGCGGCAGCGCGTGCACGAGCATCTCCGGGATCGGCGATCTCGAGTTCGGTGTCGGCCAGGGCGGGGGAGGCACAGGCGCGGGCGGCGTCGGCCAGGGCGGCGCAGGCGGGAGCGGCGCAGGCGGCGGCAGCACAGGCGGGAGCGGCGCAAGCGAGGGAGGCGCTGGCGCCGGCGAGGGGGGCGCTGGCGAGGGGGGCACAGGCGGGGGAGGCCACGGGGGCAGCGGCGGCGGGGCCGGCGAGGGCGGCGCCGGCGGGGGTCAGCCGCCGGGCCCTCCGACGGCGGCGGAGCTGCTCGCGCTCACGGCGTCGTGCCGCCCGGCCTCGTCGGGAAGCTTCAGGAACGCGTTCGACGGCAGCGCGGAGCCCGGCATTTCTGTCTGCCAGCTGAACGGGGCGTACTTCTGGCAAGCCGGGATGGGGATCGACTGCGACGGTTTGTCCCACGAGTCCTCCGAGTGCCCCTCGTCGACGGCTCACACGGCGCTGGCCGACGCGCAGGGAAACGCGCTCGACTCGGTCCATCTCCCGTTCGTCGTCGCCCCCAACAGCTGGCCCGCCGAATGCGACGCGGTGGCGTGGAACCACAGAGACGCCGGCGTCGAGCTGGGGGCCGTTGTGGCGGTCATCCGCGGCGACACGGTCGCCTATGGCATCCTCGGCGACACGGGGGAGTGCGATACGATCGGGATGGGCTCGTACGCGATGGCGCAGGCCGTGGGCATCGAGCGGCCGGGCGCCGGGGTGGCGAGCGGCGTCACCTACATCGCCTTCGCGGGGCCGCGGGCGGTCGTCGATCCCGTCGAGGACCACGCGAAGGCCGAGGAGCTGGGGATCCAGCTCGCGGCCCAGCTCCTCACGGCTCCCTGAGCTGGCGGTACGGGAGCGGGAGGATCGCCTTCGGGCGTGGGAGGATCGTCTCCGGGAGCGGGAGGATCGCCCCCGGGCATGGGATGATCGCCTCCGGGAGCTGGAGGATCGCCGCGGAGCGGAGCAGGGCCGCCCCGCGGCGACTGTCATCGCGACGTCAGTCGCACGTCGCGGCCTGACAGGCCTCCATCTCCGCGCCGCACGCCGTGCCGATGCAGGTATTGCAGGCCTCGGCGTCCTGGCCGTCGCACGCCTCGATGCAGGCGCCGTTCCCTCCCGTCATCTGGCAAGCGAGCGCCGCCGAGAGCTGGGGGCCGACGCTCTCGCAGCTGTTCACCACGCAGCCGTAGGCCGCGGCGTCATCCTGGGCGCTGCCGAGGCACTCGAACGCCTGGGCGCACGTGGTCTGCCCGTCGCCGAACCACGTCGCGGCCTCCAGGCCCTCCTCCGTCCGGCAGTTCTCGTAGGCCGGGGAGCGCGGGAAGTACGGCCCGATCAGCATGCACATCTCGTCGCGGGTGGTCAGGCCCTGCGCGATGTTGCGATCCTCGACGTTGTTGAAGTCGCAGTGGTAGTCCAGGGACTCTCCCGCCTTGACCTCGAGGAAGGGCGAGAACTCCTTCGACGGGACCCCCTCCCACCTGTCGTGGGCATAGAGCTCCGTCATCGTGCCGTCGAGAGCGACCTTGTTCGCGGCATAGCCGACTCCGCGCCGGTGCATGTGCGACTGGATCCTCACGACAGAGATATCGTTCTCGGTGACACAACGCATCCGCGCCGTGGAGCTTCCGTGCGCCGGCACGCTGATGAAGGGGTTGTAATGGAAGAGCATGCCCGCCTCGACCTCCACCTCGTCGTCCGCGATCGTGTAGAGGTTGATGCGCGCGTCGGTCTCGATGGGGTTGGACGACGAGTTCAGGTAATGGGTGTTCATGAGGAGCACCGTGCCCGGCGGGACCTTGAGCGCCACGCCGTCCGGGAGATCGCCCAGGAAGGAGTTGCCGTCGGGCGACTGGGAGCCGGCGACCACGCCGTTGACCTCCCAGTCGGCCTGGGGGCCGTCGTTGCAGTCGTGGACCTGGGTCGCGTCCAGGGCGACGCCGCGGCGCGTCTCGGTCGGGATCGACGTGTAGGGCGTCGTGTACAGGAGCACGTGGTGGCTCCCGCCGGAGAACCGCACCACCTCCCGGTTGACGTTGAGCCCCTCCGGCGGCGCGACGAACAGCTGGCAGCGCTCGATCTCCTGCGCCGGCTGGAGCGTGGAGACCATCCGATACTGCACGCCGGTGCCCTCGGCCGGCGGCGCCAGGATCTCGTCCTCGGAGGGTTGAGGGGTGGGGCTCGAGGAAGAACAGCCGAAGAGCGCAGTTGCACCGAGGAGAGCGATGAGTGAGGTCGTTGTTCGCATGCGTTGATCCCTGCCGTGTGTTGATATCGCATCTCGCGCGCGCCCGTCGTGTCGCGCGCACATAACTCCCGGGGGCTCGCGGAGGGGCGCGCACCCAGGCAAATCGATCGACGCCGGCTGGTCCGCGCCGGCATGTCCGCGGCCGACCTCACCCCGCCGAGGGCGGAGTCGGACGCATCATGAAGTCATCTCCAGGATCGAGGGCGGCCGCGCCAGTTCGGCCGGTCCCGCGAGCCCCATCCCGGGGAGCGGCCGAGCGATGTGTCGATGGCGAGCGCACATCGAGGCGAGCCAGCGTCGCCCCGATGCAATAGTGATTGCCGCCGCCAAAAGCAATGTCCTTGTCGGCGCCCCGCTGCAGATCAAGCGCGATAGCGCGGGGGTAGACGATCGCACCGCTGGCCATGTCGGCACGTACGCTCAGCGCCGCGAAAAACTCCCCACCGTCCTCGCTGCCACCCGCAGCGGCGCGGGGCTCCTGCGGCGACTTGGCGGTTCCCTCATGCCGGCAGGACGGGGGAATCCCCCCACCACGCACATGTGAGCCTGTCGCGAGAGCAAGTACAGGCTGTGCTCGTTCCGCTGCTCGCTGCTCGATGTTCAAGGCGAGCTGCGGGGCGTTCGCTGTGAGCGCCCACGCTGGACGATCGGTCATGAAGAGGCCATCGGGCAGCAAGGACACGACGTCCTCAGCGCCGGAGGACGAGCCACGCGCCCCGCGTCCGTTCGCATGCCATGGCACATCGAACGCCTCGGCCGACAGTGCGTACATCCTTTCGCTTCGCCGTGAGTTGTCGCCTGGTTGCGCTCGACCGCGGTTGCGTCCGGCGTCGAGCATCGTTGAATGCCATGCGGACGAGCGCCTGTCGAGCCTCGATCCAGGCCCCGATGGGGCACCCGGAGTGGCATTGACGGGCTGTTTTGTCGCTGTTTTCACGCTGCTGCAGGTCAGATCATGTGTTGAGTGAAGAACTGTAAAGACGTTTTGACAAGTGTGATGTCGCGAGCGTGGCGCAAGGCAGCGAGGTAGGGGCGCGCCGGCGCGCCCGCTCTTCCGGCGGGGCGAGGGCGATCCCGGCGTCCTCCGCCGTTCGGTCGCTTGCGCGCTTACGCCGCTCGCGTCGCTGCGCGCACCTCGGCCGCGCTCTCTGGTAGCGTGGGCCCGTGCAGCCTCGCGCCACCGCCTGCGGCCTCCCTCCTGCGATCGTCCTCGGGGCGGCCGTCGCCTTCCTCGCTCCGGCCTCGGCGCGGGCCGCGGACCCGGCCCCGGCCGTCGCGATCGACCTCGGGGGGGTGCAGCTCGAGCTCGTGCTGGTGAAGGCGGGGCGCTTCCGCCAGGGCTCGCCGCCCGCGGAGGCCGGGCGCGGCGACGATGAGGCGGTCCGGGACGTGACCCTCGGCCGCGACTTCTACCTGGGGAAGTTTCCGGTCACGGTCGGGCAGTTCGCGCGCTTCGCCGCGGAGACCGGCTACCGCACGGAGGCCGAGGTCGGCGCCTCCGGCGGGTTCGGGTTCGACGGCAAGGGCCTCTCGCAGCGCAAGGAGTTCACCTGGAGGACTCCCGGCTTCCCGCAGACCGACGTGCACCCGGTGACGCTGGTGACCTTCAAGGACGCGGGCGAGTTCACTCGCTGGCTGACGCAGAAGACCGGCCGCGCCTTCGACCTGCCGACGGAGGCGCAATGGGAGTACGCCGACCGCGCGGGGACCCAGACGCGGTTCTATGCGGGGGACAACGACAGCGCCGCGGCCGCCGTCGGGTGGTTCAAGGCCAACGCGGGGAGCGGGACGAGGCCTGTCGGGCAGAAGCAGCCGAACGCCTTCGGCCTGCACGACATGAGCGGCAATGTCTACGAGTGGTGTCGCGACTGGTACGGCCCCTATGCGCCCGGGCCGGCGGTCGACCCCGAGCAGACGGCGCCCCCGGCCGGCGACAAGCCCCGGCGCGTGCTGCGCGGCGGGTCGTGGCTCAAGGACGCGAAGCACCTGCGCGCCGCGGCGCGGTACCGCAACGACCCCGGCAGCCGCAACGCGGACAACGGCTTCCGCGTGGTCGCCGCGCTCTCGGCGAGCGCCGCTGCCGCGGCGCCCGGCCCGACCCCGCCGCCGGCGGCGACCGCGCAGGCGCCTCGCTCGAGCTCCTGGTCGACCGCGGCGATGGTGGGGTTCGTCGGCGGCGGCGTCGTCCTGGCCAGCGCCGTCGTCGGCCTCATCGGCCTGCTCGTGCACCGCGCGGTCGGCCGCAGGCCCATGGCCGGGGGGCCGCCCGGCGTGACGTTCCGGCCGCAGGGCGACGGCTTCTGGCTGCACGCGCCCCCGCACCTGCACGGGTCGGTGCTCCACTACCGCTGCCTCGTGAAGGGCGCGATGCGGCGCGCGTCGGTCCCGATCGAGCCGGGCCCGCGCGGGCAGTTCGTCTACACGGGCGGCGTCCCGTCCGCGGTGGAGGTGGAGCAGATCGGCGCGGCCGCGTGGGCAGCGCCGCGTGCGGCCGGGTGGGCCGCGGCGCCGTCCGCCGCGCCGCGCGCGGCCGTGGGCGCCGCGGGTCGACGCTCGAGGGACCGCATCTCGAGCGCGCCCGACGTGGCCGCCGCCGCGCCGTTCCGCGGCTATCCGTCGGCCTACTGAGCCGCGCCGCTCGATCGCGCATGTTTCGCATGTCCCGCATGTGCCGCCCGCTCTGCGCCGTCTTCGCCGAGGCGCCCGCGCACCGCGCCCGCGCCGGCCGCACGCTGCGCGCGCTCCGGCTCGCCGGGCTCGCGCCGGTCGACCTCACGGCGGCGCCGCTCGCGGCCGCGGCGGAGGAACTCGCGGCGGGGCCGGTGTGGCTCGTGCGCGGGGGCGCCTGGCCTGCGCCCTCCGCCGCGCTCGAGCCGTTCCCGCCGCCGAGCGACACCGGGCTACCGCTCTGCGCGCTCGGCGCCGTCCTTGCGCCGATCGATCTGCCGGCGATCGTCCCTGCGCGCTCCGACGCCACGGCGTGGGTCGACGCCGACGCCACGGCGTGGGCCGAGCTGCTGCGCGCCACGGGCGGCGAGCTGAGCCGCGCCGCGCGCGCCCGCCGCGCTCCGGGGCTACCCCGCGCGGCGAGCGTGTACCTCGACGGGGCGCTCGCCGCGGGCGTCGCGGCGCGGCTCGGCGCGGGCGAGCCGCTCGACGCCGCGCTCCAGGGCGAGCTCGGGGCGCGGCGGGCGCGCGTGGTGCGGCACGCGCCGCTCGACGTGTGCGACGACGCGGCGCCGCGGGTCGCGCAGGTGGTGACCAGCTTGCAGCAGGGGGGCGCCGAGCGGATCGCGATCGACCTCGCCAGGGAGCTGCCGCGGCGCGGCGTGCGCTCGCTCGTCTGCGCGGTGTACCGGCCGACCCGCGCCACGTTCGCCGCGCCGCCGGGGGCGCTGGATCTGTCCGATGCGCGCGGCGATCGGGAGGCGCGCTTCGACGCGCTCGCCCGCGGGCTCGCCGCGTGGGGCGCGGATCTCGCGCACGCGCACCTGCTCGACGCCGAGGATCTCGCGCGGCTGTCCGCGCGCGGGTTCCGGCCGCTCGTCACGGTGCATAACGTGGCTGCGGGCTGGCCGGCGGGCCTGGAGCGCCTCGCTCCGGACGACGCGGCGCTGCTCGTCGCGTGTGCGCGCGCGGTCGAGGCGGAGCTCGCGGAGCGCGCGCTGCCGATCCCGGCGCGCACGGTCTGGAACGGCATCGACCTCGCGCCTGCGGAGGCGGCGCGCCGGTCCGGGTCGGCGGAGGCCGCGGCGTGGCGGCGGCGTCTCGAGATCGCGCCGGACGACCTCGTGCTGCTCGCCGTGGCGAACCCGCGGCCGCAGAAGCGGCTGCACCTGCTGCCTGGAATCCTCGCGGCCACGCGGGCCGCGCTGGCGGCGGCCGGCGATCCGCGGGCGGCTCGGCTCGTCATCGCCGGGAGCGCCTCGCCCGGCAGCGAGCAGGCGCTGGCCGCGGAGGCGGAGATCCGACGCGAGGTCGACCGGCTCGGCCTGCGCGCCGAGGTGCGCTTCGCGGGGGCGGTCGGCGACGTCGCCGGCCTGCTCGCGGCGGCCGACGTCCTCGTGTCGCCGAGCGCCCACGAGGGGCTGAGCCTCGCGCACCTGGAGGCGCTCGCGGCGGGCCTCCCGGTCGTCGCGACCGGCGCCGGCGGCACCGCGGAGATCGCGGCCGAGCCGCCGGCGATGGTCCACCTGCCGCTCGACGCCGCGCCCGAGCGGTTCGCCGGGGCGATCGTGGCCGCGGCGCGCGCCGGCGCCGCGGGCGATGCGCGCGACCCGTCGACAGGCGGCCGGGAGGTCGCGGCGGAGGCGCGCGCCGGCGTGGGGCCGCCGAGCGGCCGGGAGGTCGTGGCGCGGCACTTCAGCCTCGCGCGGATGGCCGAGGGCTACGCGCGGCTCTACCCGCGGGCGATCGCGCGGAACCGCGGCCTGCGCCGGGGCGACGGGCTGCTCCTCGTCACGAACAACTTCTCGATGGGCGGGGCCCAGTCGAGCGCGCGCCGGCTGCTGCTCGGCCTCGCGGGGGCCGGCGTGCGCGGCCGGGCGGCCGTGATCGAGGAGCAGCCGGAGTACCCGACGCCGGGGCGGCGCGCGCTCGAGGCCGCGGGCATCCCGGTGCTGGCGGTGCCTCCGCCGGCAGACATCGAGCCGGCCGAGGCGGTGGAGCGGCTGCTGCGCGCGATCGAGGAGGACCCGCCCGAGGCCGTGCTGATGTGGAACGTGATCGCCGAGCACAAGGTGCTCCTGGCCGACGGGCTGCTCGACGTCCCGCTCTTCGACATCAGCCCGGGCGAGATGTACTTCGCCTCGCTGCGCCGGTATTTCGCGTCGCCGCGCCGCGGGCTGCCCTACAGCGCGCCGCGCGACTACGGCGCTCGCCTTGCGGGGGTGATCGTCAAGTACGGGGCCGAGGCGGCGCTCGCCGCCGAGGTGCTCGGGGCGCCGGCGCACGTCGTGCCGAACGGCGTGGCCCTCGGCCCGCGCCCGGTTGCGGCGCCGTGCTCGCCGGCGCCCGAGCAGCGCGCGTCCGGCGGCGGGCGCGCGCTGCTCGCGATCGGGACGGCGGCGCGGATCCACCCGCACAAGAAGCTCGACGAGCTCCTCGCGGCGCTGCGCCTCGCGGCGCCGCGCTTGCCGCCGCACGTGCTGCGCATCGCGGGCGGCGTGGAGCGCGGCGCCGAGGCGCACGCCGAGGAGCTGCGGCGGATGGCGGCGGGGCTGCCGGTCGAGTGGGTCGGCGAGCTCGCCGACACGCGCGCGTTCCTGCGAGAGCTCGACGTGTTCGCGCTGATCGCCGAGCCTGCCGGGTGCCCGAACGCGTCGCTGGAGGCGATGGCCGAGGGGCTGCCGGTGGTGGCCACCGCGGTCGGCGGCATGTCCGAGCAGGTGGACGACGGCGTGACGGGCCGGCTGGTGCCGCCGGGCGACGCGGAGGCGCTCGCCGCGGCGCTCGCGGAGCTCGGCGCCGATGCGGCGCGGCGGGCGCGCATGGGGGCGGCGGGGTGGGAGCGCGCGCGGGAGCGGTTCTCGCTGGAGAGGATGGTCGCCGACTACGTGGGCGTGTGCCTGGGCGGGCGGGACGCGCCGGCGAGGTGAGATGCTCGCCAGGTCGGCAGGGGTTGCGCCAGCTGCCTCTGGTTCGGGAGGTTCACTCGATTTCTACGCAGATGGCATCACCGAGCTGGCGAGAGTCGGTCGCGCGGATGCCGCAATTGTAACCTACACCGTCGATGGAGCCCCCTCCGCCGATCCTCGCGATCCCCCAGTACCCGACGTGAGTGCATATCTCATCCGAATAGGCGGAGGCGGTAGCGAAATCCACGTGCTCGAAGCCTTCTAGACATTGCTCTCCGCCTCTCACCACCGCAAAGGTGGTCCCGTCAATGTCAAAGAGCTGGTAGTTGGGTTTGCAGAGCGTGTATTCCAGCTCGCGGGTATCGTTGGCGTGCTGCTGGCAGTTATTCCACGGGCCATCTATCGAAGCCCCGTCTGCGATACGAAAGACCCCTGAATAGGGGAGCTCATCGCAGCGGGCGAGAAACGTCCAGAAGGCGTCGACTGGGGCGAGCGGCGTGTATCCTGCGGGGCAAGCTTCTCCTTCGTAGACTCCGAACACCGTCTGAGCTTGAGCGGGTGCGCTCAGCGAGATGCCTCCGGCGATGAGGCTGCAGAGCAGGGCGCGCATGGGCGTCATGTGATAGATGTGTTTCATTGGTTTGCCAATGTGTGGTTATGTTGAGTTAACTTCCAAGCCAAGCGCGAGGCCAGGTTCCATCCTCCGTCATGCCCTCTGCACCGGCGAGCCACAAGATGAGCCCGCCGCAGCCGGAGGTCCGGAGGCAGGCGCATCCGATCCGCCCCGCCCGGCAACCGCGCCAGGATCATGTCCAGAGTATGCGGCGACACGGTGGGCGACACCAGACAGCGAGCTGGAACGGCGGCGTTCGAGAGGTGAAACAGTGCTATCGGGCGCGGGCGCGTCGGCCCTGGAGCCGGGCGGGCACGGGCAGACACGAGGGGGCCGGCATCATCACTTCAGGCGCAGGTAGAACTCCGCCGCGTCGAGGCGGTTCATCGAGCCGGCCGGACCGGTGATGATCGCATGTTGACCGGCGACCAGCAGACCGGCCGTGGAGAGCGCCTTCATGCCGCCTTCGACCTGCTTCGCCGTGGCCCCGGACGCGGACAGATCGACGCCGTCGAGCGGACCGCTCAGGTCGGTGTTCAGGCCATGCTCGGAGAAGGAGGGACAGGGATACGTCACGCACACGATCCCGGTGCTGTCGACCCGAGAAAAGTGGCCCTTCGGCGTATTGCCCGTCGCCCCGAGCCAGATCTCGCTGGCGACGAGGACGTCAGCCGGCCGCGACCGCAGGTCGCCGAGCGCGACCTGCTTCAGGCCGCCGCGGACCAGCGCCTGCCCGGCGCCGAACGCCTCTCTTGCTTTGGCCTCGGTCGAGCGGTCGAGGCCGAGCCCGGACAGATCCAGCTCGAACATATGGCATTCTTCTTGCCAAGTTCCATCGGCGCAGCGGGTCACGCTGGTGTTGACGCGGGCGACGAAATGGCCGCCGCAGATCGGCGCGACGCATTTTCGGTAGTCAGGATGGGTCGCGATGAAATAGTCCGCCACGGCGACATCGGCAGCGGCCAGCGCGCCGACATCGTCCTCGACGTCGAGCTCGGCCTCGGCGAGGTCCCCCGCGAGGCCGCCCTCGCGCGGGGCTTCGCAGGCGAGCGCTGGCACGGCCAGCACGCCGAGCAGGGCGAGCAGCGAGAGGCGATGATGCGTGAGGTTGAACATCGGTGTTCTCCAGGAGCGGACACGGGTCGACGTGGATGCGAGCGCCCGGGCCGGTCCGCAGGCTCGGGACGCCTTCCTGGGCTTCCACGCGTCGAGGGGGCGAGCCGTCGCGAGCACGGTACGCCCCCGCCGCCCTGCCACCTGCTCGCCGTGCTTCGCCCGGAGACGATCGGCTCCAGCGAATGAATGTAGTGTGCTAGCAGACCTGCCGAGTGAAAAGCGGGTCGGAGCAAGAATTCGACGAGCAACGAGGCCTCGCGAAATCGACATGAAGTGACGTGGATTGTAGGGGACTGTCCCCCAAGCTCATCGGTGCTTTACGGAGAGCTTGACGAACTATGCTGGCACGGGATCGCGCCGATTCCGGTCGCGGTTCTGACCCGGATTTTGCCGCTATCGTTGCTCCCGCATCCCCGTGCCCCGTGGCCGAGCGCCGCGGGGAGCATCCGATCTCGAATCGGAACCAGGGTTGGCTGGCCGCATGAGGGTCGGTCGCAGCGAGCTGCGTCCTACCCCGGCTTCTTCGCCACGAGGAACGCAACCATCTTCCCAGCACCAACGTCCCTCTCCTCGATCTCGACGAACCCTGCCTCGCGCATCTCGCGGAGGATCGTCTCGCGATCGTAGGTGTAGACGAACGGCGCCTTCCCGAACCAGCGCATCACCGTGATGATCGCGCCGTAAGGTAGCCAGGTGCTGCCGAGGCAGACATTGGACGAGATGAACGAGCCGCCCGGCTTGAGGAGGTCGAAGATCGTCTTGAGGGTGCGCCTCCGATCGGGGACGAGGTGGAGGATGGAGTAAGCCCAGGCGCTGTCGAAGTGCTCGGGCTCGTACGGGGTAGGTCCGTCCAGCGTGCCCTGGCGGAAGGTGACGTTGGCCGCGCCTTGGGACTGCTTCTTCTGGTTGGCGATGCGGATCATCTCGCCAGAGACGTCCATCGCGTGGATGTGGCCCGCGAACTGCGACATCTCCAGGGCGAGCGAGCCGGTGCCGCAGCCGATCTCGAGGACTGTCGAGCGCGGGCGCAGGCGCTCGCGGGTGATGGCCTTCTTGCGCTCGAAGGCCGCGACGTTCGCCACCGGCTTGGCGGCGTACTTCTCGGCGAGGTCGTCCCAGAACTTGGCGTCGGCGGTCATGGTGGTCATGGTGGTCGATGAATCTACGCACGCGGCGCGGCTGCGCCCGGTGCAGTTTCGTGACGCAGGGGCGCAGTTTCGCGCCACCCCTCGGCCTCGCCGCGAAACAGCGCCGCGCGCTCCGCCATCGCCGCGCTGATGCCCTCGCGCGCGGCCCGCAGGCGCGCGTTGTCCCGGAGGTCGCGGTGGCTGAGGAGCCAGAAATCGGCGACGTGGCGCAGGTCCGGCCTCGCGAGCCGCTGCAACCCGGGCTCCGGATCGCCGGCGTAGGTGGGCAACATCACGAAGCCGAGGCCCGCGTGCGCGGCCTCCACCATGATCGCCATCGACTCGAACGTGCCCCAGATCGGAACCTCGGGATAGCTCGACGACGCGACGAGCTCCTTGACGATCCTGTGCACGCTGGATCCGAGCCAGCGCGCGGGGCGCGCGCCGCGCTCGGGGTCGAGCCGGGCAGCGTGCGCGGTCGCGACGTAGCTGCAGAGGGTGATGGGGGCGAGCCGCCGCCCGATCAGGTGCTCCGGCGGGGCCGCGCCGGGCAAGAGCGCGCGCACCGCGACGTCGGCCTCGCGCTTCGACAGATCCAGGTTCTTGGCGTCGGCATCCAGCTCGAGCTCGATGCCGGGATGCTGCTCGCAGAGGCCGGCGAGGGCGCGGAGGAGGATCTTCGCGATGAACGGGTCGGTGCAGGTCACCCGCACGGGCCCCTCGAGCCGCGCGTCTTGCCCGGCGATGCCGCGCTCCAGCGCGGCCATCTCCCGCTCGACGCGCTCCGCCCCCGAGACCATCTCGTTGCCCGCGTCCGTCAGCTGGTACCCGTCGCGGTGCCGGTCGAACAGCTTCACGCCGAGCCGCGCCTCGAGGGCCTCGACCCGCCGCGCCACGGTCGAGTGGCTCACGCCGAGCATCGAGCCCGCCGCGCGCACGGAGCCCGTTCGAGCGAGCGCGAGAAAATGGCGCACGTCATCCCAGTCCACGACGCCGGCCAGCATACCCCGGGCGGGCGCGCGCGACAGATGCAGATGCGAGCCGCCGTGACCGAGGGCGCCGAGGCGCCGCGGGTCGACGTGGCGGCCGAGGCGCGCGTCAAGAAGAACGCCTGGTCGATCGCGCGCCTCCTCATCGTCTCCCAAGATCCCAGGTGCTCCTGCTGGGATAGGTTTCAAGGTGGGCGCCGCTGCTGTAGCGCCCACCGCGGCACGTCAGCGCACCCGCAGTTGCGCCGCCGATTCACCGAGCTTTTCGCCCTGCGCATCGACCACATGCAGCTTGTACGTTCCGGCGCTGGCCGGCACGGCGATGGACGTAGCGTCCCCCGCCGCCTTCGTCATCGTCGCGCCCTCTGTGAACGTGCCGGTGCCGGCCGGCGCGAGCCAGACGGCGTTGGCCGCCGCGCCGGTGCTCCTGATCTTGATCGTCTTGGTGCCGGATGCCACCGAGGCGCTCGCCGGGAACACGTAGTCTTGAACCGCGAGCAGTCTGCTGGGGATGATGCCCCGGTGCTCTTCCTGGATGCCGGAGCTCAGGCAAATTTCGTATTGCGCTGCCGGCCACATGTTGTCCGGAACCGCGACCGGCGGGTCGATTCTGCTATCGGGCGGGTTGATGCCCATCTTGTTCACGGTGGCGTACGTCCTCAGGATGGTGAGATGGTGCTTGGCCCCGAAATCCTCGCAGTTGATCGTGTATTTTACGCCGGGGTCGATGTCGAGCACGTTGTCGTTCTGCGTGATGTACGCGCTGCCCTCGTCGTTGTGCAGGCCGTACGTGGGGCCGCTCGTCGCGGGCGGAATGCCCTTGACGTAGTTTTCGTTGATGGTCGTGCCCGGCATCTGACCTAGCGTGTAGACCGCGCCGCTGTCGTGTAGCCTGCTCAAGGTATCGATGAAGCGATTGTTGTTGATCGCATTGTCTTTGCAGGTGGTCGAGTCGGGGAAGTTCCGCCAGCCCCAGCCCAGGTTGATGCCGTTGTAGGCCGTCTTCTGGATGTGGTTGTAGGTTATCTTCAGGCCATCGACGAAGAACGCGGTGATGCCCGAATGGCCACCGAAGCCCGGCAGTGAGCTCACGTCGTACAGCAGGTTGTTGCTGATGGTGTCGTTCTTACAGATGCCTTCGACACCCGAGCCGAACTTGCGGTGTGGACCGGTGTCGCCCACGTACAGGTGCTGCGGGTGGCCGACCGTGATGCCGCTGCCGGCGATGTCGGTGATGTAGTTGCCGACGATGCTGGAATTTACGACGTCGTTGATGAAGGAAATGCCCTCATTGCCGCTGTGCTTCACCACGTTGCCGATAAAGTTGATCGAGTCGGCGTTGTTGACCGTGATCATCCCGGGAAGCGTGTCGATGATTTCGTATTTGCTGTTGTGCCAGTTGCCGTCGCCGTAAGCAACGTAGATGGTGGCGCCCTGTACCGTCGCTTTGCCGCGCGACCCGTCCACGCTGTATAGGTTGTAGTCGGTGTTGGCGAAGGTGATGCCCTGGAAGGTAAGGTTCTTGACGCGGTTAGCGCTGGAGGCGCCGACGATGTCGATCAGCTTTTCTGCGATCGGCGCCTGCACGTCGGCTTGAGCCATGTCTTCGCTCTGCCGCGGGTAGTAGTAGAGGGTCCCGGTCGTCTTGTCGAAGTAAAACTGACCGGGTGAGTCCAAGAACTCACGCGCGTTGTATATCGTGTGGGAGCCAGAAACACTGAAGCCCGAATTCCAACCGGGGGTTTGCGCAATGGTGCCGTAGGGCTGTTGAAAGAGCAGCGCGCGGAAGTTGTCTGGCGTGGTGGTGACATCACGAACGCAAACGATATTCTCGTTCCAAGTGGTGCCGTTCACGATCTCGAGGTCGTCTTTGTTGCTGGCGATGGCAGGCACCGCGTTGAGGTCGTACTTGGCGCCGTCACTGCCGCTGCCGCTCGCCCAAGCCCAGCTGTGCTGCCCGGCCGTCACGCCGTACGTCCCGACACCTCCGCGCGACGTGACCCGCTTGCTCGTCATCAGGGCACGAGCATCGTTCACGTACAGGTTGCGCAGCTTCGTCGTTCGGTCCAGCTTGGCCTTGTAGATATTGCCCGTGTCCGGCGTCCATCCGGTCACCTTCGTCGCGCCGTTCAAAACGGGCGTTTCCCCGGGGTAAGCCTGATAGTAGACGCGATGGCCATTCGTGCCCGAGTCCGACGGCGCGAAGGCGATGGCGTCGGTGAGGCTGTACGTGCCAGCTCGGAGGTAAACGTAGATGTCGCCGGTCATATCGGCGTTGACGGTGCGGACGACGTCGCGCGCCTTGGTGACCGTCTTGAAGGGCGCGCTGGCCGTGCCTGGATTGTCGTCGCTACCGGAAGGCGACACGTAGTACGCCGCTTGCCGCGTCCCGGTCTCGTCTGGAACCTCGCCGCCGCCGCCGCCGCCGCCGCCGCCGCCGCCCGCTCCGCCACCGGCCATCGCGCCGGCGCTGCCGCCGCCACCGGCCTCTACCGCTCCTCCGGCTCCTGCAGTGGCGTCGGCTCCGCCGGTTGCGCTGCCGCCAGCCGAGCTTTCGCCGCCAGCCAGGTTGGGGCTCGTTCCATCCGACGAACAAGCAGCCAACCCAGCGAACCCCGTGAGTGATGCGGCCACCAGCAGCCTGACGTGACGAATGGTGGAATCGTGACTCTCACGCATGATTTTTGCCTCGAACGTAAGCTGATCCAGCTGCCGACGCGCCCTTGAAATCCTCGAATCGTTGCCCATCCAGAGGGCAAGTGTGCCTTGCTATGTCATCCCAGCAGGGTCCAACTGCTGCTTCCTCCCCCTGCATGCGCCTCGACGGGAGCCAGCAGCCCGACCGCCACCGTGAACGCGCATAAGGAGAACGGCCGGTGCGCATGACGCACCTATCCAGGGCAAGGCGAAAGAATACCCTGCGCCAAATGTGAACGCTCACATGTCTGGCGTCAATCAAAATGGACTGCGCGCAGATGTCCTCAAGCCCGAGGGGGCGCAGCGGCAGCCGGCCGAGGCGTCCGCTCCTGTTGACGCTTGACGCGGCGCTCCGGACGGGCCCCACGAGCCTGGTGCTCCCTCGGGCCCGAGGCGCGGTTGCGGTCGCGGTCGCGGCGAGTCGTAGGCGCTCACGCACCCGGGCAAGAGGCGCCGTTCAACAGAATCCTTCCACCGTTCCCGCTGCTCCTGGCTCCCAGCATCAAAGCCGGGCTCGACCTCGACGGCGCGGGTGCACGCCAGCGGGCGTGATCGAACGGCACCGTGTCAAGGGGTCACCGAGGCGCGTCGGGCGCCGCTCGGGAGCGGGAGGCGAGCGCGCTCTTCGGCATAAGGAGGACCAGCATGAACGGCCGGTGGCCATCGCGCTCCTCGCCGGTGAAGCGCACCAGGGCGTCACCGCCGCGAGCCCGGAGGCTCGCGCGCACGATGTCGAGCCCGACACCTCGACCGGCTACTTGACCGATCGTCTCTGCGGTCGAGACGCCGGACAGGAAGATCTGGTCGGCCAGGGCTTCATCGGGCAGCGCATGAACGCCCTCCCTCCGACGCAGCTTCTCGAGTGAAAGTCCGCTGCCGTCGTCGAAGATCTGCAGCTCGAGCGCGCTCGGTCCGCGCCGCACGCGAACATCGATGCGGCCCTGCGCCGGCTTGCCGGCGAGCTCTCGCACGTCGGGCCTCTCGATGCCGTGATAGAGGGAGTTGCGAAAGCACTGAACCAGGATGTCTTTCACGAGTCCCGTCCAGTCGCTGGCCAGCTGCGCCTCGGCCTGCTCCGTGAGCACCGCGGGCGCGGGCTTCCCGAGCTCGGCGGCCAAGCTCGGCAACATCTCGCGCGTCTCGTCGACCAAGCGCGCCACCGACGTAGGATCGAGGCGCGCGAGGACTCCACGCAGCTTGCGCGCCAGCGCCTCGGCCGCGCCGGTGGGAGCGGCCGTTGCGACCAGGCCCCGGATGTCGTGAAGGACACCCTCGCTCCGTTCATCCAGCCTCTTGCTCACGGCCGTCAGCCTTTGCTGGCAAACCGATTCGTACTCCGCGACCGTTCGCGCGACGGCGTCCAATTGCTCCAGCAGCTCGTGCCTGTCGCTCGGTCGCGCTGGCTCCCGGCGCAACGCCTGGCAGGCGTGCTCCGCGGAGTGCAGGCAGTCCACCAGGTGCGTGAAGCCGTGCAGGCGAGCGTTGCCTTTCAGGGTGTGCAGGTTGCGCAAGACGGCATCGCAGAGCTGCTCGGAGCTCTCGACATGCGGCCCGAGCGCCGCGCGATTTGCGGCTAGCAGCTCGCGACAGTCGACGCAGAACGCGCGTGTGGCCTCGACGCCGCAATCGAGCGCTTGCACCATGATGTCGACCTCGCGCTCCTTGTTGCGCGCCGCTTGTCTCAAGCTACGCAGCAAGGTCACGTCGCGAACCGTGACCAGCATGCGCTCCACCTGGCCCGCTTCCGACTCGATAAAGTTCCAGGATATCTCCAGGAACTGGGGTTTGCCGCCGGGACCCGTACGCTCCACTTCACGGATCAGGTGATGGGTGTTCAGCTCCGCCAGCCACTGCTCTTGACCGAAGGCACAGCTGAGCGCGGCCTCTGCCGCGCTCCGCGCGTCCGGTCGGACGTTGGAGCCATCGAACAGCAGCGCGAGGCAGTCGCGACCGACCAGCTCGGCATTGCCGAGGATGTCCGCCAATCGTCGAGAGTATCCCGGTTCGACACGCCGGTTCCGGCCGATGGTGAAGACGCCCTCGTCCAGATTGTCGAGCATCGAAGCGATTTGACCGTTCTTGAGCGCCAGCTCCTCGGTGCGCTGGGCCACGCGTCGCTCCAGGCTCTCGTAGAGCTGTGCGTTGTAAATCGAGATCGCTGCCTGGCTGGCAATCACCTGCAACGCAGCCAGTCGATCGAGCGTGAAAGCATACGCGCTGACGTTGTTCTCCACGTACAGCGCGCCCAGGACGTCGCCCTTGCGCATGATGGGAGCGCACAGCACCGAACGTACGCCCCTCTTTCGAATTTGCGGGTCCGCCTGGAAGGCGCCGGCCTTCGCTGCGTCGTCCAGCGTGACGGCCTCTCCCGTGCGCAGCACGTAGCTGACGACGGTGGGGCACAAAAAATCGGCTTCCGAGTACTCCACGCGCTGCGAAAGGCGCGTAATCGGGCGCTCCACGTGGGCGCGCGCCTCCACGTAGTACGCGCGATCGGTGTCGTCTTGCAAGACGAGGCAGCCGTGCTCTGCCCCGGCGTTCTCGATCAACGTGGCCATCAGCGCGGCGAACAGCCGCTCGGTCTCGACCTCGACGAAGATGCTCTGCGTTGCCTTGAGCAGGGACGCGCTGTCGAAACCCTGGCCGGCCGCCATCGCGCCGCGTGCTGTCGCGATGTCTCCTCTCACGGTATCCGCGAGCAAAGCGGGGTGCTCACGCGCTAGCAATTCGAGCTTCGCCGTGGCGCCCCAGTCAGCGTAGAGCCGGTAAGCCGTCTCCAGGCATGTCCTGGCGTGAAGGGGCTCGTCCAGCGATAGCCACATCTGGGCCTGGTGCTCGTGGGCGAGCGCCCGCAAGTGGATGAACCCGTCTCCGGCCGTCCTGATCGCGTCGCGGTAGCGGGCGAGCACGACTTGCAGCGGCTGCCCCGTCAGGCGCGCGTGCTCGGCGGACAGGAAGTGAGCCTTGTGAGCGAAGTTCTCCGAGCACAGACGGGACCAGGCCTCGAGCTGCTTCAGATTCTCCTCGATGACAGCGAGCAGGGCCTCCCGCGCCTCCGGGCCTCCTTCGCGGCACGCCCTCGCCGCCAGCAGCCCTTCGAAGAGCTTGTAATCGGGAAGCGAGAACTGCCCCGCCGCGATGATCAAGAACTCCCGGGTGAACTCCATCCACTGACGCGCCGAAGCGAAGTCGCCGAGGATGAAGCTCGTCATCATCTGGGCTTGCCCGTAGGCGTACGAGTACTGGGTGCTCTTCTCGGCAACCACCACGGCGGTCGCTTCGTGGTCGGCCGCGGCGACGGCCTGCTTCTCCGATTCGCGTGCCGTCAATCGAGCGACGGCTCGCTCGACGACCAGCGCATTGACCAGCTGACCTGCCGCCGAAATGTGCGTCAGGTAGCGCCGCAGCTCCGCTACCTGCTCGCGGCAGGCCCGCAGCCGCGCACCGACCAAGAACGAGCGCTGGGCGCGATCGTTCTTGGCGTAGGCGACGTGCTGCAGGTCGCCGAGCATGAGCCCGCTCTTCTCCCCCCGGTCGTAAACCGCGAACAGATCTCGGTAAGTCGCCTTCCAGTGCGCAAGGAAGCCCGCGAACACGAAGCACACGCCCGATTCGACCGGGGTCGGCGAGAAGCGCTTCAAGAGCTCGAAGGCAGCCAGGCCGATGCGATAGGCGGCATCGTAGTCGCCCAGCATCGCGAGGAGGATGATGCCGCAGTCAGCGAAGTTCTTGCACGAGACCGCGTCGACGCCGCGGCATAGCGCCAGGTCGAACATGATGAGCTCCGCCAGGAAGAACAAGGGCGGATAGGTCTGAAACGCCGGGGGAATCACCTGCGCCAGCAATTCGAGGACCAAGCGCGACCCTGCGTCCTCTGCCGTCGGAAGAGCCGCCAGGCCCTCGATCGTCACGCGCGCCAAGTGCGCTTGCAGCTTGCCGATACCCTCACCGATGCCCTGGTTGATCTCGTCGGGCGCTTCCGGCAAGCGCACGCCGAACTCGGCCAGGGCTGCGCGTACCTGGACCACGGCGTCCAGCATTCGCCCGCCGTGCTCGAGGATCCGGGTCTTCAAGACATGAACTCGGCCGCGCGCCAGGAGGTCGGGGGCGAGCCTGAACGCCTCCTCGCAGAGCGCTTCGACATGCGGATCAGCCAGCACGAACGCTGTCTCGGCGCGCGCGAAGATCGCTCGAAAGGCCAGATCCGGCGAACATTCGCTCTCGCACCTGACCAGCAGCTCGACGGCGATCTCGGCGTGGGCTCCCGCGATGCTCCACGCGCCGCTCTGAAGCGCCTGGTGACTCGCGGTCAGGTTGAGCTCCACGAGGTCGAGGTGCTCTTCTCGGTCATGGATCGCGCCGCGAGCGGCGTTCAAATGATGAAGCACATCGAAGAGTCGACTCGGCGCGCGATCGCCCCGCAGGCGCTCGCGCAGGATCCGTCCGATGCAACCATGAGCTGCCACACGCTCCGCGTCGCTGGCGCGCGAGAGCGCGGCCTGCTGCACGCGCGAGTGTTCGAACGCGTACGATGCAGGCTCGTGGCTCCGGCCAGGCGCTGACGGCTCCGCCCGAGCCTCGACGGAGACCTCGGACAGGAGACGATGGGCCAGCCCCTCCCGAAGGAGCTCAAGACAGGCCGCGGGCGGCCTGCCCACGGCCTCCGACAGGGTCTGCAGATCGAAATGCATGCCGAAGCATGCTGCGGCGGACAGCAGCCTCGCCGCGTCGGGACCGAGGTTCTCGAGGCGCTCCGCCATCAACGCGCCGACATTGTCGCAAGCGGGGTGCGCCTCCGCGCGCTGCAAGTCAGCGGACCATCGGCCGCGCTCGACCTCCAGACGCAGGATGCCCTGTCGATGCAAGGAAACGAGCAGCTGACCGATGAAGAACGGGTTACCATCGGTCTTGCGCCTCACGATCTCCGCGAGCCCGCGGGCTTCAGCGACAGGCGCGCGCAGCGAGCGAGCCACGATCTCCGCGACCGCCTCGGAGGACAGCGGTCCGAGCGGCAATGTCAGCACGACCCTCTTCGCCCGGTGCAACGCTCTCTGCATGTTCAGGAGCGTCGGTACGTCACTGACATCACCGCCGCGGAGCGCGGCCAGCACCATCACGTGACTCGAGTCGGGATTCGTCAAAATGGCAGACAGCACCTCGGCAGAGGCGGCGTCGAGCCACTGAGAATCGTCGAGGACGAAGGCGAGGGGACGCTCCGGCGTGGCGAAGATACGGATGAAGGAGAGGAAGACATGCTGCAACCTGCGCTGCGCCTCGATGGGATTCAACGCGACGATGGACGTGGAGGGACCGGTGACGCAGGAGAGCGCCGGCACCAGCTCGGTCATCATGCCTGCGTTGTGCCCCAGAGCTGCGGTCACGCGCTGCCGCAGCTCCGTCAGCTCGGCTTCGGAGAGCGACAGCAGGTCCCCTGCCAGGCGTCGTAGCACCTGCGCCAATCCAGACAGCGGCACTGCCTGAGCTCGCTCTTCGAACGCCGTCGACAGCAGTCGCGCCGGCGCTCCGCCGTGCTGTTGCAGGAACTCCGCGAGTACGGCGGACTTTCCGGCGCCCGCGGCTCCTGGCATGAGCACGAGCAGCCTCTTGCCGGAGCACACGTCGTGGAGGGCGCCTCCCAGCGCCGACAGCTCGGCGTCACGTCCTTGCACGTCTCGGCTGACCATGAATTGACTGGAAACGTCATTCACCCCCAGGACCACAGCAGGGAGGGTCTGCGTTCGCCGGAAGCTCTCATAGAGCGTGGTCAGGTCGCTCAGCAGCCCGTGATCGCTCTGGTAGCGCTCGTCAGGATTCTTCGCGAGCAGCTTGGACACGAGCTGTGCGAGGACTGGCGGCATGTCGGGCGACAACTCCGTGACGAGCGGAGCGCGCTTGGACACGTGCGCGTGAGCCCAGCCGATGGCATCGCTCGCCGCGAACGGCAGCTGGCCCGTCAGCATCTGGAAGAGCGTGACGCCTAGAGAATAGTAGTCTGCTCGGTGATCGGGGCGGCGGTTGAGGCGGCCCGTCCGCTCTGGCGCGACGTGGGAGAGTGAGTGCGCGGGTTCGCAAGCGGTGTCGACTGCCGCGTCCTCGGAGACTGCCAGGAGATCGGCAAACTCGACACGTCGAGTCTCGAGATTGACCAGAAAGCTCTTATGGCTCACGTCCTGATGAAGCAGCCCCTGCTCGTGCAAGCGATGCAGCAAGCGAGACATGCCGAGCGCGAGCTCCAGGCACGTTCCGACCTCCAGACCCTTCGCGGGAATCTCGAGCGGTGTGCCTCCGAAGTCCTCCATGATGAGGGAAAGCTCGCCGTCTACCTCGCACACGTCGTCGTCGATCGCGAGCGTGCCGATTCGACGCCACATCTGCAGCTCGAGCTCCAAGACCCGGCGCGGCTGAGCGACTGCGTGCCGGAGCGAGTGCAGCAAGGCGCTCGCGCCGGAGGTCGCGCGGCGCGCGCGCCGCCAGATGCTGCGCGGCAATACCGCCACGGTTTCCGTGATCTGATAAGCATCCTCACCGAGGTGTGCTTGACTGTTTCGGTTCATTGATTTGCGTCCCGCTCGCTTTCATCGGCCGAGGCTGGTTCTGCGTGTGCTCGAGAACGGCGCTCCCCCTGATGGCTGAAGGAACCACAGCGCTTCGCGACCCCCCTGCCGGGAGCCGCTCACCCGCTGCGCCCCCGTCGACTCCCGCTCTCCTCCTGGCGCCCAATGCCAGCCCTGGCGCCTCCCGAGCGAGAGGGGTCGGCGGCGCGCTCTGGCCTAACGACGAGAACTCGATGAACCAACGCAGAGAGAAGGAAATCCAAAGCCTTCCGAAACGTCAAGCGCCAACTGCGGGACGTTGCCCCGGTCGGCAGCGCATTCGTCGCTGTGATCTGGCACACCCGCATGAAAAATCGATGCCATATCAACGACTTTAACCCATGCATCGAAAGACGCCGCCATCACTCCACGGCCTGCGGGAGCTCGTGCCTGCCGTGCGCTCGGGCTCAGCGTGCGCACGGTGGCCCGCTGGCGAGCGGAACCGCGCCTGCGTGAGCGCGCTCGACGCGGGGCGTCGAGCGCGAAGAACGCGCCGAACGAGCCGAAGTGCTCCTCGGGGACCGACTCGACCGGCAGGCCGAGCTTGCGGTCGAGCACGCCGGCGATGTCGCGGGCCGGAACACCCTCGTTGCTGACCGCGTGGAGCCGCGCGCCGGCCGGCGCCTTCTCGAGCGCGAGGACGAGCAGCCGCGCGGCGTCGAGCCGGTGCACCGCGGGCCACCGGTTCTCGCCGTCACCGATGTACCCGGAGCGCCCGGTCTTGCGCGCGAGCTGGATCAGCATCGGGACGAACCCGCGGTCAGCGATGAACGCCGCGGTCGTCCGGGACGAGCTCGCTTTAGAAGTCCTGGTAGTCGACCTTCATCTGATCGTAGGGCGCGATCATGCTCTCGATGATATCTCCGCTCGGCGAGAAGATGCGCTCGTGCCACTCGGTCGGCTCCCAGATGAAGGTGCCGAGCCCGCGCTTGTCCGGGAGGTTGAACATCAGGTCGTTGGCCGCGCGCTTCTCCCACGAGTACTCCGCCACAACGAACTTCAGGTCGGGATAGCGCTTCACGAGATCATCGAAATTCGCCTTCCACCCCGAGGGCGGCCCCTGGTACTCGGTGTAACAGGACTGGCCGAGCACATCGAACTTGACGCCCTGCCCGCGCACGCCGTCGACCCACCAGCGCGTCGCCGCGTTGTCGTCGCAGCGGTCGAGGTGCAGCATGACGGTGATCGTGTCGTCGGCGTCCTTGACGCCCTGGATCCCGGCCTTCAGGAGCGAGCCCAGCCCCTGGAACGCCTGCCCGGTGACGAAGCCGTCAGGCCACAGCAGCCCCTGCGGGATCTCGTTGCCGATCTGGACCATGTCCGGCCGCGCGCCGGCGGCGCTCAGCTGCTCGATCGCGTCCCGCGTGAACTCGCGCATGGCGCTCGCCAGCGCGTCGCCCTCGAGATCGGTCCAGGCGACGGGCTTGTGTTGATCGTCGGGGTCGGCCCACACGTCGCTGTAGTGAAAGTCGAGCAGGAAACCCATGTTCGCTCGCTTCACGCGCCGCGCCATCTCGATCGTGTGCTCGAGATCGCAGAAGCCCTCTGGCGAGTAGGGGTCGTCGTCGACGGCCGCGTCGGCGTACACCGCCGTGGGGTCATTGAACAGGCGCAGGCGGATCCAGTTGAACCCGTGCGCCTTCAGGATCTCGAGGATGTCCTTCTCGACGAGCTCACCCGTCCGCGGGTCGATGTCGCGGAACACCTTGCCTCCGGCCTCGCGCTCCTGCACCCAGGAGATGTCCGCGCCGAGGATGAAGCCCTGGGGCGCGCCCGGCGTCCCGTCGCCTCCGCTCCCGCCCGCGCCCGCGCCGCCGGTGCTCGCGGACGTGCCACCCGCGCCGGCTCCGCTGCCGCTCGTGCTGCCGCTCGCGCCGCCCGCTCCGCTCCCCGTGGACGCCTCGGCGCCCGTCGACGCGGCCTGAGCGGCGCCACCCCCGCCGGCCGCCCCGGCCCCTGAGCTCTCACCGCACGCGGCGAGCGCCGGAAGCAGCGTCACAACACCCATCCATCCCAGCTTCTGTCGCAGCATCCCTGACTCCGGCGAGGATCCTACCATTGGCCATTCGCGCGATCACCGCGCACGAAGAGGGCGCGTCCACGATCGCGGCGCCGCCGGTAGAAAGATCCGCTGTCGATAGGCGCCAGGGCGCAGAAATGACGAGGGCCCGCCGCACAGCGTGTGCGCGGCGGGCCCTCGGACTGCTTGCAGACGATGGTTTACTGCTGCTCCGGCCCCTTGCCCATCCAGTAGCTCTCGGGCGGGCCCAGGAGGCTCTCCTTCACGCCACCGGCGTCCACCACGATCTTCTGGACGACCACGCCCGGGTGGACCATCCACACCTTCAGCGTGTGGTCACCCGCCGCAGCGATCGTGTGCTTGGTGCGCATGATGTTGGCGTTGTCCGAGGTGTGCCGCTCCCAGATCTTGTTGCCGTTGCCGTTGAGCTCGACGGCGTAGCTCGTGTTGACCTTCTGGACCGGGCCGTCGTCGAACGACACCGCGTACTGCAGGCCTTCTTTCCAGTTCTGGAAGTTGTTCCTGGGCGACACGTAGACATACACGTTCACCGGGCCGCTGCTCGTGAGGTGCATGTCGTACTCGAGGCGAGGCGACGCGCCGCCGGGCACCTGGGCCTCGGCCGTCACAGGGAACGGCGTCACGCCCGACCCGGTGCGCCCGATGTCCGGAAGCAGCTTCCACTCGACGTCATCCGTGCTGACCGCGCGGCTGAAGTGGTCCGCTTCCATCGAGACATAGCCGTTCGCCTCGATGAAGCGGTTCGGCTTCCACGCGACCTGCCGCGGGTCCTCGACGCGGGCGACGACCTCCACCGAGCTCCCGTCCGAGCCCGTGACCGTGATCGGGACATCGACCGGGAACGTCTGGTTCGTGGGGATCATGACCCAGTCCACCCTCACCGTCGCGCGCACCTCCTTGTCGACGATACCGTGGCTCGGATAGACGTTCAGCCACGGCGGGCAAGGCGTGTTCGCGGCCCAGCCGGAGGGGCACTCGACCGGGAGAGCGACGTCGATCGTGTACTCGAGCGGCGCGCTGCCGCGGTTGAACACCTCGATGTACTGCTCGGGCTGCGTCTGATACCGGCTGAACGTCGGCAGGACGGCTTTCGCCGTGGTCCCGTCGCCTGCCCCTTCACCCGTCCAGAAGTTGCTCGATCCGTCGATCGCCACGCCGAGCTCCGCCGCCGCGGGGACATCGATCGAGACGAGCTCGGGCCAGATGAACTCCTGGATGTTGTTGTACTGGTACTCGGGCTGCTGCCAGGACGGGTTCCCCGGCGCGCCGTAGCCGATGTGCGGCTGCGTCTGGAACCCTTCCCACTTCCCGCTGGCGAGATCGTGGTTGTAGTAGGACGCGAGCGCCAGATCGTCCTGGAGCCGCGCCTCCGCGACGGCCGCCATGTCGTTCGTGGCCGCGCGCCCCTGCGCCGCGTAGAGCTTGTTCTTGAACCCTGCCAGGCGCAGCGCATACAGGTTCGCCGTCGCCTTCACCTGGTAGAGCACGAGCTGGAAGTAGGCGTCGTGCGCCTCCTCCGGCAGGAGCCTCTCCACGAACTCCGCCTGCGACGCCAGCGCCTCCCACTCCTCCGTGACGCTCTCGAGCTCGCGGTAGTTCGTGAGGCTGAACGGGCTCGCGCCGTCGTCGTACGTGATCGCGGCCGTGTCGGGATCCGGGACATCGGTCGTGGGCGTGCTGACCATGAGATCGTAATCGACGGTGATCTTCCGGTTGGTCAGCTCCGGCTTGCGATCCGACTGCAGCAGCGAGTAGCTGTGCAGGATGTCGGCGATGATGTCCGCGTGCTCGGAGCCGAACTGCTGCTCGGTCCACCGCCGCTCCCAGTCGCCGATGCGCTCGACCGGCCAGCGATCCGGGTTCCACGCGTAGTCGAGGAAGAACTGGAGCGGCTGCTCCTCGCTCTTGAAGTCTCCGACGTTGACGACCCAGAGCCGATCCACGCCGTAGTTGTAGGCGAGGTGGAGCTGCTCCCAGACGTTGGGCAGGAGGATCGTGTCGACCCACTTGTAGTTACGGCCGCCGCCGACGTAATCGAAGTGGTAGTAGAGGCCGAAGCCGCCGGCCCGCTCCGTGCCGAGCTCCGGCAGGCGCTTCATGTTGGACCAGTTGTCGTCGCAATAGACCACCGTGACGTCGTCCGGCACGGTGATGCCGGCGTCCCAGTAACCCTGGATCTCCTTGTACAGCGTCCAGACCTGGGGGATGGTCGTCACGTCCTGCCCCGTCACGTCCGCGAGGATCTTCCGCTGGGCCGCGACGATATTCTGCATGAGCGGGATGCCGTCCGCCGGGGGCAGGCTGACGTCGCCGGGGCCGCGCATGCCGAGCGTGACGACGCCCTCGATCTTCTCGTCGACCATCCGCTGGATGCCCTTGGTCCAGTGCTTCTTCAGCGCCTCGGAGTTCACCGAGAAGCGCCACTCGCCGGTGCCGCCGTACGGATCGTTCCCTGGCTTGGTGATGGTGCCTGCCGCATCCCTCTGCGCCGCGACCACGTGGCGATTCCACTCCTCGATACCCTGCATCATCGGGGCCTCGTGCGAGGTCCCCATCACGACGCCGTACCGCGTGGCCGTCGCGTGGTTCTCCGGGTCGTCCTCGCCGAACGCACGGCCCCAGACGGCCGGCCAGATGTAGTTCGCCTTCATGCGGAGCGCGACCTCGAAGATCTTCTCCCAGTAAAGGTGGTTGAGGCCTCCGGGGAAGCCATCCGCCTTGCCCGGCCCGAACATCTTGGCCGCCCAGTTGCCCGTCGCGGGGTTCTCGTCGTTGATGAAGAACCCACGGTACTTCACCTTCGGCTCGCCCTGGGTGTGCTGCCCGGGGAGCACGAACAGCGCCTGCTTCTTCTGCGCCGGGACGTCGTCCCACCAGTACAGGGGCGATACGCCGATCTGCGAGGAGAGGTCGTACGCGCCGAAGATGGTGCCGCGCTGGTCGCTGCCGGCGATGACGAGCGCTCGGTCCACGCCCTCGATCGGCTGCTCGACGATCTGCGTGACGAACGTCTCCCACTTCCCGGTCAAGCCCGAGACATCGAGCTTATCGGCATCCACCAGCTGATCGATGAGCGCGCTCTTGCCCACCGTCCCGACGAGGACCACTTCCTTCGCCGACGCGGGGATCTCGTGGCTGACGGCGGCGGCGGTGCCGGTCACCCGCTGGATGTCCGCCGCGAGGTCGTCCACGACGCGGTTCACGCCCGCATAATCGCTCTCGCTGACGACCAGCGGAGCGACCTTGCCGCCCACGGCGAGGGCGAAGCGATCCGCTCCACCCTCGGTTGAAACGTACTTCTCCAGGGAGCCCGTCACCGGGTCGACCGGCGACACCGGCGTCTCGCCGGGCGGCCCCTGCGGCCCCGGCTCGCCGGGCGCGCCCGGATCCCCCGGCTCGCCGGGCGCGCCCGGATCCCCCGGATCCCCCTTCGCTCCATCCGACCCGCAGGCGGCCAGCGAAGCGAGCGACATGGGGAGCAGCAAGCAGAGTAGCGAGGATCCGATTCGACCCTTCCTGATGGCCATGCGTGCGTAACTCATAACGGTGTTTCCCTCGTTGATGCGGCTGACCGGCGTCGTCGACGCGCCCGCGCTGGACACGGGCCGTGACCTCCGGCGCTGAGGCCGGGCGCTCCTATGCAATCGTCCAAATCCCTGCGGCGATCCGCGCGATCGCGACCGTGATCCCGGTGATCACGAGGCGCTGCTCCGAGCGATCACGCCGCGGCGATCCCGGTGATCACCACGGCGCGACAGATGAAGCTCGGAGGCGGCGTACGCCTTCTCTGCACAAGTTGGCTGGGTGTCACCCAGGTTGCACCTCGCTGGTGTGGCCCGCGAGAATTCCCGCAGCGCGCTGATCTGATCATGCAATCGGCTCGATTTTTCGGGTCGGCATCCGTTTTCGTCGTCGCGGCGCGCGGGGGGATGCCGTCATGCATCGAGGTGGCTGTTGCATGGCGCGCGCGTCCCCTGGCTTACCGCAGCGGTGATGAGTGACAGTGGTTATGAAGTTCCGCTCGTCGATGGGGAAGAAGGCGTTGTTCTGGTAAACGATGTTTCCCTGAGCCTCTGCAACCGTCGAGAGCGACGCCGCAACGACATTCAAGACGCCAAGTTGCCGCATCAGCCACGCTGCCTCGAAGTGAACAAGGATAAGTAATGCTCGTTACAAATAGACCAAGAGAGGGGTATAGCCAGCCTGGCTCGTTCCGCCGCGATACTGCTTCGAGAACAGCGCCATTGCAAGAGGGGGCGTTCGGGCGCTCCAACGGACATTCGAGGCACGTGGGTTGCGTCATGGTGTGCCGTAGTAGTGACCCATGATGGCCATTTTGTGTCATCATGGGTCGTCGGCAAGAGCTGAAGGCGGCGCGTCCATGTCGCGGCGCTTCGGGTTGCGACGTCGACGCCCCGGCGCTGTGGGCCTGCGGATGGTTGCTGGAGCCGCGGAGCGCCACGGCGCCGCCGCGATGCCAGGACGGTGTGGCGCGCCGCTTGCTTGTGCCATGCCTGGCACAGTCGCCTCAGACTCGTCGAAAGGGCAATACCATGAAGGCACATCGCATCATCCAGGGAGCGCTCCTGCTGGCAGCGGCGCAGCTTCCTTTCGTCATCGCTTGCGCGCGCGTCGTCGAGGGCTCGGACGGCGCCGAGACCGAGGCGGAGCCGGACAGGGGCGATGACACGGATCCCGGACCGGAGTCGTCCGACACCACGTCGGGCGGCGGCGCCGAGGCGACCGATCCGGCCCTGGATCTCTTCGCTTGCGGCTTCGAGTTGAGCTGCGAGCGGGTCGTCGTGCACATCTCTGCGGTCCCGCCAGAGACGCTCCCCTGCGCGGCCAGGCTGGTGCTCGGAGGCGGCACGGGCGTCCTCGGCTCGCTGCTCACGCCTGGCCCGTACGTCGACGAGACCGAATCGCTGATCTTCGTGCTGGGCGACGGCACCGCGCTGGTGCAGACCCGCGAGAGGCACTGCGGGCGCGAAGGGATGGAGTGCGGGCCGACGCCGGTGTGGGAGCTGTCGCAACATCAGATCTGCGATCTCGTTGTCTCTCCGGACCTCGAAGCAGCGTGCGAAGCCGACACCGAGGAGTGTGCGTTCCTGCCGTGGGGTGACGTGACGAACTGCCGGGCCGTCGAGGAGCACACCTGCGAGGACGTCACGGCACTGCTCGCGGCCAGGTGATCGCGGCGGGGCGCGCCGACCGCGAGCCGCCGAGCTCGCGGGCAGCGACAGGCGGATCCTGCTTCAGAGCGGCCAGATCGTCTGTTCCAGCTCGGAGAGCGAGGAGACCTGGGACTCCCATCCTTCGAGCCTGAGCTGGAACCTGAGGTGGCTGTACCTGTGCAGCAGCGCGAGGGCCATCAGCTTGCGGCGCAGCGCTGAGCCCAGGTCGGCAGGCGGGTATCCGTAGGCGCCGAGGATGGCGCGCTGGAGGTCCGCGCTGCCGGCTGCCAGGAAGAGGCACGGGCCCAGGAGATCGTACTCGGGTGCTCCGAGGCACGCGTCCGCGAAGTCGATCATGCCGGTGACGCGCCACCTCCCGTCCGCTCGGGTCACGAGGAGGTTCTGCGGGGTGTATTCGCCGGTCAGCAGGACCGGGACCACGGAGGTCGGCAGGAGGGCGCGGGCAGACTCGAGGTAAGCCGGGATCTGCGAGGCGAGACGCTCGGGCAAGCCCATCCGCCGGTGCCGGCTCTCGCATCCGGCGATCTGGCGCTCCAGGAACGCATCCCAGCCGAGATCGATGCTCTCCAGTCCGGCGGTGGGCAGCGCGTGGGCGGCCCTCATGATCTCGCCGATGCGGGCGAGCGCCTCGGCGCGCTCCGCGCCGCTCATCGCGGGCCAGGCCTCTTCGAGCGTGCGCCCCGGGAGGCGCGATATCACGAGATAGGGCCAGCCTTCGAGCTCCCCTTGCCAGAGGAGCTCCGGCGTGGCCACGGGGACGGTCCCGTGGAAGCGCCCCAGCGAGAGGCGCTCGGCCTCGAACTGGTGCCGGAGGAAGGGAGGGAACAGCTTGATGATCTGGCCTGCGTCGTTCGAGACGACCACGTTGGTCCCGTGCGCGAAGGCGGAGAGCCCGCCCGACGAGAGCCCGTGGCGCTCGCACACGACGCGGATCGCCGGGAGAAAGGCCGGGAGGTCGGCGCGGATCCGGTCGAAGCCGGCGGGGCCGTCGAACGACGGGAACAGGGATCGATCGCCAGGGGGCGCGCTGTGATCGGGCGGCATCGAGGCGGCGGCTACCGTAACCCGCGCACGCCGGCGCGGCCATCGCGGAATCGGACCGCGCGCGCTCGTGGTGAGCTTGGGCCGCGGGCCCTGCGCGAACAGGGAGATCAAGTGGCGCGGCCCGAGCCGTCGGATAGTCCTCCGCGGGAAACATCGTCTGTATCCGGGATTGAAGGCCGGCTGCGCACGGCGAAGGCGGCGCGGGGCTCGCGGCGCTGGCCGCTCGGCCCAGGTCCAGTATGCTCCCGGCCGCCCGTGAGACCCTGGCCGCCGTCATGCCGCTGATCGTCGTCGAGGATTTGCGCAAGGCGTACCGGGTGGTCGAGCGCCGGCCGGGCGCCCTGGGAGCGCTCGCCGGGCTCGTGCGCCCGCGCTACCGCGCCGTCGACGCGCTCGCGGGCGTCTCGTTCTCGCTCGAGCGGGGCGAGCTCGTCGGGTACATCGGGCCGAACGGCGCCGGCAAGTCGACGACGGTCAAGATCCTGGCGGGCATCCTCGTGCCGGACTCGGGGCGATGCGAGGTGGCCGGCCGCGTCCCGTGGCGCGAGCGCATCGAGCACGTGCGGCGGCTCGGCGTCGTGTTCGGCCAGCGCACCCAGCTCCTGTGGGATCTGCCGGTGATCGACTCGTTCGAGCTCCTCCGGGACATCTACCGCGTGGGCGCGGCCGAGCACGCCCGCGCGCGCGACGAGCTCGTCGCGATGCTCGACCTCGGGCCGCTGCTCGACACGCCGGTGCGGCAGCTCAGCCTCGGCCAGCGCATGCGGTGCGATCTCGCGGCCGCGCTGCTCCACGCGCCCGACCTGCTCTTCCTCGACGAGCCGACGATAGGCCTCGACGCCGTCTCGAAGCTCGCTGTGCGCCGCTTCGTGCAGCGGCTCAACCGCGAGCGCGGCGTCACGGTGATCCTGACGACGCACGACATGGATGACATCGAGGCCCTCTGCTCGCGGGTCATCCTCATCGCCGGGGGGCGGGTGCTCTCGGACGGCTCGCTCGAGGCGCTGCGCGCGCAGGTCACCGCGGAGCGCTGGCTCATCGTGGACCTGGCGGACCCCGCGGCGGAGATCGCCGAGCCGCGCGCCGAGGTGATCCGCCGCGAGGGCGCCCGCGTGACGCTGCGCTTCGACCCCGCCGCGATCTCGACGGCGGAGCTGGTCGGGCGCGTCACGGCCCGCTATCCGGTGCGCGACCTCCTGGTGCAGAACCCGCCCATCGACGAGATCGTGGCGCGGCTCTACGGCGAGGGCGGCGAGGCGGGGGCGCCGCCGTGAGCGCGCCGTTCGCCGGCTTTGCGGGCAATCTTGCCGCCTGTGCCGCCGTGTTTCGGGCGCGCTGCCGCGCGCTCCTGCAGTACCGCGCCGCGGCCGCGGCCGGGTTCGGCACGCAGCTGTTCTGGGGGTTCATCAAGGTCATGGTGCTCGAGGCGTTCTACGGGAACGCCATGTCGGGCGCGCCGCCGCCGATGGCGCTCGGGCAGGCCATCACGTACACGTGGCTCGGACAGGCGTTCTTCCAGCTGCTGCCGTTCTCCACGAACCCCGATCCCGAGGTGCGCGAGCTGATCCGCACCGGCGCGGTGGGCTACGAGCTGGCGCGCCCGCTCGATCTGCACGCGCTCTGGCTCGCCCGCGCGCTCGCCGCGCGCGTCGCGCCGACGCTGCTGCGCGCGGTCCCGATGTTCGCGGTCGCGGTGCCGCTCCTCGGCATGGCGCTGCCGCCGTCGCTGGCCGCCGCGGGCGCGTGGGCGGCGGCGATGGTCGGCGCGGCGGCGCTCGTGGGCGCGTTCGCGACGGCGGTGACGTCGACGATGCTGTGGACGACGTCCGGCGACGGGATTGCGCGGATCGTGCCGTCGCTCGTGCTCGTCGCCTCCGGCATGATCGTGCCGCTGCCGCTGTTTCCGCCGTGGATGCTGCCGTGGCTCGACGCGCTGCCGTTCCGCGGCATGGTCGACGCGCCGTTCCGGCTCTACCTCGGGCACCTGCCCGCGGGCGCGCTCCCCGGCGTGCTGCTGCATCAGGCGCTGTGGACCGCCGCGTTCGTGGCGCTCGGCAGGGCGATGGTCGCGCGCGGCCTGCGCCGGCTCGTGGTGCAGGGCGGTTGACGGAGGAGGAGCAGGCGAGATGTCGCTCGACGCAACGAGGCTTTACCTGCGGCTCGCCGCCGCGTCGCTGCGGGCGCAGATGCAGTATCGCGCGTCGTTCGTGATGTGGTCTGTCGGGCAGTTCATCACGGTGGGCATCGAGCTTCTCGGGGCGTGGGCGCTGTTCGACCGGTTCGGGGCGGTCCGGGGGTGGCGCTTCGCGGAGGTGGCGCTTCTGTTCGGCCTCGTCAACGTCTCGTTCGCGCTCGCCGAGTCGTTCGGCCGCGGGTTCGACACCTTCTCCGCGATGGTGAGGTCGGGCGATTTCGACAGGCTCCTGCTGCGCCCGCGCTCCACGGCGTTCCAGGTCGCCACAGGGGAGTTCCAGTTCCTGCGCGCGGGGCGGCTCGCCGTAGGCCTCGTGATGCTCCTGTGGGCCGGGAGCGCGCTGAGCGTGGGGTGGACAGCTGCCAGGCTGGCGCTGCTCGCCGGCGCGATCGTGGGCGGCGCCTGCGTCTTTTACGGGCTCCTCGTGCTCCAGGCCACCCTGTGCTTCTGGACGATCGAGTCGCTGGAGATCATGAACGCGTTGACCTATGGCGGCACGGAGGCGGCGCAGTACCCGCTGACCCTGTACCGCGACTGGTTCCGGCGCTTCTTCACGTTCGTCGTGCCGCTCGCGTTCGTGAGCTATATCCCTGCGGGGGCGCTGCTCGATCGCCCCACGGTCCCCGCGCTGCCCGAGGCCGCGCGCTGGGCGTCGCCGCTCGTGGGGGTAGCATTCCTGCTCGTGTCGCTGCGCATCTGGCGCTTCGGGGAGCGGCGGTACCAGTCCACCGGGTCGTAGGGCGACAAATCGATTGAAACCTCCTGAACAGGGCAGAATTTGACGCTCGCGCCCGGCGCCTCTATAGGCGCCAGACCCTCGCAGCCGAAGGATCCCCGCGTGTCGGTCAAGGACCATCTCTCCATCTCTCCCGAGGTCAGGAAGGCGCTCGCTGGCGGCCGGCCGGTGGTCGCGCTGGAGTCGACCATCATCACGCACGGCATGCCGTATCCGCAGAACCTCGAGATGGTGCAGCGCGTGGAGGCGGTGATCCGCCGGAACGGCGCCGTGCCGGCGACGATCGCCATCATGGACGGCAAGCTCGAGGTGGGCGTGAAGGGGGAAGATCTCGAGCGGCTGGCCAGGGGAGGCGGCAAGGCGGCCAAGGCCTCGCGGCGCGACGTGGCGGCGCTCCTGGTCCTGGGCGGGATGGCCGGGACGACCGTGGCGACCACGATGATGGCGGCGGCCTGGGCCGGTATCCAGGTATTCGCCACCGGGGGCATCGGCGGCGTGCATCGCGGGGCGGAGACGACCTTCGACATCTCCGCCGACCTCGAGGAGCTGAGTCAGACGCAGGTGGCGGTGGTCTGCGCGGGGGCCAAGTCGATCCTCGACATTCCCAAGACGCTGGAGACGCTGGAGACCCAGGGCGTTCCGGTCCTGGGTTACAAGACCGAGGATTTCCCGGCCTTCTGGGCGCGGCAGAGCGGGCAGAAGGTGGACCACAGGATCGAGAGCGCCGAGGAAGCGGCCAGGGTCATCGCGCTGCAGTTCGAGCTCGGCATGGGCGGGGTCCTGGTGGCCAACCCGATCCCCGAGAGCCATGCCATGGACGCCAGGGCGATCGAGGCGCGGATCGAGGAGGCGATCCGGTGCGCCGAGGCAGAGGGGGTGAGCCGGAAGGACCTGACGCCGTTCCTCTTGAAGCGCATCTTCGAGCTCACCGAGGGCAAGAGCCTCATCGCGAACATCGCGCTGGTCGAGAACAACGCGGCGGTGGCGGCGGAGATCGCGGTGGCGATGAGCGAGCTCGGGGCCAAGTCGAAGTCGAAAGCGAAGTCGAAATCAAAGTCGAAGGCCAAGGCATGAGCGAGGCCGGCCGCGTGCTCGTGGTCGGCGACGTGATGACGGACGTGATCGTCCGCCCCGAGGGGCCGCTGGTGCGCGGCTCGGACCGGCGCGCCAAGATCGAGAGCCGCCCCGGAGGCTCGGGGGCCAACCAGGCGGTGTGGCTCGGCTCGATGGGAGCGAAGGTGTCGTTCGTCGCCCGGGTCGGAGCCAGGGACAAGACGCATCTCGAAGCCTATTTCAGGAGCTTCCATGTCGACCCGATCCTCGTGGCCGACCCGCAGAGTCCGTCGGGCGTGCTGGTCGTCCTCGTCGACGCCGACGGGGAGCGGAGCTTCCTCACCGACCGTGGGGCGAACCTCGCGCTCGAGCCTTCGGACATGCCGGTGGGGCTCCTTGGCGAGACGCGGCTGGTGCTCCTCTCGGGGTATTCGCTCTTTGCCGAAGGGCCTCGGCGGGCAGCGCTGCGGCTCGCCGAAGAGGCGCGGCGCCGCGGCGTCCCGATCGCCCTCGACGCCGCGTCCGTGGGCTTCCTCCGGGAGGTGGGGGTCGGGAGCTTCCTTGAGTGGACACGAGGGATGTCGACGCTGCTCGCCAATGCCGACGAGGCAGAGGCGCTCTCGGGCGCGGGTGACCTCACAGCGCAGATGATCGCGCTGGGCGCCTATTTCGAGCGGGTGATCATCAAGCGTGGCGCGCGGGGCGCGGCGGTGGGCGGACGGCAGGGCGTGCGCCTCGACGAGCCGGCGCCTCAGGTCGAGGTGGTGGACACGACCGGGGCCGGCGATGCGTTCGCGGCCGGGTTCATCACCGCGGAGCTCCTGGGCGCGCGCGAGGCGGAGTGCCTGCGGCGCGGGATCGAGGCGGGATCGAGGGCGGTGAAGCAGCTGGGTGGGCAGCCGGAGCAGACGGCGTGCTGAGCGGCGATCAGCTCGCCCGCGCCTCCGCTGCGGCCGCGGCCTCGAGCGCCGCGGCGAGCTCTGCGTCCTTCGCCGCGATCCGCGCGAACGCCGGCCGGCTGCACACCCGCGCGACGTAGTCCGTCACCTCCGGCAGCTCGGGCACGAGCTTGAACTTCACCATCCACTCCAGCGCCTTGCCCCAGAGGACGTCGGCCGCCGAGAATCGATCGCCGAGCAGATATGGCCCCTTCCGGAGCGCCTCCGCCACCACGCCGAACATCGTATCGAAATCTCCGTACGGAGACGTCGCGGCCGGGGCCGGATCGCGCTTCATCGCCCGATCGACGATGGCCGGCTCGAAGCACGAGCCGTAGTACGCGATCCACCGGAGGTACGGCCCGCGCAGCGGATCCCCGATGGCCGGGGTCAGGCCGGCCTCCGGGAACAGATCGGCGAGGTAAATGACGATCGCGACCTGCTCGGTGACGAGCGCGCCGTCGTGCAGGATCGCGGGCACCTTCCCGAGCGGGTTCACGGCGAGGTAAGGGGCCTTCCGCTGCTCGCCGGCCTTCATGTTCAGCACGCGGAGCTCGTGGGGCGCGCCCAGCTCCTCGAGCAGGATGCGCGTGCCCGCCGAGCGCGAGTTCGGGGAATGGAACAAGACGAGGTTGCCCCTCGGGGTCGTGGTCGAATCAGCCATGTTGCTGCCTCCGGGGCGGACGCTACTGCCACGGCCAGGGCCGGTATTGTAAAAGAGCGCCACGCGCGATCATGAGCCGGACCATCACCCCCGAGGACCCCACCCGCGGCATCTTGAACCCGGCCGCCGGTCTCCAGCGCTTCGAGCTGCACCGCCAGGCGCCCGCGCCGGACCTGGCCAGGCTCGTCGACTGGCACTGGGTCGTCCGCTGGTCGCTCGCCGCTCCTTTCGAGCAGGAGGTCTTGCCGCACCCCTGCGTCAACCTGGCCATCGAGGCGCCGGGCTCGGCGGTGCACGGCATCGGGACCCGGCGCGAGGTCGTCCGGCTCGAGGGCACGGGGCGCGTCGTCGCGACGAAGTTCAAGCCAGGCGGCTTCTTCCCGTTCGCGCCCCTCCCCATGCGCCGGCTGGTCGACCGCGTCGTCCCCCTCGCCGAGATCTTCGGCGGCGCGGCCGGGCCGCTCGAGCGCGCCGCGCTCGACCAGCCGGACGACGGCGTCGCGATCCGCGCCGTGGAGGAGCTCCTGCGCGCGCGCAAGGGCCCGGAGGACGCCGGGCTCGGCGAGGCGATGGCGCTCGCCGTCCGCGCGCAGGAAGATCGCGACATCCACCGCGCCGAGCATCTCGCCCGGGTCGCGGGTGTCTCGGTGCGCACGCTGCACCGCGCGTTCGAGCGGTACATCGGCGTCGGACCCAAGTGGATCATCCGGCGGTCGCGCGTCCACGAGGCCGCGGAGCGCGTGGCCACGGGCGCGCCCGTCGCGTGGGCGGCGCTCGCGCAGGAGCTCGGGTATCATGATCAAGCGCACCTGATCCGGGAATTCAAGGCCCAGGTCGGCTTCACACCGGCCGTCTATGCAGAGCGGTGCGCGGCAGCGAGGTCGAAAGGCGGCCCGCCCGGCGTGAAGGGGTGAGCTGCGGGTTTACGGCCATCCACAGCGCAAGAAGGCATCCATGATGCGCAAGGTCTTGGTTCAATTTTCTTCAGCTGGAAGAACCCGACGCGGCTTGCGTCAAAGTTCCTCTATCGATAGCATCCACGCGCCAATCGCGCGCCGTCGTCGGCGACGCCAGCTTTAGAGGTCATCGAACATGCGTCGATTTCAGAATCGCGTTTTCGTGGTCGCGTCGTTCTCTTTGGGGCTGTTCGCGGCCATGCCGGTGTACGCGGCGTCAGTGCAGGCGGTGAGCCGGGCGACGTGGGGAGCGAACGGCGTCCCGAGCTACGTCAACATGAACATCTACGTGCCGGACAAGCTGGCCGAGAACCCGCCCATCGTGGTGGGCTGCCACTCTTGCAGCACGCCGGTGAGCTCGTTCTTCAACAGCATCTCGGGTGTCAAAGCGGGCGCCGACAAGAACGGCTTCATCATCATCCTTCCGGAGGCCACCGGCCGGAACTGCTGGGATGTGGGCACAACGAAATCCCTGACCCACGACGGCGGAGGCGACACGCAGGCCGTCGCTCAGATGGTGAAGTACGCGCTCGAGAAGTACAAAGGCGACCCGAAGCGGGTCTACGTGATGGGCGGCTCATCCGGCGCGATGATGACGCAAGCCATGCTGGCGGTGTACCCGGACATCTTCCGGGCCGGCGCGGCGAGGGCGGGGGTGGCAGCCGGGTGCTGGGCGGACGGCTTCGACGCGGGCCAGCAATGGAGCAACAACTGCGCGGGGGGCAGGACGAGCAAGTCGGCGCAGCAATGGGGAGACCTGGTCCGCGGGATGTATCCTGGGTATACGGGACATCGCCCCCGCCTCCAGATCTTCCACGGCACGGCGGACGCGACGATCAACTACAAGAACCAGGCCGAGGCGATCAAGGAATGGACGAACGTCCTCGAGCTGAGCGAGACCCCGACCTCGACCGACATGATCACATCGGGCGGGACCACCTATGATCGCCAGTTCTGGAAGAACGAGTGTAACCAGACGGTGTTCGAGGCCTGGTCAGGAAGAAACGGCGCGCACTCCATGGCGTACGAGGCCGACGCCATCCTCGCGTTCTTCGGTCTCGACAAGGCCGGTGGCGCCGATCCGGAGACCGATTGTTCCGAGGCTGCCGGCAGCGGCGGCACGGGTGGCTCGGGCGACGGCTCCGGGGGTGACCAGAACGTCGGCGGCGCCGGGCCTGCTGCGGGGAGCGGTGGCGCCTCGGGGGACGGCGGAGGCGTGGGCGAGGGGGTGACCGTCGGCTCTGGCGGGCAGCCCGCCGGCGGCGGCGAAGTCACCACGACGGGCGGCAGCGACCCGAGCGGAACGAGCGGCACGAGCGGCACGAGCGGCACGAGCGGCGCTGCTGACAGCGCCACCTCCGGTGTGGGCTCGGATTCTGCAGGTGAATCGGGTGAGACAGGCGGGTGCGCGGTCGTCGCCGGCGATTCCAGGCCGAAGAGCTCGTACGCAGCGGTCGTCGCCATGGGCCTTGCGCTGTTGATGCTTCGTCGCCGGCATCGAAACGCCGGGCGCTGGCACGTGTCTTGTCGGTGAGCAGAAGTAACCCTCGATTTGTCGAGAGGATTCACGGGGAGACGGGGAGTGAAATCCCACAAATCTCCCCGTCTCCCCGCCTCCCTGTTCAATTTTTCATAAAATGCCAACAAGGCATCTCCGCGCTAGAAGGGCACCTCCGGAATCGGTGCGCGGTCGAGCCCCGGCGTAGTCGTCGGCGGGATTGGCGGCCTCCTGGAAGCGGCGGGGACACCCGTGTGCGGCGGCCTGGGCGTGGCGCTCGACGGCGGCCGTGCTGCCGTGGTGGACGTCGAGGGCGCCGCGGTCTCGCCGGCGGCGTCCGCTGCCGAGCCCGTCGCTTCCGCAGCGGGCACCGCGGGCGTCACGCTCTCCAGCGGCTCCGAGGAGCGCCCGACCTCTGCCGACACGCTGGCGGCGACCTCCGCTGACGCCGGCGCGCCGGCCGAGGCGACCTTCGCGCCCACTCCGTCCCCGCCGCTCGCTCCGCCCCCACCCACCGCGATGGTGACGCCGGCGCCGAGCAGCATCGTCATCGCGATGCCGGCCACCAGCATCGCGCGCTGAGGCCGCTGCTGTCCGGCCTCCTGCGCCGTCGATCCGGCGATGGTCAGGGTGCCGGGGCCCGCCGAGCGGGGCGCGGATGCTGGCTCGTCGAGCTGGGCGGCGTCGAGCGCTATCGTCCCGCTGAGCCTCGGCCGAGCGGTGCTCGGCACGCCGGAGCACGGGGATTGCAGATCCGGAATCGATGGCGACGCCGTGCCCGCGATACGGCGGAGCTCGCTCATCATCTCTCCGATCGACTGGAAGCGCTCCGCCCGCTCGCGGGCCAGCGCCCGCGCGAAGAAGGCATCGATCTCCGGCGGCAGGTCGGGCGCGATCAGGGACGCGCTGGGCACTGGACCGACCAGGATGTTGGCGATCACGGCGCCGAGCTGGGCCCCCTGAAAGGGCAGCTCGCCGGTGACGCCATAGAAGAGGATGACCCCGAGCGACCAGAGATCGCTGCGCTGGTCGATGTCCTTTTCGCCCCGGACCTGCTCCGGGCTCATGTAGTGGGGCGAGCCGAGCAGCTCCCCGGTGCGGGTCACCTCTTCCGTCAGCACCGCGCCCGTCTCCTTGACGATGCCGAAGTCGAGGATCTTGACGACCTCGTCCTGCTCTCCCTCCACACGCACGAGGAACAGATTGGCAGGCTTGAGATCGCGGTGGACGAGGCCGGCGTCGTGCGCGCGACGGATGGCCTTGCCGGCCTGCAGGAGGATCAGGGTGGCGTCCACGAGAGAGAGCCGGCCGACGCGCTCGAGACGCGTGCCCAGGTCCTCACCCTGAAGCAGCTCCATCACGAGGTACGGAGTGTCGTCGTCGACGCCAAAGTCTTGGACGTAGACGACGTGTGGGCTCTGAAGGCTCGCTGCGATCCTGGCTTCACGCTCGAAGCGAGCGAGGAACGTCGACGACGCAGCATAGGTCGGGTCCATGAACTTGACCGCGACGAGAGAGCCCAAGTTGACGTGTCGCGCCACCCACACCGAGCCCATCCCGCCGTGCGAGAGAGGTCGCTCAAGACGATACTTCCCACCTACGACGGAATCCGGAGCGAACTGCATGGTGATGGCTTCCTCCTGATAGCCGAGGGGAGGCGAGGGGAGCGTACAGGATAGGAAAGCCGCCGGCCACGATGAGCCGGGAGATGTTAGATGGATTGTCCTTCTGTGCGCCACGTTCCGGGCGCCTCGGGCTCGATACGGCCACGAGATGGCTCCCCGGAGCGCCGTGACAGGCGCGGTCCGACGCGGGCGTCGACAGCGCCGTCGCGGGCGTCGGCAGCGCCGTCGGTGAGTGAAGTTCCTGACAGCAGCGGTGTCCGGCGAGGGGGATGCGCTCGCGAGCACGGCGAGCACGGACGCCGCGCGGGCCGACGCTGCGCGCTGGTGGCGCGCAGGTGGCCGCCGGCGCACCGGGGCCCCGCTTGCGCAGCGCAGCACGCCGGGCATCCGCGGCGGTCCGCCGGAGCCCGCGCCGCCAGAAACCATGGCGCCCCCACATCCAGACCCCCGCGCGGCAGCACGAGACCGCCTGCGAGATCTATTGCGATCTCCTTGCCTCCGTCTAGAATCCACACTGCAATGAACAAATTATTTTGCAATTCAACTATCATCGTTGCTGGTCTCTCCCTCGCTCTCGGCGTGCTGGCCTGCGGAGAAGACGACAGCCCGGCAGACGGGAGTGGGACGGGCGGGGGCGGCGGGGCGACCAGCGGGTCGGGCGGCGGGGCGACCACGGGGTCCGGCGGCGGGGCGACCAGCGGGTCGGGCGGCGGGGCGACCAGCGGGTCGGGCGGCGCGTCGACGTCGACGTCGGCGTCGAGCGGCGGGGTGACGACGGCGTCGGGCGGCGATCCCAATCCCGATCCCGCGAACGCGCGGACATTCGACCACCGGCACGCGAGCCTGGACGGCATCCCGGCGAGCTGCACCGAGGCGCTCACGTCGGGGGATTTCGTCTTCCATTACGCCCACCGCTCGCACGGCTTCCAGATCATCGTCGGCGCCGAGAGCCTCGAGGCGAAGACGCCTACCTACGCCTTCGAGACGGAGTATTGCGACGTCCCGCAGCAGGAAGGCGCCTTCCTGATGTGGGACGGGATGATCGACACCAACCTCATCCCGGGCGAGGAGTACTGGGCGACCGAGGCCGGGATCAACGACGTGCGCACCATCCTCGGCGCGCACCCGGAGATCCGGTACTCGATGTGGGCGTGGTCCTCGGAGATCTCCGAGCAGACCGAGGCGGACGTGCAGCGGTACCTCGACGTGCTCGACGCGCTCGGCGAGGAGTTCCCGGAGGTGACCTTCATCTACATGACGGGGCCCGGCGACGAGGAATACAACGGCGTGAACCGCACGGAGCGCAACCAGCAGATCCGCGATTTCTGCCGGGATCACGGGAAGATCCTCTATGACTTCGAGGACCTCGACGTCTACGCGGACGGCGAGCGACACACGACGACGGTGGGCGGCGTCGAGATCCCGATGCAGCACCCGCGTTACGACGTGGAGACGTCCGGCAACACGGAATACGAGCACACCCACACGACCCAGGGCGCCTGCGAGAACAAGGCCCTGGCCTTCTGGCGCATGATGGCCGAGCTCGAGGGGTGCGCGCAGTAGCCCCCGAGGTCGGCGGGCGCGCGGGCTGGCGCTCGGCCGCGGCGACGCCGCGAGCCGCTGTCTTTCCTGTCGGTTAAGTCCCGGTTTCCGGCGGAGGACTCCGCCGGATCGCGTCGCTCACGGCTTGCGGGCCGCCTTGCGCCCATGCTACTCGGCTGTCGCACGGGCATGCTCCCCCGCGCGCATCCAGCGCAGGGGCGCCGCCTGGCAGCCGATCGGAGGCGGGCCATGGAAAGCGCGATACCGCTCGGGAAAAAGCAGATCATCGACGGCCAGCTGCGGGTCTACTACTACGGTTACTGGATCAAGGCCTACGAGGCGCCGGCCGACACGCTGCTCGCGAAGAAGCGGCTCATCGAGGCGCTGACGCGGCGCCTGTTCAACCACGTCGAGCACGGCATCAACGTCCCAGGAAGACGGCTGGACGAGGCGCGGCTCGCCTTCGAGTCGGAGGCCGATCCGCAGCGGAAGCGCGTCAAGGCCGCCATGCTCGCGGGCGCGATCTTCAATCGAGCGGCGGATATCTTCACCAAGCTCGTCGAGATCCAGGAGCTCGGCGTCACCATCGAGCCCGACAACGCCCTGATGCGTGAGTGCGGAGAGCACCTCCTCGAGGCCCTGACACTCGGGAAGATGGTGCTCCACCGCAGCGGCGAGGAGGGGCTCGACGAGCTCTGGGGCGAGCCCTTCAAGGCGTTCTCGTTCCCCATCGAGGCGTTCTACAACAGCCGGTATGTCAAGATCGCCCAGAGCATGAGGGCGATCGACGGCATTCGCGACGCGATGATCGCCACCTTCGCGGGCGCGCCGATGTTCGCCGGGCTCGACCGCCTGGCCCGCGAGTTCGCGCACGCGGCCAAGATCAAGTGCGAGACGCTGCGCACCGACGACGACATCTTCGAGGTCTGGACGTCGTTCGTCGTGTCGGCGGAGAAGCTCGCCGCCTTCCGGCCGCTGCTCGGCGAGGACGCCTCGCCCCACGAGCGGGAGCAGGCGGCCCAGGGCGTCGAGCTGATCGTCCGTGGCAAGAACGTGATCTCGTACATCACACGCGCGCGCGTGCCGATGCCCAAGACCACGAGCGAGCTCCTCGAGCGGTACGAGCGCTATCGCGTCACGTACGGAGCCGCGCCCGCGTCAGGGCCCGCGCGCAGCGTCGCCTGAGCGGACCGCCGCGAGCGCAGAGGCTTTCACGCTCATGAGCGTCAGCGGAGCGGTGTTGTAGGCGGGCGCCCGACATCTCGCCTGTCTGCTGTCACGGAATGTTTCCGTTGACGCTGGGGCGCGCGTCTCTGTATCACCAGGTGATGAAACGCGCTTTGATCCTTTCGGGAGCGCTCTTTATCGGCCTCTCGTCGCTCCCCGCGAGCGCGCTCGTCACGCAGCCGAACGGCAGCGTCATGCCCCGGGACTCGAGGAACAACGAGGTCCAGCTCTACACCCTGTTCGCCAACCGGGGAGAGGGGCTCGACTACCAGGCCGATGGGAACACCGAGCCGTCGACGTTCTCGCCGCTCTGCGGCTTCACGGCGGAGCTGGTGCTCAGGCAGACAGGGTCTCGCCTCGGGGTCGGCTGGTACAACGTCGACCCCGCTGCCACGGCGCCGCCGGCGAGCGGCGACATCCACGAGATCGTCCCCGCCGGCTCCGTCGTTGGCACCGTCATCACCGCCGCGGATATCCGGAGCGATCTCGCCTATGCGGGCGGGCAGATCGGCTTCGCCCTCATCGGCGCGCAGACCCACTACTCCGAGCAGCGGTGGAATCAGGTGTGCACGGGCTGTACCACGCCCGGGCCCTGGGTCACCGCCGTCATCTACGCTTCGACGGTGACGCCGAACGCGTTCTACGTCGCGTTCGAGGATGGTAACGTCGGCCCGAACCCTGGCGACTTCAACAACGATGGCGACTACAACGATTATGTCTACTTCTTCAGCGGCCTCACCTGCACCGGCGGCGGCGAGCCGTGCGACACCGGGCTGCCCGGCGTGTGCGCGCCAGGGGTGACCCAGTGCGCGGCGGGTGGGCTCACCTGCCAGGGGCTCGTGCCGTCGTCCCAGGAGACCTGCGATGGGCTCGACAACGACTGCAACGGCGCCACCGACGAAGGCGAGCTCTGCCCGCCGGATCACGTCTGCGACCGGGGCGTGTGCGTGCAGGCGTGCGGCAGGGGCGAGTTCGTGTGCCCCTCGGACAAGGCATGTAATGCCGCGGGGTTCTGTGTCGAGCCTGCCTGCGCCGAGGTCGCCTGCGACGCGGGCGAGGTGTGCGTCGGCGGGCGGTGCCGCGCGCCTTGTGATGGAGTGCAGTGCCCCTTCCCGACGGTGTGCCGGGTCGGGGTGTGCGTCGACCCGTGCAGCACCGTGACTTGCGAGGAGGGCACGGTCTGCGACGGCGGCGTGTGCAAGCCGGAGTGCCCGTGCACGCCGTGCCCGAGCGGGCGCGCGTGCGAGGAGGCGAGCGGGCTTTGCAGAGAGTCGGCCTGCGTCGGCGTCGAGTGCCCGCCTGGCCAGCGCTGCGACGCGGGTGCGTGCGTGGACTCGTGCGCTGGAGCGGTGTGCCCGAGCGGGCAGACCTGCACCGGCGGCGCCTGCGTGGAGGACACGAGCACGACGGCGGCCAGCGGGACCGGCGGCTCGACGGGCGCGGGCCTGGACTCCGGCGCGGGTGGCGGCCTCACGGATCCGGCCGGCAGCGGCGCCACGGGCGGCAGCGGCGGTGTCGGCGGCGGCTCGGGCGGCGGCGGCTCGGGCGGGGCCGCCGCGGGCGGCTCCGGCGCGGACAGCGGCTGCGGCTGCACCGTGGCCGGCGCGCGCGGCTCGCTCGGGGCGTCGCTCGCGGCGATCGCGCTGGCGCTGGCCGGCGCGGCTCGCCGGCGGCAGCGCGGCGGCGCTTCCGCGAAGGGCCGGGCGCCTCGGGGATAAGCAGGGGCATGACAGCGCCGTGACCGCTCCTCTCCGGCGAGCGGTCATGGCATAGTCCGTTCATGAGACATGAGCTCCTTGGCTCCTTGCTGTGCGGACTCCTCCTCGCCGCCTGCAGCGATGACGAACACGTGTCGCCGATCGGAAGCGGCGGCGCGGGCGGCAGCGCGAGCAGCAGCGCTGGCGGCGGCACGACCGGCGACGGCGGAGGCGGAAGCGGAGGCGCAGCGCCGGTCGCCTGCGGAGGGGACGCGGGAGCGACCTGCGGGGAGGCGGAGTACTGCGCCATGCCCGACACGACGTGCGCCGAAGACGCGCAGGGCGAATGCGCGCCGAGGCCGCGGGTCGGGAGATGTCCGGACGAATGTCAGGGGGTCTGCGGGTGCGATCAGCGCACCTATTGCAATGAGTGCATGGCGCACGCGGCCGGGGTGAACGCGTCGAGGGATACGGCTTGCGCAAGCGCAGACTACGTGATCGCCGATCACGACCGTGTCTTCGTGCACCACGCGGACCTGCGAGAGGAGCGGTGTCTGGTGATCTCGATCGCGTCGTTCGCCGATAGCGATCCGCTCTATGCCGGGATCGAGCTGGAGGGGCTCTGGGGCGTGCTGGACGTGGCGCTCACCGACCAGATGGGCGATTGCACCGACACGGGCATGCCGGACCCCGACGAGCGCGCTTATGCAGTGACCGGGGCCACCGGGACGATGACGTGGGAGGCTGAGCCGGAAACCGGCATCCCGTGCGTCATCGACATGGATATCACCCTGACGCTCGACGGGGAGCCGGGGACCCTGCGCTTCCGGGAGACCGGCGTGGTCGTCGACAACACGTGCCTGTAGCGGTCCAGCACCCGCGTATCGCGTCGTCGGCGCGCACGTAGCACGAGCTCAGTGGAGGTGTACATGCGTCCAGGGCAGAACGTTCTCTGCTCCCTTGACTACCGGGCCGCGAGAGGACGAGGCTGCACCGCCATGGCAGGCTCGACGTGGTTCAACGTGTCGGTGGCGACGGCTCTGGCAGGGATTGCGGTGTCCGTGTCGGGCGGCTGCGCATGTTCAATCGGCGCGGACTCGTCCAGCTACGAACCAGGTGAAGGGTCTGGCGGTGCGCCCGGCAGTACCGGTAACAGTGATGCTCCGGGGAGTGGGGCGGGTGGAACCGGCGCTTCGGCGCAGGGCAGCGGCGGCGAGAGCGTGGGTGGGGGCGTCCCGGAGTGCTCAGGCCGCGAGACGAAGTGCTCGGAGAACACGCCGCGGCGATGTGTCGATGGGCGGTGGGAGAACGGCGATCCATGCGCCAGGCAGACGTGCGTCGACGGAACGTGCATCGGCGAGTGCGGCCCGGAGGACGTGCGCTGCTCGGACGACCGGCCGCAGCGGTGCGACGAACACGGGGCGTGGGAGGAGGCGGAGCCATGTCCTGCGGCAGCGCCCGTATGCGACCGAGGGAAGTGCGTGCCGCCGAGCTGCGTCGGACTGGCCGAGACGTGCGGGCCGGGTAGCGACGAGAGCTGCTGCGCGACCGCGGAGGCGGCGCCCGGAGGCACGTTCAACCGGGACAACGATACGAGGTATCCAGCGACGGTGAGCGGGTTCTTGCTGGAGCGGTTCGAGGTGACGGTGGGGCGGTTCCGCAGGTTCGTGGAGGCGTATCCCGGGAGCAAGCCGGCGCCGGGAGCGGGGGCTCACCCGCTGATCGAGGGGAGCGGGTGGAATGCGGAGTGGACGAGCAACCTGCCCGCGGACGCAGCGGCATTGAAGGCAGCAGTCAACTGCAGCCCGACCTACAAGACGTGGAGAGACGACACCGACGGAGGTACCGAGCACCTGCCGATGAACTGCCTGAACTGGTATGTGGCGTTCGCGTTCTGCGCGTGGGATGGGGGCCGGCTAGCGACGGAGGCGGAGTGGAACTACGCGGCGGCAGGAGGAGACGAGCAGCGGGCGTATCCGTGGTCGAATCCGGCGAGCTCGACCAGAATCGATAACAGTTATGCGGTGTATGACTGCGCAGGGGATCGGTCTGCGTCTGGCGAGTGTGCGTTCAGCGATATCCAGGCCGTCGGGTCGCGGTCGCCGAAGGGAGATGGGAGGTGGGGACAGGCGGACCTGGCCGGGAACCTGGGGGAGTGGGTCCTGGACTGGTACGCAGCAAACTATCCAAGCGAATGCAATGATTGTGCCAATTTGATCGACGCTACGGGCCGGGGATTCCGCGGCGGGAACTTCGACTTCGATGATTCGGAGCAGCCCCGGTCCACTGCGCCGGACCTGCTCTCGTCCCGTCGTAACGGCCTCGTCCCGTTGATCAGCAGCACCCTCTTCGGGGCCCGGTGCGCGAGGACGCCGTAGGTGCTCATCGGAGCCATACCCGTCGCGTGCGGTGCATTCAGTAGATTCGGGTGTCCGGGATGCGCCGGGCGAGTGTCTGGAACGCGGGTTGCACCGATCTGGTTCCGGACATCACCGCTTTTTCTCTCGCTGCTTCACCATGCTACCCGGTCGCGTGTAAACCCGGGGCTTCGCGTAGCGCTAATCCCACGCAGCCAGGCGTCTCGCGAGCGCTTCCTGCGCGCTGTGAAGCGCTCTCGTACGCCGCTTGTACGCCGTGCTGAGGGGCATCTCTCTCGTCTCGGCGATGTCTCTCATGGGGATCTCGTGGAGGTCGCGCTGGACCAGCACCGAACGCAGCTCGAACGGCAGCTCCCGGACGACTGATCTCAGCAGGCGCCGCCGCTCCGCTGCGAGCAGGAGCTCGAGGGCGGTCGCGCGCTCGCCAGCCTTACACAGCTCCACGGGGTCCGTGATGACCTCGTTCCGCCGAGATGCCTTCGCGTGGTAACGCGAAGCCAGGTTCACCGCGAGCCCGTTCAGCCACCGCGCGATCGGGCCACGCGTTGGGTCATAGCTGCCGAAGCTCATGACAGCCGCCAGGAAGACGTCCTGGCTCAGGTCGTGCCGATCGCGCTCGGGCACACGGAGCCGCGCGAGCCACCGGCGAACGCGCCGAATCGTTTCTCCCTGAAGGAGGCATTGGAACGCATGAGCCCGAGACGGGCTTGCGGCAGGCTTCACCTTGTTCTGCCTGGGTCTCGGCTGCGCCGCTGTCCGTTGCGCGGTGCGAGGCGCGCCGGATGCGCTCGAACGAGCCGTCCTGTCGTGCCGGGCCGGAGGAGCCGGCTCGTCGGTGAAGACGTGTGTTCTGATGGAATGCATCATCGCCCCTCGCGAGGGCAGCGCCAGAAGCTCCATGGCTCGCCTCCAGGTGAAACGTGAATGCCCCGCGCGAACGCTCGTCGGCGCGCGGACACGATCGCTCCTGAGCGGACGTCGCACGGCGCGCGACGCCCGCTCAGGAAGCGCTCAATCCCCTATGACAAAGGCCGCGAACCACGGTGGTCCAGCACCGCCTCCGTGACGAAGGCCACGTCGTTCGCGTCAATGTTTACTGCGCGGTCATCACCTGAGCCCGGCCAGCTGCGCCTCGCGTTCACCAGCCAGGCGACCGCGCGGGAATCTGCGTCCGTGCTCCTCCAGCAGGCGTCGCGCCTCGACGAGCGACACGACATCACCGGCCGCCATGGCTGTCCGTGCGCGGGCGATCAGCTCCTGCTCGCGGGAGCTGAGCCTCGGGCGGCGCTGCGCCGCTGGCCAGCCTGTCGGCATGGCGGAGACGGCAGGGGCCGTCACCGCCCCATCCAGCGCCGGAAGGGCCATCACCGCCCCGTCCAGCGCACCGCTCACGCGCGCCGGCTCGGCGGGGCCCCTCGCGGCCTGTTCGGTTGCCGGCCCGGTCGTCCTCCTGGAGAGCAGAATGGCCATGGAGGGGTGGAGAGGCTCGAGGGGCTCCATCGGGCCCACGGCCAGCGCGCCGAGCGCCGCCGCGCAGGCGACGGCAAAGCCTCGCGCCACCCAGCGCGTGGGGCTACGTCGCCGCGAGGAACACCGCTCCAGGAGCCAGGGCGGGAACAGCGCGGCGCGCAGCCGGCGAGCGCCGCGGCCTCGTTGCCTCGCTTCCCTGCGGGCCGCCGCCTCTTCGAACTCCTCCCAGGCCCGGCGCAGCCGACTTCGTGCCGTCTCCAGCGGGATCTCCTGCTCTCGGGCGACCTCGGCGATCGGCCGCTCCAGGAGCTCGCACGCGATGAACACCCCGCGGCACCGCTCGCCGATCTCCTCGATGAGCTGCCGCACCAGCTCCGCCTCCTGGCGAGCGATGGCGTGCTCCTCGGGGCTCTCCCGCTCGTCGCAGAGCGCCGCCTCGTCGAGGCCCGTGAGCGCCTCCTCGCGCCTGCGCGACGCTCGCCGGTGATCGCGGGCCGTGTTCAGGACGACGCTGTCGCACCACGCGCTCGGGTTCCTCGCCGATCGGGCCTGCTCCCGCCGCTCCCAGAGCCGCACCATGGCGTCTTGCGCGACGTCGTCGCGGTCCCGCTCGGGCACCCCAGCGTAGCTGATGAGCGATCTCACGCGGGCGGGTACAGGGCAGGTCGGCGTTGGTCGGTCCACGGTCCAGCAGACGATCCGAGCCCGGCCGGACGGTCAAAAAATCGACCGAGCCCTCGCAGATGCGCGGCGAGTGGCCCTACGGTGGGCGAGCCCGAGAAGAGAGGACCAGCGGCTCGGTGAGGTCTCCTCCTCCGCCGCCACACCTGCGCCCGCTGCGGATCTCAACGGGGGCCCAGCAGCCGTCGTGGGTGAGGTGCTCGTTCCGTCCTCAAGGCCTTCCGAAGCGGAGCCACGCATTGCATCATTATTGCTGAAATTCTCATGCATCCGGTGGTTTGAGGACGATTTCCGACCATCGTGAGCTCACTGGACCACGAGGCGGATATACGAGGAGGCTCGGCGGTTGCGGGACCGTGCGCATTGACATGGGCTTGCGTGCAGGAGTATCCAGCGTGGCGTGCGCCATGCGCTCCTCTCCGTCTTGCCGTGCGCCTTTCTTGGCATCGTCGCGGCGCTGGAGGGCGTGGCGAGCGCGCAGGATCCCCATGGGCTTGCGGGGTCGCAGGAGACATCGACCGCGGAGGATCTGCTGCGCCGTGCTCGGCAGGCGCGCGATGCCAGGCGATGGGCCGAGGCCGAGGCGGCGTACGAGGCGGCGCTGAAGGCGGCCGACGCGGCGTGGACGACCGACGCGGAGCGCGCCGAGATCGCCGCGGAGCTCGGCCTGTGCGAGCTCGCGCTGGGCAGCTATCGAGATGCGGCTGACCACCTGGCGCAGAGCTTGAGACACCGAGGCGCGCTCCGCAGCCCGCTGGTGGAGCGCGCCGAAGACGGATTGTTGAAGGCCGAGAGCCGGGTGGTGACGCTCTACCTGGGGGTGAGTCCACCGGACGCGGAGGTCTTCGTCGATGGCAAAGCGCTGGGTCGCCAGGCGCCGACGTACGAGCTGTTCCTGGAGCCGGGACAGCACACCGTGCGGGCACGGCTGGATGGCCACAGCGAGGCGGTGGGGACGTTCGACGGGCAGGCGGGCAAGGCCAGCTCGCTGACCCTGAAGCTGCCTCGCGCGCCGGAGCGCGCCGCGCCGCCGGGGGCGGCCAGCGCCGGCCCGGTGCGGCCGGAGGCCCCATCGCCGCCTCCGGCGGCGCGGCGGGCGCTTCCCCTGATGGAGCTGCGGATCGGGGGCGCGGCGCTCGCGACGGCGGGGCTGGCAGCCGGCACGGTGTTCCTGCTGCGGGCCGATGTGATCGACGGCAACCTGGCCGAGCGCGACATGGTGCGCCGCCGGCAAGGCTGGACGCCGACGACGTGCTGGTGGCCGAACGCGCCCTCGCCGTGCGCGGAGATCCGCAAGGAGGTGGCAGAGCGGGGCCGGTTCGCCACGCTCGGCAATGTGGCGCTGGTGACGGGGGCCGTGTTCGGGATCGCGACGGCGGCATCCTTCCTCGTGGAGGGATGGCTGCTCGGCAGCACGCCGGCCCGTGAAGGCGTTCATGTGATTCCGAGCGCGACGGGAACGCAGGCCGGGCTCGTTCTTCTGGGCGTGTGGTGAGACGACGAGGGGCCATGGGAACGCGCGGGAGGCAAGGTCGAGGAACGCTGCGCTCGGTCGCGGCGATCGCGCTCGGCTGCGGGAGCGTCGTGGGGGGCGCAGGGTGTTCCTATGTCGAAGACTGCACGACGATGTACAGTTGCGAGCCGCTCCCCGGCGAGACGCCACCGGCGCTGCCGGCGTCTCCGTGTGACGGCGATCCCGTGACGAGCCCGGCGAAGGACGGGTGCGGGGTGTTCGTCGCGCGGCGCGGGGACGACGCGAGCGACGGGACGAGGGAAGCGCCCGTCAGGACGCTGCAGCGCGCGGTGGAGAAGGCGTCGAAGCCCGGGGGGACACGGCGGGTGTACGCCTGCGCGGAGGACTTCGAGGAGGCGGTCACGCTGCCGTCGGGCGTCGCGATCTGGGGCGGCCGGGACTGCGCCACAGCGGCGTGGATCTGGGGCGGCAAAAACCGCTTCACCGAGATCGCGCCGGCGCCGGAGGGGGTGCCGCTCACGGTGGAGGCGCGGCAGGCGAGCATGACGTCGGCGGTGTTCGGCGTGCGGCTCGTGGCGGCGGATGCGGTGCGGCCGAGCGGGTCGTCGATCGCGATGATCGTGCGGGAGGGCGCTGCGGTGGACGTGGTGTCGAGCGAGATCCTGGCGGGGAACGGCGCGGATGGGGCGGATGGGGAAAGCGCTCCGCAAGGATGGCGGGCGCCGGATGGGGCGGGTGGCCAAAAGGGGGGGGACGGGTGCTTGGCGGACTGGACGGAGGGCGCTCCGCCGGCCGTGACCGTGTGCGAGGACGGCACGACATCCATCGGTGGCACGGGCGGCGACGGCGACATCGCTGCGGGGGGCGACGGCGAGCCAGGCGCACCGGCACCAGCGCCTGGCTCGGTCGACAACGGCGAAGGGGGAAAGGGCGGGCCGATGACCTGCACGCCCGGCAAGAATGGCGGCGCTGGGAAGGCCGGCGCGCACGGGGTCGGCGGCGGGACGGGCGTAGACGACCCGCTCAAATACGGAAGCATTAGCGCGCGCGGCTGGCAGGGTTTCTCGGGAAAGGACGGCCAGAACGGGGGGATCGGCCAGGGGGGCGGCGGCGGTGGCGGCGTCGGGCCGAACGGGAAGTGCCGCCCGGTGGATCCGCAAGGCGGACCGTCCGGCGGCTCGGGTGGGGGCGGCGGCTGCGGGGGGCGCGGTGGCCGAGGCGGCGGCCACGGGGGCAGTAGCTTCGGGATCATCGCACTGCATGCGCACGTCATGGTGGACAAGACCGACATCGTCACGGGCGATGGGGGGCGCGGCGGCAACGGAGGGAGGGGGCAAGACGGTGGCAAGGGTGGGCCTGAGGGCCCCCGTGGCGCTATCGCACCCGAGGCCTACTATGCATGCGAAGGGGGTCGGGGTGGCGCCGGAGGCAAAGGCGGCCACGGCGGCGGAGGGCTCGGGGGCGTTTCCATCGCCATCGCACGCGTGGACAGCGGCGTTCACCTCACGGAGAGCGCTTTGTGGACATGGGGCGCCCCTGGTGCCGGTGGATTCGGCGGCGATCCCAATGTGACACAAGCCAGTGGGGAGAGCGGCACAATTGCCTTCCTCTGGGAATTCCCGGAGCTGATCGTGCCGCCCCGATGAGGGATTTCGCGCGGGGATGAGCAGGATAGAGGATCATGAAGATTACAGCCGCCGCATGGGTCGTTCTGCTGTCCTCTCCGGCCGCCCTGGGGTGCGGAACGGAGACGTTCGCCCCACCGTGCGCGGAGGACGGCACCTGCGAAGGAGAGCCCTCGGAGGAAGCATGCCTCGATGGCCTCGCCGCACGGCGCGTGCAGGGGGGATGCGGGGTGTTCGTGAGCCGGACGTTGGGGGACGACGGCAATCCCGGCACGATGGACAAGCCCGTGAAGACGCTCGTCCGTGCGATCGCGCTCGCGCCACAGGCACGCGGGCGGGTGTTCGCGTGTAATGAGAATTTCTTCGAGGGCATCACGTTACCCTCCGGCATCGACCTGTGGGGCGGCTTCGAGTGTTTCAGGGGATGGCGGCACAACTCGGAAAATTTGGGCCATGCTGTGGCAATTCTCCATTCACCAAGCGCCGGCGGCGCCCCGATTACCGTGGTGGCAGCGCAGGGCGACGGCGAGGTGGCCACCGACGGCGTATCCACGATCGTGGAAGTGCACGTGCTGCAGGAATGGAGATTGGGGCAGGGCATCCATTCGATCGCGATGAGGCTTGAGCCGGGCGCAGTCGTGGAGGTGATCCGGAGCGAGATCCAGTCGGACAGCGCCGACAAAGGCGAGGACGGCCAGGATGCGGTCTACGTTGATCCGCAGCCAGCGTATGGGGAGATCGGAGCGATCGGCGGGGATGCTTGCTCGGCAGCGACCGTCGCCGGCGCACCCGCCGTGACGACCGTGTGCGGCGACCCGGTGTCGACGGGCGGCAAAGGCGGCGACGGGGCCCCGGACCGCGGTGGCGATGCCGAGGACGGCAAGCCGTTGACGGCCCCGAACCCCAGGGACGCGGGCCTGGGCGGCGCGGGCGCGAAGGACGGCGCCCCGTGCGCGGACGGCCGTCGTGGGGATGACGGCGCGCCGGGCGAGCCCGGCGCAGCCGGCCAGGGTGGACGCCTCACCGAGGCCGGGTGGGAAGGCGTGCCCGGCCGCCAGGGCGGCACGGGAGCGCCCGGCCAGGGGGGTGGAGGGGGCGGCGGCGCGCCGGGGGGCCGGAGCGCCTGCGGCAGCGCGGCGTTGGGCGGCGCGTCAGGCGGCTCGGGCGGCGGCGGCGGCTGCGGCGGCACGGGCGGCCGCGGCGGCGGCGCGGGCGGCGCGAGCATCGCGATCTTCGCCCATCCGGGCAGCAAGCTGACCCTGCGGGAAACGCGGGTCATTACGGGCACGGGCGGCGCCGGAGGCAGGGGGGGCGAAGGCCAGATGGGCGGGCAGGGCGTGCAAGGAGGCCCGCCGGGGCAGGCGCCGGCCATGGGGGGCGAATACGCCTGCCGAGGCGGCTACGGCGGCTGGGGCGGCACGGGCGGCTACGGCGGCGGGGGCTCCGGCGGGCCCTCGATCGGCATCGCCTACGCCGACGACGAGCAGCTCACCCTGGATCGCGTCACGTTCGAGATCGGCGAAGGGGGCCCGGGCGGCATCGCGGATGTGTTCGACGAGACGCACGACAAGGCGAACCGGGGCAGCGACGGCTTCGCCACTGAGACGATGCGCTTCTCGCCGTAGACCCGCGCGCGGAATCGCCGCGACCGGTTCCCCTGCCCGATCGGGAGCAGGATAGGACGAGCGACTTGGGTTTGAGCTATTTATGCGCGACTTAGTACTACGGTTGCAAATAGCGGCGACGCACTCGACGTAGTGCCGCGATTTCTGCGGAAAGTTGGGAAAGTGTACTGGCTGGCCGCCTGGTGAGATCCTCACGCTCGGCGCTTCTGCAACTGTAGTACTGGAAACCAAGAGTGCAAAATTCGAACTTAGAGTTCTTGATCTGGAAGAGCTCGCTCCACGAGCGCGATGCGCTCGAGCAGTTCGGGTGAGGAGGATTGGCCAAGCGCCTCTATGATTTGGAGCATTCTGCGAAGGATGATGGATGTTTTGGGCGCAAATGCATGCGGCGCGTCTAGAAAAAAAGGCCAAATTGTGTCGAGTGCCTTTTGGGTGGAAGCGAGCGCCGCTTCCCGCTGCCCCAGCTCGCTCTGCATCAAGCCCAGGTTGTTGAGGATCGCGGCGAGGTCGGGCAGGAGCGCATCGGGCCGCTGCTCGGCCAGCGTGCGGTAGTGCGTGACGGCCTCTTGGGTGGAAGCGAGCGCTGCTGCCCGCTGCCCCAGCTCGCTCTGCATCAAGCCCAGGTTGTTGAGGCTCGCGGCGAGGTAGGGCACGAACGCATCGGGCCGCTGCTCGGCCAGCGTGCGGTAGTGCGTGATGGCCTCTTGGGTGGAAGCGAGCGCCGCTTCCCGCTGCCCCAGCTCGCTCAGCGTCTTGCTCAGATTGTTGAGGCTCATGGCGAGGTCGGGCAGGAACGCATCGGGTCGTTGCTCGGCCAGCGTGCGGTAGCGCGTGACTGCCTCTTGGGTGGAAGCGAGCGCCGCTTCTTGCTGCCCCAGCTCGCTCTGCATCAAGCCCAGGTTGTTGAAGCTCGCGGCGAGGTCGGGCAGGAACGCATCGGGCCGCTGCTCGGCCAGCGTGCGGTGGCGTGTGACGGACTCTTGGATGGAAGCGAGTGCCGCTTCCCGCTGCCCCAGCTCGCTCTGCATCGCGCCCAGGTTGTTGAGGCTGAGGGCGAGGTAGGGCAGGAACGCATCAGGCTGCCGCTCGGCCAGCGTGCGGCGGATGGCGACGGCCTCTTGGGTGGCAACGAGCGCCGTTTCCCACTGCCCCAGCGCGCTCTGCATCGCGCCCAGGTTGTTGAGACTGAGGGCGAGGTAGGGCAGGAACGCATCGGGCTGCTGCTCGGCCAGCGTGCGGTAGCGCGTGACGGCCTCTTGGGTGGAAGCGAGCGCCGCTTCCCGCTGCCCCAGTTCGCTCAGCGTCTTGCCCAGATTGTTGAGGCCCAGGGCGAGGTCGGGCAGGAACGCACTGGGCTGCTGCTCGGCCAGCGTGCGGCGGATGGTGACGGCCTCTTGGGCGGAAGCGAGCGCCGCTTCCCGCTGCCCCAGCTCGCTCTGCATCTTGCCCAGGTTGTTCAGCAAACGCGATCGCTTGGCCAGCCGCTCCAGTTCAATGCCTTCCGGAAGGTGTTCCAGGCGCTTCTGCGCTGCCCACAGCGCGACCTCGCGCAGTGATACGGTGCGTTCTGGCAGCCCTGTCCGCGCCATCTGCTCCGCAAGATCAATCGTCCCCTCCCGCTCCAGGGACTTCGCGAGCACGCTTCCGAGCCGCGCATGTGCCGTGCGCTCGCCGAGAGCCTTCGCCGCTTCAAATGCCACCATCGCTCGGCCCACAACGTCGCGCCCGAGCACGTGCGTGAGCCACTGTTCTCCATCCTCGGACTGATCCTCGGATAGCCGCCCGAGCACCGCGAAGGCGGTCCGCAACGCATCTTCGCCAGCAGGGCGCTCGAGCACGCGGTCCAGGTACGAGTCGGCTTCGCCGCCCTCCAGCGACAGTGTGCGGTGCACCATGGCCTCGCCCAGCAGATCGGGCTCGAGTCCGCCGAGGTAGTCACCTGTGCGAGAGGTACGGCGTTGCCCGGGATAAAGGTCGCGCAGGAAACGGAGGTACTGATCCACGAGCTTCTCGTCACGCTCGTCCATGATCCTGGCCACGAGCGCGGCCGCCTCACCGCGGCTCGAAGCGCCACCTCGCAGCGTGAGCGCGGTGACGGCCCGTCGCATCTGCTCGATGAATCGCCGTGCATCGAAGGAGTCAGCGCGCGGGAAGCGCGAGCTCCAGAAACGCTGCTCGTGATCGAGCGTGCTGCCCATCAGCGTCTCTGCGGTAAACTCCCGCCCCTCGACCGTCGCGAGCGCCGCCATGTGAAGGTAGAGCACCCGATCGTAGCGCGAGTCGTTGAGCGGCGGCATCGCACCTGGAACGGCTTTCCCAAGCTTATGTGCAAACGATTCCGCCGCCTCCCGGAAGGCCTCTATCCGCTGGGGGCTCGCGGCGACCCCGGGTGGAACCGCTCGCGGCGCGTGATCGGCAAGCAGCCCTCCTAGCTCGGCATCGGAGCCCTGCAGGAACGTCCACCAGTCGCCGGCGTTGCGGGCGAGGAGCACGAGCCGCAGCCGACCCCGGCCCTTCCGGGCGCGAACGCGCCCAGCTGGCTCAAGGAGGTCGCGCAGGTCGGGGCGGCTCTCGGCGTAGTCGATCACCGCGAACGTGGGACACTCCGCCACCATCAGCGCTTCGAGCTGCCGCTTGTCGACGCCTCCTGGGATGAAGCCCGCTCGCCAGCCCCCGCGATGCAGCTGAGCGCAGGCCTCGATGAAGAGCCTCGTCTTCCCTATGCCAGCAGGACCGTAGAAGAGGCGTGCGCGTACAGGGGCTGTAGCATCGCACCAGGCATGGATCTCCTTGAGCACATCGGCGCGGCCGAAGAACGGCACGACCTGGTAGCGGGCGTTCAAGAGCGCGGCGGGGCTCGCCTCGACCGGCGGCTCCGACGTTCCCGGGACGAGGAGGTCGTCGAGCGGGTCGTTCGGTGCTTCTGGTGGGAGGTTGTCGCGCAGGAACGCGATCAAGCACTCGGCCGAGGCGCGAGCGGCGTACTCCTTGAAGTGGTCGTCGCGCCCGTGATTGGCAAAGTCCATGACGCCCTTCATCACCAGCGCGTCGAGCCTCGTATCGCGCTGGGCATGCGCGAGCGCGCCAAGGGCCGCGGCTTCCATCTCGAGGCCGAGCGTCTTGCGCATGTGCTCCGACACAAAGCTCCAGTACGCTTGATCCTCGACGACCTTGTTGCCGCTGCCCATCGGCGCGACATGCACCTTGAAGGGGAGCAGCGCGCCCGCAGGAGAAAGATCCGGGAACCGGCCTCGCTGCTGGATCAGGATGCGCCCAATCCGTTCGCGCCCCTCCTCCGTGAGCGCGAGCTTGCCATTGTGCAGATGGCCGGACTTCCACAACGACGCGATGACGTCCGCCCATTGTGGGCACATCTCATCGCACTCCGACAGCGCGCCAGGATCCGCGACGCCCTCGTGCAGCTTCGCAAGGACCCAGTTCTCCTGCCATTCGTAGGGGATGGGGCGCGCCTTCCACCAGGAGGCGTTCTTGAAGCGCGCGCTGAAGTCTGCGTGCTCTAGCGCAACCTTCCAGTCATCGCGCAGGTTGTATGTCCTCAGGTCCTGTTGCACCCCGTCTGGCAGAGCCTTGCCTGTGTCATGCAGGAACAACCGTTCGGCGGCGACGACATCGCCCAGCTTGGTCTTGCCCGGCCGCCCCGCGCACACGCCGCACATCGCGACGCACCGCGGCCGAACCTCCTGCACGAGCGGCAGCAGCGCGTTCGTCGCAGCGACCGCCCCCATGTCGCCCGCTTGCGCCAGCGCGATGTGCAGCGGCCTGCCACCGGCTCCCTGGAAGCTCCTGAACGCAACGGGCAGGCCGGTGGGACCTTCCTCCTGCTCCCACCGGCTCTCTGGCAAAGCGCCTTCCTCGACCTGGAGGGCAGCCTTGTACTCCAGGGTGATCGCGACGAGGATCACCACGTCGACCCTGCGTTGGTTCCCGCCGCCCGTGGACATCCGGCGAAGTATACGCCCACGGGCCCTCGCGAAGCAAACACGCTCGGGCGGTCATTGGGAACCGACGCGGAGCCGTCCACCAGGACGCTGTGTCCCAGCACCTACGCCGCCGATGGCAAGGACACTTCCTTCCCAGCTCTCCTTGCATCGATGATGTGAGCGGTGTTGACGAGCCCGATGTGAGAGAACGCCTGTGGGAAATTGCCGAGCTGGCGGCGCAGCTCGGGGCTGTACTCCTCGGCGAGCAGGCCGACATCGTTGCCGAGGGAGACCAGGCGATCGAGGAGCGCCTCCGCCTCGTCGAGGCGGCCGGCCATCGCGTAGTTGTCGGCGAGCCAGAAGCTGCAGATGAGGAAGGTAGCTTCGTCCCCCGGCAGACCGTCCACCCCCGTCTCGGTCGCGTAGCGCAGGACGAGGCCATCCCGGGTGAGGCCCTTCTCGATCGCCGCGACGGTGGACAGCATGCGGGGATCATCCGCGGCCAGGAAGCCCATGTGCGGGATCAGGAGCACGCTGGCGTCGAGGGCCTCCGATCCGTACGATTGAGTGAAAGCCCCGACGCGCGTGTTGAATCCGCGATCGAGCAGGTCGAGGCGGATCTCCTCGCGCAACGCGCGCCAGCGCTGGAGCCGCTTCTCCAGTCGATGCTGTCCGCCCACGCCGAACTCCTCGTTCATGCGTATGGCGCGATCCACGGCCACCCAGGCCATCAGCTTCGAGTGCGTGAAGTGCAGCTGCTTCGCCCCGCGCACCTCCCAGATGCCTTCGTCCGGCCGCTGCCAGGACTTCTCGACGAAGTCCACGATCTCCACGATGGGGTCCCACGTGTGCGGCAGATCCGGCAGGCCTTGTGCGTGGGCATCATAGAGCGTGTTGAGCACCTCGCCGTAGACGTCGAGTTGAAACTGATCGTATGCGCCGTTGCCGATCCGCACCGGTCTAGATTCCTCGTATCCCGGGAGCCACGGCAGCTCGACCTCGGTGAGCCGATGCTCCCCGGCCACGCCGTACATGATCTGCAGCTGCGCAGGAGCGCCGGCGACCGCGCGCATGAGCCAGTCGCGCCAGGCCTGAGCTTCCTCGAGGTACCCGCCGCGCATCAGGGCGTCGAGCGTGAGCGTGGAGTCACGCAACCAGCAGTAGCGATAGTCCCAGTTGCGAACGCCGCCGAGGTCCTCCGGCAAGGACGTGGTCGGCGCCGCCACGATCCCACCCGTGGGCGCATAGGTGAGCGCCTTCAGCGTAAGGAGTGACCGCACGACGGCATCACGCCAGCGGCCCTGGTAGCGACAACGGCCCGCCCACTCTCGCCAGTGACGCTCGGTTCGCGCGAGCTCCTGCTCCGCGTCGACGGGGTGGGCCGGCGCGTGTTCATGCGACGGGTAGAACGTGAGGGTGAACGGAAGGCGCTGACCTGCGCGGACGACGAAGTTCGTCTCCAATCGCGCGGCGTTCCAGTCGGGGTCAAGCGATGCTGGGCTGCTGAACGCAAGCGCGGCGGGTCCAGACGTGAGCGTCGCTCGGCCTCCGTCACACTGGATCCACGGGATCACGCGGCCGTAGCCGAACCGCGCCCTCAGATCGGAGTGCATCGGCACTTCGCCCTCGATTCCTTCGACGATGCGGATGACGTCGTGGGCTCCATCGACGAGCCGGCCGGCGTCGCGCGGGGCGACGCCCGGAGGCATGAAGTCGATCAGGCGCGCGCGGCCGCTCTCACAGGCGAACTCGGTCTCGAGGACCAGCGTGTCCCGCCGATAGCGCCGCTCCAAGCTTCGTATCGCCGTGGCTGGCCGGATGGTCCAGTAGCCGTGGTCGTCGCGTCCGAGCAGCTTCGCGAAGCACGCGTCTGAGTCGATGCGTGGGAGGCAGAGCCAGTCGAGCGAGCCGTAACGCGAGACCAGACCGACCGTGGTCGTGTCACCGATGAGACCGTAGTGTTCGAGCGGAGCTGACATCGCTACACTATGCATGTCCATGCCTGGACCGCAATCCTGGAGCCGATCGTTCGCCGCCCAGACTGCCTGATCCGATCCGCGTCCGCAGCGCCGTGCCCCACCACGTTTGCTCGCTCATGCTCCAAATTGGCAATCCGCCGGGAGCTGCTCCGCCACAGCACGCGGATGGGCACGCCCCTTGCCTCGCCGGAGGCGCGAAGGTGTACTTGGCAACCCGGACACACGGATCTGTCATGCTGCAAGCAAGAAAGCTCATCAATGCCCTCGTGGCGGGGCGGCGCGACGCCCGTCTGCGAGGAACACGGAAGAGTTGCGCCCTGGAGTTCAGCGACGACGAGCGGGTCGTCGTGGAGGTCAACGATGGGGAATTCGGGATCGCGCCCGAGAGCGCGAGCGAGGATTGCCAGCTCTCGTGCTCGCTCGACGACTTCTTGAGGATCCTGCGCGGCGAGCAGAACCTGATCACGGCGATCATGCAGGGCCGCGTCGGCGTGCGAGGAGACATGGCCGTCGCACAGATGTTTCAGAGCGCCTTCTGCCCGGGGGACGAACAGACTCTCGAGGCGGCGCGCTGAAGGCTCGTCACCCGAATCGGAGGGGCACATGGAACGGCAAGTGAGCATCCTGGACGGCGGCACCTTCGTCGTCAGCGACGTGCGTGGCAACATCGAACACTCCGTCAACCGGCCGCTCGGCCTCTTTCACCTCGATACGCGCTTTCTCTCCGAATGGATCCTGACGATCGACGGCATCGTCCCGGCCGCGCTGTCCACCGACGACGTGCAGTACTTCCAGGCTCAGTTCTTCCTCGTCCCGAGGCCCGCCGCGATGTACGTCGAATCGACCCTGTCGATCGTCCGAACCCGGTTCGCGGGCGATGGGTTCCACGAGGACCTCCTGCTCATGAACCACGGAAAGGCCCCCGTCGACCTGGAGGTCCGCATCCAGGCCGCCGCCGACTTTGCCGATCTGTTCGAGGTCAAGGACATGCTCCAGAAGAAGGGCGAGCGCTATCACCGCCTCGAAGACGCGCGGCTCGTCCTCGGATACCGTCGCGAGCGGTTCGTGCGGGAGACATGGATCTCCGCCTCGCAGCCCGCGCAGGTCGATCCGACCGGTCTGACGTTCCGGGTGCACATCGAGCCGCACGGCACCTGGAGCACCTGCCTCGACGTCCTGGCGGCGATCGACGGCCTGGAGGAGCGGCACAGCCGGGTGAAGTACGCCCATGGCGAGAACCACGCGCGCCCGAACATCGGCACCAGCCTCGAGAGCTGGATCGACAGGGCGCCACGGCTCATCACCTCGAACGACGCCCTCGCACGAACCTATGAGCGGAGCCTCATCGACCTCGCCGCGCTTCGATTCTTCTCCAAGCTCATGCCGGACGCCGCCATACCGGCCGCTGGCCTGCCGTGGTTCATGGCGGCGTTCGGCCGCGACAGCATCATCACGAGCCTGCAAGCGTTGCCCTTCGTCCCCGAGCTCTCGCGCTCCACGCTCCGCTACCTCGCGCGCCGGCAGGGCAGCCGCCGCGACGACTTCCGCGACGAGGAGCCAGGGAAGATCCTCCACGAGGTTCGATGGGGCGAGCTGACCGCCTTCGAAGAGCGGCCCCATTCCCCCTATTTCGGCTCTGCGGACTCGACTCCGCTCTTTCTGGTCCTGCTGGACGAGTACGAACGCTGGACCGGCGACGCGGAGCTCGTCCTGGCCATGGAGCACACCGCGCGCGCCGCTCTTCGATGGATCGACGAGTGGGGCGACCGCGATGGCGACGGGTATGTCGAATACGACACGCGTAACCCCGAGACTGGACTGGAGAACCAGTGCTGGAAAGACTCGTGGGATTCCATCGTATTTCATGATGGAACGCTCGCGCCGCGGCCCCTCGCGTGCTGTGAGATCCAGGGCTACGTCTACGACGCGAAGGTGCGGAGCGCCCGGCTCGCTCGTGAGCTCTGGCGGGACCCCGAGCTCGCGGCGCGCCTGGAGCGAGAGGCGGCGGAGCTGAAGCGTCGATTCAATCAAGACTTCTGGATCGACGATCGCGGGTTCTTCGCGCTCGCTCTGGATGGCCACAAGCGCCAGGTCGATTCCTTGACGTCCAACATCGGCCACCTGCTCTGGAGCGGTATCGTCGAGACGTCCAAGGCGGAGAGGGTGGCCGAGCACCTCGTCGGCCCTCGTCTGTTCAGCGGCTGGGGCGTGCGCACCATGGCCGACGACGAGGGCGGGTACAATCCCATCGGGTATCACGTCGGCACGGTCTGGCCGCATGACAATTCGCTCATCGCGCTCGGGCTCCGGCGCTACGGCTTCAGGGTGGAGGCGGGGCGCATCGCGACGAGCAACCTGGCCGCGGCTCCGTTCTTTCATTACCGCTTGCCGGAGGCGTTCGCTGGATATCCACGAGAGCTCACGAAGTTTCCGGTCGAGTACCCGACCGCGTGCAGCCCGCAGGCCTGGGCCACGGGGGCTCCCATGCTCTTTCTGCGCGCTGTGCTCGGGCTGGAGCCGATGGGCGATCGCCTGCTCGTCGATCCGGCGGTCCCTGGCGAGTTCGGGGAGATTCGACTCCTCGAGATCCCTGGGCGCTGGGACAGGAGCGACGCCTTCGGTCGAGCGCGCCCGGAGCCCGGGGCGAGAGCGGCGTGAGGGGTTCGGGGGCGGAGGGAGTTCGGACCAGCTCGAACCCACGTGACGGCGACCCGCTCTGCCCGCCAGAAGCCCGGCCAGAGATGACCGGACTTCTGGCGTGGGTAGGGGTCAGGCTGCCGGAGCCATGGCTTCTCGGCGCTCCGGCGGCGCCATGAACTCGGGACCCACCGGATCGCGCACCGTCTCGGCGAGCACGGCGTCGATGTGAGCGCGGGCTTCGTCGTCGAGATGCCAGCCCATCACATCGCCGATCGGCGCGAGCTCATCCGGTCGTCGCGCGCCCCAGAGAGCCACCGAGACACCCCGCTGGTCGAGCACCCAGCGCACCGCGAGCGCGAGCACGCTCCGAGCGTAGCGGTCACGCGCGAATCGCTCGAGGCGCCTCACGGCTTCGAGGTACTGCGCGAAGCGCGGGGGTTGGAACTTCGGATCGGTCTTCCTGAGGTCGTCCCCCTGGAACGCGGTCTTCTCGTCGATGGCGCCGCTCAGGAGCCCGCGGCAGAGCGCGCCGTACGTGAGCGTGGCGACCCCGTTGTCGTGGCACCAGGGCAGGATGTCGCCCTCCGCCTGCCGCTCGAAGAGGTTCAGCGGCGGCTGGGCCGAGGCGATCGGCGCGACGGCGCGGAACCGGAGCATCGCGTCGATCGAATAGTTGGAGACGCCGATCGCGCGGATCTTGCCTTCGCGCTGGAGCTCGAGGAGGGCCTTGGCCGTCTCCTCGTAGGGGGTCTGCGGATCCGGCCAATGAACCTGGTAGAGATCGATGTAATCGGTGCGCAGCCGTCTGAGCGAGAGCTCTATCTCCTCGAAGATCTGCCTTCGCGTCCCGTTCCTGAAGAGCGCGTCTCCGCGGCGCTCGAGGCCCACCTTGGTCGCAAGGACGACCCGGTCGCGCTGACCCCGCTCGGCGACGGCCCGTCCGACGACCTCTTCGGAGTGCCCGAACCCGTAGGCCGGCGCTGTGTCGATCAGGTTGATCCCGAGGTCGAGCGCCGCGTGAATCGTTCGAACCGACATGTCGTCGTCGGCGCCGCCCCATTGATACCCGCCCATGGCCCAGGTCCCGAGGCCGACTCGACTCGCCGGGATCGGCACATCACGAATGTTCGCAACCTCCATAGCCAGCCTCCTTGCGGCAAAACGACGCCCGGTCACCGCTGCTTCTCGAGCGCCGCCTCGTTCTCCGACCTCTCCGATCGCCGCCGCGCAAGACGACCCGGGCAGGAGAGCCGTCGATACCCTCGAGGCGCAGCGGCAGGCAGACGAGGTCGTACCAACCCTGCTCGACGCGCGAGAGATCCAGCCCTTCGATGATGCAGACCCCGGCGGCGAGCAGGACATGGTGCGTTTCGGCCCCGCGATCCATGCCTCCGATCGACAGATAGTCAATCCCCACGGTCCAGGCGCCTCGCTCGACCAGGTGACTGGCCGCCTCGAATGACAGATAGGTGTAATCCGAGCGAAATTGCGTTTCGTCCCAGTGCGCGGAGTTTCCCGTCTTGAACAGGACGCGATCGCCGGGGCGGATGTCGGCGGGATCGAGGTGGGCCGGCGTGATGCGATCGATCTCTCCGAGATCGAGGACGCGCGCTGGCCCGATGAGCCGCTCGAGCGGAACGCGGTCGATGCCCGCCCCACGGGCGATGAAATGAGCCGGAGCATCGACGTGCGTGCCGGTGTGCGTGCCCAGCGAGAGATGGGAGACGGTCGCGGGATCGCCACGCTCGAGATCCTGCGTCTGGACGATCTTTACCTCGGGGTTGCCCGGCCAGTGCACCATCCCGTTACGGATCGGTACACTCACGTCGGCCCACAGCTCCTTTGACTGGTTCAGGGCTGATTGTTTCATGGACGCCTCCCTCGGAGGCATCCATCGTGCCTGCTGGCGTCGACGAGGCGACGGCCTCAAGCGGCCATGAGGTTCACGGGCGACATCGGCTCCTGTCCGGACAGGACTCGGACGATCTCGTTGGCCGCGAACCGTCGGACGAACTCGATCGACTCGTCCGAGTAGTATGCGGCGTGGGGCGTGATGACGACATTGTCGAGCGAGAGGAGCGGGCTCGTGGGCTTCCAGTCGCGCCGCTTGGCCGGCTCCTCGGCGATGTCGTCGAGCCCGGCGCCCGCGATCCAGCCCTCCTTGAGCGCCCGGTAGAGCGCGCTGTCATCGATGATCGGGCCGCGGGCGGTGTTCACGAGGATCGCCGTCGGCTTCATGCGCCGGAGCTCGCGTTCCCCGATGAGACCACGCGTCTCGGTCGTCAGCGGCGCCTGGAGGACGAGGTAGTCGGAGCGCTCGAGGAGCTCGCCGAAGGGCACCGGCGCGGCGCCCGCGGCGCGGATCTCGTCCGGGTCGAGGAAGGGATCGTGCGTCATGATTCGCGCGCCGAAGCTCGCCATCCTGGCGGAGATACCCCGGGCGATCGCACCGAACGACAGGAGCCCCAGGGTCGCTCCCCGTATCCGGTGGATCGGCCGGCCATCCTGCCAGGACCAGGAGCCACGGCGCGTGGCGCGATCGTAGGCGGGCAGCTTGCGGGCGAGCGTGAGCAGGAGCGCCACGGCGTGATCGGCGACCTCGTCGGCGCACCAGTCGTTCGGCGCGTTGGTCACGCGGATCCCGCGCCTTGTCGCCGCCGCGACGTCGACGGTGTCGACTCCCGTGCCGTACCGAGCGATGACCCGGCAGCGCCGGAGCCCCGAGATCGCTCGCTCCTTGACCTCCGCGTACTGCGTGAGCACGCCGACGGCGTCGTGGGCGGCAGCCGCGACATCCTCTTCGGTCTTGCACTGCGCGGCGACGACCTCGAAGCCGGCCGGCTCCAGGAGAGAGCGCTCGACGTCAATGTCGCCGAAATCGTAGTCCAGCACGACGACCGGCCCCGTCCTTTCCATGCTCATGGGGTTCACCTCCGTTTTCAAAGCCGTTCAGTGGGAGTGACGAGGCAGCCCGCGAAGCTGCACCAGGTGTTGGTACCGAAGGGCAGGCTCGAGGCACGCGCCGCTGGACAGCGGACCGACCGTGCTCCGGTAGATCTCCTGCCATGGAGTCTGGCTCTCGAGCTGCGGCAGCTTCAGGGACTTGCGGCGCTGGTCGAGCTCCGCGTCGGAGAGCAGCACGTCCACGCGGCGCCGCCGCAGATCGATCTGGATGCGATCCCCCGTCCGGAGCAGCGCAAGGCCCCCTCCCACCGCGGACTCGGGCGACGCGTTCAGGATCGAGGGGCTGTCCGAGGTGCCGCTCTGGCGGCCGTCTCCGAGGGTGGGCAGCGACGTCAGCCCACGTCGAATCAGCGCGTCGGGGGGCTGCATGTTCACGACCTCCGCGGAGCCGGGATAACCTACCGGCCCCGTATTGCGCATGACGAGGATGCAGCTCTCGTCGATCCCGAGCGACGGGTCGTTGATGCGAGCGTGGTAATCTTCCGGCCCCTCGAACACGACGGCGCGCGCCACGAAGACATCCGGATGCTCTGGATCCGACAGGTAGCGGTCGCGAAAGGCATCGCAGATCACGCTCGTCTTCATGACGGCCGAGTCGAAGAGGTTCCCGCTCATGACGAGCACTCCCGCCGCGCTGCGCAGGGGGGCCTCGTACGGTCGGATCACGTCGCGGTCGGTGGCGACGGCGCTGGCCACGTTGTCACCCACGGTTCGTCCGGATACCGTGAGAGCGTCGGCGTGGAGGCGGCCCGCGCGGAGCAGCTCGTTCATGACCGCGGGGGCCCCGCCCGCGCGATGAAAGTCCTCCCCCAGGAAGCGCCCGGCGGGCTGGCAGTCGACGAGCAAGGGGACGTCTTGCCCCACCCTCTGCCAATCGTCGTCGGTCAAGTCGACCCCGACATGGCGCGCGATGGCATTCATATGGATCGGGCAATTGGTCGATGCGCCGATCGCAGAGGCGACGGCGATCGCGTTCTCGAACGCGGCCTTGGTCATGATCGCGCTCGGCGTCAGGTCCTCGTGGACCATCTCCACGATCCGACGTCCAGTAGCGTACGCCATCTGCGCCCGCTCCCGGTAGGGCGCCGGGATCGCCGCGCACCCTGGCAGCGTCATACCGACGGCCTCGGCGAGGACGTTCATCGACAATGCCGTTCCCATGGAATTGCAGTGCCCCGCGCTGGGCGCAGCCGCGGCGACCATGTCCATGAACTCCGCGTAGCTCACCTTGCCAGCCGCCAGCAGCCTGCGGGCCTCCCAGACCACGAGCCCCGAGCCGGCGAGCCTTCCCTGGTAATACCCGTTCAACATCGGCCCGCCCGAGAGGACGATCGCGGGGAGGTCGACCGTCGCCGCCGCCATCAGGCAGGACGGCGTCGTCTTGTCGCAGCCCGTCGTCAGCACGACGCCGTCGAGCGGGTAGCCGAAGAGCACCTCCACCAACCCGAGGTACGCGAGGTTCCGGTCGAGGGCTGCAGTGGGCCTCTTGCCCGTCTCCTGGAGCGGGTGCGCCGGGAACTCCAGCGGGATCCCACCGGCGTCACGCACGCCGTCCTTGACGCGGTCCGCCAGGCTCAGGTGGTGGCGATTGCACGGCACGAGGTCGCTCCCCGTCTGGGCGATCCCGATGATGGGGCGCCCGCGTTGGAGCTCTCCGCGGGTCAGCCCGAAGTTCAGGAAGCGCTCGAGGTACAGCGCCGTCATCTCCGGATTGCCCGCGTCGTCCCACCAGGCTTGACTTCGCAGCGTTCGCCTCTGGTTCACCGCTCCCTCGCTCCCGCAGAGGCCGATCGCGCCGCGCCCCGTCCGGGAGCCGGAAGCCCTCCGTCGCGCGCCTTCGTCGAGGCCTCTCCGATCTGGATCACCGTCTTCACGCCGCCCCCCGCTGCTCGCAGCAAGGCCGGCGCCTCGTCGAGCGCAACCCGTCGCGCGATCACGCGGCGCACGGCGTCGGGGAACCGGACCAGGCACTGCTCCAGCATCCGAACGGCGGCTTCGTACGAGGCGTGGTCAGCGTTCACGGTCCCGAACATCACCTGATTCTGCATGACGAAGTTGTGCATCAGACCGGCGCCGTCGAAGGCGAACTCGGGCCTCGGCGCAGGGACGCCTGTGAGGATGAACGTGCCATTCACCGCCAGCGCGGGGAGCGTCCGGAACGCGAATTCTGGCACGCCGACCGCTTCGACGATCACATCGAACCGACCCATGCGGCTCGCGAGTCCGTGGATGTCGGTGGACTCGCTCGACACGTAGTCGGCGCCGATGCTGCGCACGATCTGGGCCCGATCGTCGTCATCCGGCTCTCTCGAGAAGACGACGGTCCGGTAGCCCTTCACGACAAGGCCCATCGCCGTGAGCACGCCGATCGGTCCGGCGCCGAGGACCAGGGCCTGCGCCCTGTCTTTGTCCCATGGCAGGCGGGCCAGGATGGCGTCGAGCTGGGCGAACGCTTTGGCCGCGACGCTCAGCGGCTCGACGAGGACGCCGAGCTCTCCGACAGCCGGAGGGACGGGGACGAGGTAGCGTTCCTCCTCGACGAAGAGCTCGGTCATGAAGCCGCCTGCTCCCGAGATGCCGCGCTCGACGAACTGTCCCGTCGTGCAGAAGTCCTGGTGCCCGACGCGGCAAGCCAGGCACTCGATTCGGTTGCAGGGACGTCGCACGGTCGGTACCACGAGATCTCCGGGTCGGACGCGAGCCACGCCCGCGCCGGTGCGCACGACCTCCGCGAGGGCCTCGTGTCCCAGCACGAGCCGGTCCGTCCCTGCCGGTGCCGACCCATAGGCGAACGCCGCAATCTCTCGGTCGGTTCCGCACACGCCGACTTCGAGCGTGCGCAGCAGGACGTGCCCGGGTGCCAGTCGCAGGCCATCCGGTTCGTCTTCCTCGATGAGACGCACAACCCTCTCGGACATCAGAGCCGCAAGCGATCTCATGCGCTCTCTCCTGCGACAATCGGGGGCACCGCCGCCGTGCGGGCGCTCCATGCGCCGCTCCTGGGAATGTCGCAAGCCCACGGGGGGCAGATCGGCTCGCGACGCCCGGGCGAGCGACCTAGTCGTCGTCGGGCGGTTCTGGCCGGCGAATCGATCCTGCCTGCCCGCCGCGTCAGGGCGGAGGCTTGCGGCCGCTCGGCGGTGGAGCCGGGGCTTCGGCTGCGGCGGCGCCGGCCGCGGTGGCCAAGCCGGCGACGATGCCATCCCAGTGGCTGCCCTTCCAAAGGACCTTGCCGCAGCGGTCGCACCGCCAGAACTCGTCGTGGCGATCCGCGACCACCGCCGGCACCGCATCCCGGACGCTGTCCTTCGGGGCAGACGTGAGCGCGCCGCCGCACGCCATGCAGCGGGGGTCCCGCACGGGCAGCCCGAGCTCCCGCAGCACGAAGCCGGCCTGCTCCGTCGGCCGCAGCCCGCGCGGCACGTAGAGCCCGCGCACGGCCGCGGTGCGCAGGGAACGCCGCTCGAACACGCCGGCGTCGGAGCTCAGCAGCACCCGGCCGGTCTGCTGCGCGAGGCGCACGAGATCGCCGTCGTCGATGCCGTGCTCGAACATGGCGTCGTAGCCCGCGCCGCGCAGCCAGCGCGACAGGCCGCCCAGCATCGCGTCGCACAGGAAGCTCGGCGCCGTCGCGCCGCCCTGCGCGGCGACCGCGCTGTCCTGCGCCGCCGCGCTGCCCTGCGCTGGAGCCGCGCCGCCCTGCGCCGGATCGGCTCCGCCGCCCGCCTCACCCACGAGCACGCCCCATCGCGCTCAGGATGGCGGAAGGCCAGCGGGCGGCAAGGGCGCCGCCGGCGAAATCCCCACGCGGCCGCCGCGCGCTGCTACCGTCGCCATAGGGTCAACCGATCGTGGAGGAGTCGATGTCGATGAAGCGTGCATGGTGCTCCTGCGTGGCGGCCGCGCTCGCCGTGCTGGCGAGCGCGCAGCAGGCGTCGGCCTACTGCCGCTCGAACACCTGCAAGAGGTCGGAGCTCTGCCTACAGGACGACCAGCCGGTCGGCGATTGCAAGCCGCTCCGCTGGGCGGGCGATTGCATTGGCTTCAGCATCCAGGAAGACGCGTCCAGCGAGATCTCCTACCAGGAGATCTCCGACGTGCTCGATGTCGCGTTCGACACGTGGATGCAGGCGCCCTGCGACGGGGGAACGCCGGGGCTCCGCGTCCAGAACCTCGGGCCCGTCGCCTGTGGAGCGGTGGAGCTCAATGCCAGGGACGGCAAGACGAGGATCGTCGACGGCCTCGTGCCGGGTAACGCCAACGTCGTCGTCTTCCGCGATATGGAGTGGCTCGCGAGCTCGGGGCACAACACCGAGATGCTCGCGCTCACGACGGTGCAGTTCGACAGGAAGACCGGTGAGCTCTGGGGGGCCGACATGGAGATCAACAGCGATCTCTACGACTTCACCGTCGGGGACGACTCCGCCGCGCCGAGGGAAGATCTGCTCGCCATCGTCACGCACGAGGCCGGGCATTTCCTGGGCCTCGACCACAGCATGGCCGGCCCCGAGGCGACCATGCACTCGAGGTACGACAGGTCGGACCCGATGAACTTCCGGACGCTCCACGAGGACGACATCGCGGGCATCTGCCAGATCTACCCCCCTCGGGATCTCTCCGCGTCGACCTGCAACCCCATCCCTCCACACGGGTTCTCGCCCGAGTGCGCCGACGATCAGCAGGTCCGCTGCAGCGCGGCGCCGCCCGCCGCCGGCGGCCCAGGGTGGAGCGCCCCGCTCGCCGCCCTCGCGATCGGCGCGGCCGCCTGGCTCCGCGCCGTCGGGCGCCCCCGCGCCGACGAGCGCGGCCCGACCGTCAATCGGGGCGATGACCGGGACGCTCGCCGAGCGTCGCGCTCCCCAGGGAGTCGCTCTCGGTAGCAGCCAGCGGCCGCCGATCTCGGGCGTGGCGCGCAGCACCGTCGTGGCAGCATCGTTGCAACGCGGGCGCGGGCGACCCTCACGGCCCCTCTCGGGCCCTCCACCGGAGGACCGGAATGCACATCACCGACGCGACGAGCGCCGTCACCGAGGACGTCGGCGGCCTGCTCCACGGCTGCCTGGCGGACGCTGAGCACGACCGCGACATCCCCGAGATTGACCTCCTGAGCCCGCTCACGATCCGCGGCGTCCGCTTCCGGAGCCGCGTCGTGATGTCCCCGATGTGCCAGTACTGGGCTCGCGGGGGGCTCGCCAACGACTGGCACCTGGTCCACCTCGGCAGCCGCGCGGTCGGCGGCGTGGCGCTCGCGATGGTCGAGGCCACCTCGGTGACGGCGGACGGCCGGATCACGCCGGCCGATCTCGGCATCTGGAGCGACGCGCACGCCGAGCCGCTCGCGCGCATCGCGCGGTTCGTCGAGGCCCAGGGCGCGATCGCCGGCATTCAGCTCGCGCACGCCGGCCGGAAGGCGAGCTGCGATGTGCCCTGGCGGGGCGGCGCTCGGCTCAAGACACCGGAGGAGGGCGGCTGGGCGGTGGTGGCCCCGAGCGCCCTGCCGTTCGCCGAGGGGGATCCGGCCCCGCGGGCGCTCGACGAGGCGGGCATCGACGCCGTGGTCGACGCGTTCGAGGCGGCCGCGCGCCGGGCGCTCGGCGCGGGCTTCCGCGTGCTCGAGATCCACGCGGCGCACGGCTACCTGCTGCACGAGTTCCTCTCGCCCCTCAGCAATCACAGGGCGGACGCCTACGGCGGCAACCTCGAGAACCGGATGCGCCTCCTCCTGCGCGTCGCCGATCGCCTTCGCCGGCACATGCCGGCGGATCTCCCGCTCTTCGTCCGCATCTCCGCGACCGACTGGGCCGAGGGCGGCTGGGACATCGATGCTTCGGTGGAGCTCGCGCGCCGCCTCCGCGACCTCGGGGTCGACCTCATCGACGCCTCCTCCGGAGGCCTGGTCCCGAGAGCCCGTATCCCGGTGGGCAAGGGATATCAGGTCGGATTCGCGCAGAGGATACGCGAGGAGGCGAGGATCCGCACCGGCGCGGTCGGGCTGATCACCGAGCCCCGACAGGCCTCCGAGATCATCACGGGCGGCGACGCCGACCTGGTGTTCGTCGGCCGGGAGCTGCTGCGCGAGCCCTACTGGGCGATCAAGGCCCAGCAGGAGCTCGAGGCGGAGCCGACCTGGCCGGTCCCGTACGGATATGCCGTGAAGCGGCGGGCGAGGTGAGATGAAGCCCTCGCCCGTCGCCGCGCCGAGCGCGCGAGCCCGAAAGCCCTGACGCCCTCGCGCGGGCCCCACCGCCGTTGCGCGCGGGCGCGGCCGGGATACGATGCCCCGGTGTCCGTGGAACTCGATCTCGAGCCCACCGAACTCCGGCGTTTCATCGCCGTGGCCGAGGAGCGGAGCTTCCGTCGCGCCGCCGAGCGCCTGGGGATCGCCCAGCCCCCGCTCTCGCGGACCATCGCGCAGCTCGAGGGCAAGCTGCGGACGCGCCTGCTCCACCGGACGACGCGCCATGTGTCCCTCACCCCGGCGGGGGTCGTCCTGCTCGAGCAGGCGCGCCACGTCCTCGACGCTGTCTCGGCCGCGGCCCGCCGGACGGCGCGCGCGGGCCTCCCGCGCGCCCACCTGGCGGTCGCGCTCAAGCCCGGGAACGGCGGGCGCCTGCTGCGCCGGCTCGTCGACCACTACGAGCGCTCGGGATCGCCGGTTCGCGTCGAGGTGGTCGTCAGCGGCTGGGGAGAGCAAACCGCCATGCTCGCCGACGGCCGCGCCGACGTGGCGTTCTTGCGAGGGCCCATCACCGCGCCGGGCATCGACGCCGAGCCCCTGTTCACGGAGCCCCGCTGCGTCGCGCTCGCCGCGGCTCATCCGCTGTCGGGCAGACGCGTGCTGCGCCGCGGAGATCTGGCGCGAGATCCCGTCCCGGTGTGGCCCGCGGCCAGCGCGGAGCTCGCCGCGTACCGCGCCGCCGTCGACAGGCACGAGGACGCGCCTCGCGGCCCGGTCGTCCGCGACGCGAGCCAGCTCCTCGAGGCCGTGGCGCTGGGCCAGGGCATCGCGTTCGTCCCCGCCTCCAGCGCCACGCTCTACGCGCGTCATGACGTGAAGTACGTGAGGATGGCGGGGATCTCGGCGAGCACGCTGTACGTGGCGTGGCCGGACGCGTGCCGCTCGAAGGAGGTCGCGCGCTTCGTGCGGCTCGCCGTGGAGGTCGCGTCGAGCCTCGGCGGGGACGCCGCGGAGCTCGCCTGAGGCGGCGCGCCCCGATCAGGGCCGGATGACGGTCATCTTGAAGGGACCGCGATGGCCGGCGGCGTGCGCGACGGCCTCGTTCGCGCGATCCAGGCCGAACTCGGTGACGTCGAACGGGTCGAGCGCCAGGAGACCCGACCGGATGAGGCCGACCAGGCGGACGGCGGCCTCGCGCGGATACATCCACTGGCCGCGCAGCGTGATGCAGTTGCGCATGAGGTACCGATAGGGCAACTCCAGCCCGGCCGCGACGCCGCCCATCAGCACGATCGTCCCGTGCGGTCGCACGGTCATCGCGGCGGCTCGCGCCGCGGCCGGGGCAGCCGAGGGCGGCAGCAGGTCCAGCACGCGGTCGATGGGGCCCGGCGCCGCCTTCACCATCCGGCTCCGGTCGTCCTCCTCGCTGCCGACGAGCCTCACGGTGCGGACGCGCGGACCGAAGCGGCGGGCCAGATCCTCCAGCGCCGCTTCGTTCCGGCCCGGCGCGATGACGCAGCCCGCCCCCATCGCCAGGGCGACCGCGACGCCGGCGCTGCCGAAGTTCCCGGTGGCACCGCTGATCAGGACGGTCTCTCCTGCCTGAAGGTCCGCCGCGAGGAGCCCGCCATACGGCACGAGCAGCGTGTTGAGCGCGCACCATCGCGCGGCGCCCGCCGCGTCGATCGCGCCGATCCGGACGGCGTTCTCGGTCGGGATCATGATCTGCTCGGCGAAGGAGCCATGGCGGAAATGCGCTTGCAGGCGCAAGCCGCCCTCGCCGGCCGCGGTCCATCCCTGCAGCAAGACGTCCGGCGACACCGCATCGTCGCGCGACCGCACGGTAGGGTCGCAGCAAACCCAGTCGCCGACGGTGAGGCGCGTCGCGTCCGGTCCGACGGCGCGCACACGGCCGACCGCGCCGGCGCCCGGCGCGAGCGGCAGATCCAGCAAATAGCCCCGCGCGCCGCTGAACGCTTCGTTCGCGTAGGAGACCACAGGGGCAGCCATGACATCGACGATGACCTCCCCCGTGCCCAGGATCGGGTCTGGCAAGGTCTCGATGGCAAGGGGAACACCAAACGCCTTCAACACGGCAGCCTTCATGGACAACTCCTTCTGCTGGCATGGGGCCGCTCTCGCAGGCCACCTGTCCGCATCGACTCTTCGAGCCTCGGCACCGGCGAGGGGGCGCCGCCGACGGCAGCTTCCCTCCCGCATCGCTCGCCGAACGACCGTCGTATGAGCCGACCGGCGCGCGCGCGCCAATACGCCACGCGCGCCGATTGATACCGTCGGCGCATCAATGGACGGTGCGCTGGCGCCCGTGGGCGAGGGACTCGCGCGAGCCCTCCTCCCGCTGGCCGCGGGAGGGTGGCTCCTTGTCGTTCAGGCTACGGGTGGATCAGGTGACCGCGCCGCGCTGGTGGAACTCCGGCTTGTCCCAGGCGCCGCTCTCCAGAAGGTCGCGCAGCGCGTCCACCGCGTCCCAGACGTCGACGAAGCGGGTATACAGCGGGGTGAACCCGAAGCGCATGATGCGCGGCTCGCGGTAGTCGCCGATCACGCCACGGGCGATCATCGCCTGCATCACCGCGTAGCCCTGCGGGTGCTCGAAGCTGACGTGGCTGCCGCGGCGGGCGGCGTCGCGCGGGGTGATCAGCGTCAGCGGATGCTGGCCGCAGCGGGCTTCCACAAGCTGGATGAACAGCTCGGTCAGCGCCAGCGACTTGGCGCGCAGCGCGGCCATGTCGGTATGGCGGAAGATGGCAAGCCCGCATTCCACCAGCGAAAGCGCGGTGATCGGCTGGGTGCCGCACAGGAAGCGGCCGATGCCGTCGGCGGGGGCATAGGCGGGTTCCATCGCGAACTGCCGGGCATGGCCGAACCAGCCGGACAGCGGCTGCCAGAAGCGGTCCTGATGACGCGGCGCCACCCACAGGAAGGCGGGCGCTCCGGGGCCGCCGTTCAGGTACTTGTAGGTGCAGCCGACGGCGAAGTCGGCGCGGGCGCCGTGGAGGTCGACCGGCACGGCGCCCGCGGAATGCGCCAGGTCCCACACGGTCAGCGCGCCGGCCTCGTGCGCGAGCGCCGTGACTGCAGCCATGTCGTGCATGGTGCCGGTCTTGTAGTTGACGTGGGTGAGCATCAGCACCGCCACGTCGTCGCCGATCGCCTGCGGCAGTTCCTTGGGCGAGTCGATCAGGCGCAACTCGTAGGCTGCGCCGCCGCCCATCTTCAGCAGCTCGGTCAGGCCCTCGGCGATGTACAGGTCGGTGGGGAAGTTGTCGCGTTCCGACACGAGCACCCGGCGCTGGGGCGCGGTGCCCTGCTGCTGGCGCAGGGCGGTGGCCAGCACCTTGAACAGGTTGATGGACGTCGTGTCGGTGACCACCACTTCGCCGCTGCCGGCGCCGACCAGCGGAGCCAGGAGGTCGCCAAGGCGGCGGGACAAGTGCACCCATCCGGCCGTGTTCCAGCTACGGATCAAGCCGTCACCCCACTCCGCTTCAATCACCTCCCTGGCACGGATCAGCGACGCCTTGGGGCGGGCGCCCAGCGAGTTGCCGTCCAGGTAGATCACATCGTCCGGCAGCGCGAACTCGTCGCGCAGGTGGCGCAGCGGGTCGCTTGCGTCGCGGGCAAGGCAGGTGTCGCGGGTGGTTTGCAGGCTCATGTCAGGCGTCCTTCGGTCCAGCAGCGCAGGGGCGCAGCATGGCACGGACCGGACTCGCGCCCAGGGTGACCAGCGTGAGCGGCAGGGCGATCCGTCGTGGTCGCCGGGCGGCATGGCATCCAGCTGGAAGCCTTCCAGGAGGGCGAGGCCGCGGTGGTGGACTTGCCGATACCCGTCCTGCCTTTTCGAGGTTTCCGGGTTCAGCGACAGGGTATCGACGCCTATCAGGCGTCAGCGGCGAGCGCCCGTTCGACGGCCTGCGCGTAGGGCATGGGCGTGAGCGGGATGATGGCGCGGATCGGCCCCACGTCGCCGACGAGGTCGGCGTCCACGCCCAGCAGCAGGTCGGCGAAGGCGCCGCGGGGCAGGCCCGCCAGGCGCTCGAAGAGCCCGGCGAACGGCGCCAGCAGCCAGGGCAGGAGGTGCAGCTTCCGCGGCGGGCGCCGGCCGAGCACGCGGGCCGCCACGTCGACCATCTCGTCGGTGGTGAACGCCTCGTCGCCGCCCACGTCGAAGGCCCGGCCGAAGGTGCGCGGCTCGTCGAGGCTGCGCACGAGGTAATGGACGAGATCGTCGAGCGCGATGTTCTGCATGCGGTTCCGGCCGCTGCCGAGGATCAGCGCCACGCGCCGCCGCGCGTTGGCCAGCGTTGTGTCGAAGCCGAAGCCGCCGCGTCCGACGATCTGCCCCGGTCGGAGGATGGTCACGTCGAGTCCGCTGCCGAGCAGCATCTGCTCGGCCTTCCAGCGACCGCGTGCCCAGATCGAGCGCGTGTCGGGCGTGATGCCCAGGAAGGTCACGTAGAGCACGCGCCGCACGCCGTGGAGCCGGCAGGCCGCCACCACGTTCTCCAGGCCGCGCACCTCGGTGTCCGCGAAGGTCTCGCCGGGCGCGGCGCCCTTCTGTGGCGAGAGCGTGTGCACGCAGTTGAACACGGCCTCGCAGCCGCGAACCGCTTCCTCGATGGAGGCGCGGTCGGCGATGTCGCCGCGCACGAGCTCGGCGGCGGCGGGCAGTCTGGCGCGGGCGGCGTCGAGGTTGCGCACGGCGCAGCGGACCAGGAACCCCTCCTGGAGCAGCACGTTGACGAGGCGGCGGCCGGTGAGCCCGGTGCCGCCGAGGACGAGCACGGTTCGCATGTCCTCATCGATAGCGATGGCCTGTCGAACGCACCATGCGCGAGCGTGCCGATGACTGTCGCGAGCGTACGGAACGATCGACGAACTTCAGCGCCATGCTTCGTTGCGGTAGTCCCGCGGCCGCTTGCCGGTGACGCGCTTGAAGGCCTGGCTGAAGGCGCTCTCCGACGAGTAGCCGAGCGCGGCGGCGATCTGCGAGATCGGCGCTGCCTCGTCCCGCAGCCGCCGCTCCGCAAGCCGCATGCGCCACGCCGTGAGGTACTGGAGCGGCGCCATCCCTGCGGCCTCCTTGAAGCGCACGGCGAAGGTGGTGCGCGACATCGCCGCGGCGCGGGCCAGCTCCTCGAGCTTCCAGTCGCGCGCCGGCTCGCCGTGCAGGAGGCGCAGCGCCGCCGCCAGCCGCTCGTCGCGGAGGGCCCGCAGCCAGCCCGCGGGCAGGCGTGGCGCCGTGGCCAGGTGGGCGCGCAGGATCTGGACGAACAGCAGCTGCGCCAGCATCGATGCCGAGAGGAAGGCGCCCGGCGCGCCGCGCGCGGTCTGCTCCGCCAGCAGCTGCTCGATGAGCCAGCGGATGGGGGCTGCCTGGGGTGCGGTCGCGTGCACGTGAAGAAAAGGGGGAAGCGCGCCCTGCACGAGGTCGGCGTGGCGCGGATCGAGGGTCACGCCGCCGGCGAGGATCAGCACCTCGGAGCCGTCACCGATGGTGGAGAAGAGGTGGCGCTTCTGGGCCAGCAGGCACCTCACGTCGAGGGGCGGGGCCGAGAGATCGCTGCCGACGAGGAACCCCTTTCTCCCGGGCAGGAGCACCGCGTCCCCCGGCTCACCGCGGATCGCCTTCTTGTGGCCGTCCAGGCGGAACCAGCAGCCGCCCTTGGCGAGGAGCGAGATCTTCATCTCGCCGGGCGGCGGGAAGTGGACGGCCCAGCGGCCACCGGCGGCGATGCCTCCGGCCATGACCGACGTGGCCTGGGTGAGCCGCAGGATGTCGGTGAGCGGATCGCCGGCAAGGGAGTGGATCGCAGCGTCGAGCGACACGCGTCGCACCATGGCGCATGCCGCCAGGCGAAACTACCGTTCACCGGGGCGGGCGGCGGCTTGCTTCTTGTCGGCGCGGCGTGCTCGTCGCCTCAGAGCTTCCGGCTGATGGCTTCGGCGAGCATGATCGTCGTCACGTTCGTCGGCGCCGAGATGATGTCCGGCATGATCGACGCATCGACGACGCGCAGACCGTCAACGCCGCGGACCGCGCCCCCTGCATCGACGACGGCGCCCGGATCGTTCGGTCCGCCCATCGGGACGGAGGATGTCGGGTGGGAGTAGCCGTCGACCTGCGCGATGATCGCCTTCTCCAGCGCGGCGTCGCCCTGCACGTCGTTGCCCGGGGTCATCTCCAGCTCGACAACGTCGCTGAACGGCGCGGTCTTGCCGATCTTGCGCGACAGGCGCACAGCTTCCATCATCCGCCGCAGGTCGCTGCGGTCCTCGAAGAAGTTGAAGCGTATCAGCGGCATCACACGGGGATCGCGGCTCGCCAGGCGGATCGATCCCTTCGACTTCGGCAGCGTCACCGAGCAGGCCAGCACGATCGCCCCTCCGGTCGGGCTCTGGGCCGGATCGAAGATGTGCGTGCCGGAGATGTGCAGGTCGAGCTCGTCCGCGCCCGCCTCGCTGGACCTGGTCCAGAGGATCGCGCCGGCGACCGGCGTCATCGACCTGGCTTCGGGTTTCAGCGCATAGACGTTGTAGTAGAACGGGTGCTCCTTCAGCCGCTGGCCGACAGGCGCCTCGACGATGACGGGGATGTCGAGCTCCCTCAGATGCGACGGAGGGCCGATGCCCGAACGCATCAGGATCGCGGGGCTGCCGTACGCGCCCGCCGACAGGATCACCTGACCGGCCGCGATGGTCTCGCCGCCGACGAGACGCACGCCCGTAGCGCGGCGGCCTTCGAACACCACGCTGTCGACCTCGACGCATCCTCTGATCGTCAGGTTTGGCCGGCGGCGTACGTCTTCCGTGAGGTAAGCCATGCCGGTGTTGATCCGCTTGCCGTCGACGACGTTCAATGTGTAGGGCGACACCCCGTGCTGCTCGGCGCCGTTGAAATCGGTGACGCGCGCGAGGCCGCACCTTTCCGCGGCGAGCACGAACGCGCGCATCGACGGGGTGTTCTCCTCCATCGTCCGCTGCCGGATAGGGAAGGGGCCGGTGCGCCCGTGCCAGGCGTCTTCGCCGGCCGGTGTGTTCTCCATCGCCTTGAAGATCGGCAGCACGTCCTCGAACGACCAGCCTTCGACGCCGTGTGCTGCCCAGCGCGCGAAGTCGGACGGCCTGGCGCGGATCGCGACCGCCGCGTTCACGCCCGAGCTGCCGCCAAGCACCTTGCCGCGAATCGCGTTCACGCCGTGACCGAGCCCGAGGTGATCCTGGGTGTGGTAGCCCCAGTCGTGATCGCGATCGCCGCCCACGCGGTTCGCGTCCGCGATCACGTCCGGTGTGTTCGCCGGCGTGTAGGCCTGGCCAGCTTCCAGCAAAAGAACCCGACGGTCCCGGTCTTCGCTCAGGCGGCTCGCGAGCACGGCGCCCGCGGATCCGCCGCCGGCGATGACGACGTCGAATTTCTGGGTTTCGTTGACCATTGAGGTTTCTCCTTTTCTGACGGGCTCCTTTCAGCCGCGATCGAACGCGTCGCGGAGGAAGCGGGCGGCGCGATCGAGCGCATTCCTGCTGGTTTCGAGGTGCGCTACGTCGAGCTGGAAGACGTGGTGCATGCCCTCGAAGATCTGGAGCTCGACGGAGACCCCGGCCTTCGCCGCGCGATCGGCGTACTGCTTGGAATCGTCGAGCAGGCGCTCGTCGGTGCCGACCTGGATGAGGAGCGGCGGCAGGCCTTTCAGGTCGCCGAACAGCGGCGAGGCGAGCGGATCGGAGGGGCTATGGGCGCCGACAACCTTTCGGGCGCAGTCCTGCAGGTAGTCGTGGCCGAGCAACGGATCGACGATGTCCGGATCCGTCATCGACGCGCCGGTGAAGGAGAGGTCCACCCATGGCGAGAACACGACGCCGGCGACCGGCGCCGGACCAGCGGGCTTCCCAATCAAACCCGCCAGCGTCACGAGCGTGAGGCCGCCGCCCGCGGAGTCGCCGACGATCGCGATGCGATCGAAGCCCTTGGCGATCAGAAACAGGGATGCGGTCCGCGCCGCGTCAGGAGCGGCCGGCAGCGAAGCTTCGGGCGCCAGAGGATAATCGATGACGAGCGCCGGGATCTTGGTGCGGCTGACGATCTGGCTGACGAATCCGCGGTATGCCTTCGCCGAGCCGAGGACGTAGCCGCCGCCGTGCAAATAAAGGATCGCGCGCTTCGGCTCGGCCTGCTGCGGATGGATGAAAAAGCCCCGCACGCCCGCCTCGTCGACAGCTTCGAGCGTGACGTCGCTGGTCAGAGGAGAGCCGGAGATGAAAGCATCGTAGACGGCTCTCCGGTCTCCCGTCGCCGTCGCCCAGAAGCTGGCGAACCGCTCGCGCAGCGCGGCTTCGCGCTGCCGCTCCTCGGACGGGAGCTTGATGATCTCCGTTTTGCTCCGTCGATGATCCTGCAACTGCGTTTCCGACATCGTCGTTCTCCATCGTTGGACATGGCTCCGCCGCCCGCGCGGAGCCACGTGTCGCGCGTGGCATGGATCTAGGGCGGGAAACGCCGACCGAAAAGACGCCAAATTTGAGACTCAGCGTCCAGCTGGTTGGACGACCTAGATCAGCACGGCTTTCGGAAGCTCGGCCGCCAGGTGATCGAGGAAGGCGCGCACCGAGGGAAGCAGCCCCTGCCTGTAGGGGACGAGCGCGGTGATCGTGGAGTCGCCCGCGATCCAGCTCGGCAGCACCCGGCGCAGCTTGCCGGACTTCACGGCCGCCCGGCAGATGTAGCCGGGCAGGGCGACGATCCCGAGACCTCGGATCGCCGCCTGCTGCAGGCCGACCATATCGTCGCTCGACAGCCGCGGCGTCAGCGGCACCACGGCCTCGTTCTTCGCCTGACGCACGTGGCGCAGCCGCCAGACCGGATCGATCCCGGTCCGCATCATGAACAGCGATGGATGCTCGCGCAGGTCCTGGGGTCTCTGCGGCTCGCCTTTCTCGTCGAGGTAGTCGGATCCGGCGAACAGGTACCAGGGGGCGGGCGCGAGCGTCCGCTGGACCAGGTTGGAGTCCGGCAGCGGATCGGAGTGCGCTCGGATGGCGACGTCGAAGTTCTCTCCGACGATGTCGACGGCGCGGTCGACCGCATGCACGACGACGTTGACCTTCGGGTACTGCACAAGGAAGTCCGCGACGATGTCGGACATCGCGAACTGCATCGTCGCCACGCCGCCGGTGCAGCGTATCGTGCCGCTCGGCTCGACCAGGCGCTGGCGGATCGTGGCCTCGGCCAGCTCGGCTTCGCGAAGCATGCTGACCGCGTGCCGATAGAACTCTTCGCCCGCATCCGTCGTCCCGAACTTGCGCGACGTGCGGTTGAGGAGCCGGACCCCGAGGTTGTTCTCGAGCTGCTGCATGCGGTGGCTGAGCGTCGATTTGGGGGTCCGCAGCGTGCGGCTCGCGGCCGTGAATCCGCCCCGATCGACCACCTGCACGAACAGGAAGAAATCGTTCAAATCCAGCATGTTCCACCCGTCGTCCAACCGATCGGACGCTGAGTTCGAAAATTGACGTCTTTTGGGTTGTTCGTCCAGCGGGTAGTCCTCCCGTCGTCACGGCAAACGGCCGTGATCCCGAAGCTCCGGACCCACCGGGATCCGGAGACGAACCGAGGACCCGATGACCATGCGCAAGTACGAACCGCTCACCCAGGACAATGCCGCCGTCATCCTGGTCGACCACCAGGTCGGCCTCATGACCGGCGTCCGCGACTACTCGACAGGCGAGCTGAAGCACAACGTCGTCGCCCTGGCGAAGGCTGCCAGGTCGCTCGAGCTGCCGATCGTCGTCACCACGACGGCGCGCGACAGCATGTGGGGGCCGACCTTCCCCGAGCTCGTCGAGGCCTTGCCCGGCATCGAGATCATCGATCGCTCGACCGTGAACGCCTACGATGACCCGCGCGTCGCCAGGGCCATCGAAGCGACCGGCCGCAAGAAGCTGATCTTCGCCGGCATCTCGCTCGAGGTATGCGCGGGCTTTCCGGCGATGACGGCCGTCGCGCGCGGACTCGACGCTTACGTGGCCGTCGACGCTTCCGGCACGTTCAGCGAGACCAAGCACGACGTGAGCCTGTTCCGCATGCAGCAGGCCGGCGTCATCCTGTCCGACTACGCGACCCTGATGGTCGAGATCCTCAAGGACAACAGCCGTCCGGAGGCGGGCGCCGTCTACGCCGCGCTCGACATGCCCTGGGCCACGCTCGTCGGCCAGGTCGCCAGCGCTCTGCGCAAGTGAACGAGGCGGTGTCGGTCGAGCCCGCGGGCACCGGCGAGCGGCAAGGCTCCGGCACGAGGGGTGCCTGGCGGAGCGGGCGGACCTGACGCGCCGAGCCGAGCGCCTGCGTCCGTGCTGCGCCGGCGGTCACATTCGGGTGGGCTGCTTTGTCCTGGGAGCGGACCCCACCCGGAGAGGACATGAAGAAGCTGCTCAGGATAGATGCAAGCGCCCGCACGCAAGGGTCGATCTCGCGGAGCGTGGCGGACTATTTCCAGGTACGCTGGACAGAGTCGAATCCAGGCGGCCGCGTCATCGTTCGCGACCTCGCCCGGTATCCGGTGCCGCACCTCGACGCCGCGACCATCGCTGCGTTTCTCGCGCCCCCGCCGCCTTCCGGGGGGCCGCCGCCCGAGGGCCTCGTGCTGTCCGACGCCTTGATCGATGAGCTGAGCTCGGCCGATCACTTGCTGATCAGCAGCCCGCTGTACAACCTCACGCTGCCATCGACCCTCAAGGCGTACTTCGATCACGTCATCCGCAATGACCGTACGTTCGCGCAGGCAGAAGGGCGCTACGTGGGCCTACTCACCAGCAAGTCGGCGTCCGTCGTGACGACGCGCGGCGGCGTCGCCTCGCCCGCCGCCGCGGACGAGCTTCAGACCCGCACGCTGCGGGCGATACTGGCCTTCATCGGCGTCACGAAGGTCGACGTGATCTCGCTGGAGGGGATGAGCGGAGACGAGGTCTCTCGGTCGCGTCGCATCGCGAGCGCGCGGGCCGAGATCGACCGTCTCTTCGCCTCTCCTGGAGAGCCTGTGTGGCTCGGGCCGTTCACCGAGGAAGATCGCCGGGAGATCGGCGGGCTGCGGGCTGCGCAGGCTGCTGCCATCCAGCAGGGCGACGCGGAGGCCTACGCAGCGCTTTGCACCGACGACATTCAGCTCCTGATCCCGGGGCACGATGTCGTCTCCGGCCGCGAGCGGTTCCTCGCGTGCGAAGCGGAGCTCTTCCGGAGCGCGAGCTTCGCGTCGTTCAGGAAGATGCCGGAGCGGATCGAGGGGAGCGGCGACCTGGCCGTCGAGATGGGCCGGCAAGAGGTGGCCATGCGGCGCGGCGGCGCCGCGGGCGTCTTCGCCGCGCGGCAAAAGTACACGCATGTTTTCCGGCGGACGGCGCAGGGCTGGCGCTTCGCCGTGCTGATGTCCAACGCCATCGAGTAACCGTCATGGATCACCGAACGCATCTTTTCGAGAGCCACCGCCCCCTCCTCGAGGGGCTCGCTTACCGGATGCTCGGCACGCGCGCCGACGCTCTCGACATCGTGCAGGAGACGTTCTTGAAGTGGAGCCAGACAGACGTCGACCAGATCCGCGACGCGCGCGCGTGGCTCGTCACGGTGTGCAGCCGCATCGCGTTGAACACGCTGCAATCGGCGCGTTCCCGGAGAGAGACGTACGTGGGCACATGGCTGCCGGAGCCGTTGATGGAGGACACGCGGAGCCCTGACGAGGAGCCGCAGATCGACGAGACCGTCTCGGTGGCGTTGATGCACGCCCTCGAGCGGCTGACGCCGAACGAGCGCGCCGCGTTCCTGCTGCACGACGTGTTCGGCTACAGCTTCGACGAGATCTCCACCCTGCTCGGCAAAGAGAGCGCAGCGTGCCGGAAGCTCGCCTCCCGTGCCCGCGCGCGGGTCCGCGACGCGCGGCCGAAGTTCGCGGCGTCGTCCACCGAGCACCGGCGCCTCCTGACAGCGTTCCTGAATGCTGCCCGCGCTGGCCAGATCGACGAGCTCCGCAGGCTGCTCGCGGAGGGCGTGGAGCTCCACGCGGACGGGGGCGGCAAGGCCGAGACGGTGACCCACGTGCTCCGCGGCGCGGACGCGGTGAGCACCTTCTTCGTCCGCGTCTGGAGCGCCGCGGCGCATCCCGATGGCCGCTACCGCTTCGTGCTGCGGTGGTTCAACGGTTCCCCGGGGCTCCTGGTCCACGACGAAGATCGCCTGATCGCCGCCGTGAGCGTGAGCGTCGACGAGGGCGTGATTCGAGGGATCTATGCCCACCGCAACCCGGAGAAGCTCGCGGCCTTTCTCGCGGAGGCTGGCTAACTCTACTGCGGGAAGTTGCCCCTGATCAGCAGAAAAACCGCCAAGGCGCCGAGGCCGCCAAGAGAAGAAGGGGAGGGCCGTCCTGGCATTCCCCCTCTTCTTCCCCTGGTTTCTTGGCGCCCTTGGCGGCTAGGCGGTTCGCTTCTCAGGGCGACCTCCCGCAGTAGTGCTAAGCGGCGCGGGCCCGGCGAGGGAGGGGCCAGAGAGCAGCGGCTGGTTGAGAGGCGAGGATGCGTGCGGGGCGAGCGCCTCACCCTGCGCCTGATGGCGGGCGCCCGATCGACGGGGCTGGCGCTCGGCAAGCGCCGCTTGGAGGCGGCGCCGTCAACTTACACCTTCACGCCCTCCAGTCGCCAGGCTTGCGCGAGGTCGTCGCGCCAACCTTCTTCGATGACGTCGGCATGCCCCACGATGAGCCGTTGGGCCGGTCGTTCCAGCATGGCGCGGATGGAGCGCGCGGCCGCGGCCTTATCCGGAATCTTCTTTCTGGCGTCGGGGGGTACGCGCACCCGCTCGTAAAAGCCGGTAATGCGCGCGGCGTAACGCAAAGTCCAGTGGTCCTTGGCGCCGGCGCAAAGGACGATGTCTGCGCCGAGCAGGGTTTGCGTTGGCCGATGGTAGAGCACCGTCTCGTCCCAGAACGGCACGCCCTGAAGTGGCAAGGCCTCGAACTCGGGAACCTGCTCGCCGAACTGGGCGTCGTGGATATCCATGTGGAGTTTCAACGCCTTGTTCCTGTTGAGCGCCGACGCCGGTCCCACCACCTTCGCGTCAGGGAAATGGGCCGCCGCCGCGGGTGCCCCGAGGTGATGCCAGCAGTTGGGTACCACCAGCCAGCGCACTGGGCCCAGGGCTCGTAGCTGCTCTGTCAGCCCATCGGTGGGAGGGGCTGGAGTGTGAAGGAGTAGACTGCCGTCGTCGAGGCGTACGACCGTGGTGCGGGCGCGCATCCGTACCCCGCTGAACCACACGGGGCGGTCCAGGGTCCAGATCTCGTCGTCGACCACGGCGGTGAGAGCGCTGTCAGGCATGCGGGCGACCTCCTCCACGCGGGCGCCAGGAAATCCGACCGTGATCCGGAAGTCAATCTCGCCGGGCGCTTTTCGAAACCGTGGAACGGCGGGATCGCCGTTCGCGGCGATCCGCGTGTTCGGCAGCCACGGCCATTCGTCCTCAACCCGAAGCGCTGGCTGGCCGCTTCTTCGTTCTCTTCTTCTTCTCGCCCTCGCGCGCCCGGTCTGACGCCCGCAGCGCGCTGAGCTCGCGCCGGAAATCCGCGGCCGCCGCGTAGTGCTCATCAGCCGACCGAATGACGCCGGCGATGGCGCCGCTGCAGCGCGGGCACTCGCTCCGGTCGGACGTCAGCGCCGTGCGGCAGCCCGGCTCGGAGCAGAGATCGTACTGCCACCAGCCACCGACGGCCCAGCCGATGAAGGGCGCCCCGACGAGCACGGCGAAGGCGAGCTCCCCACCGGCGCGCGGCAGGGCGGCAGTGACCAGGAGCGCCCCGCAGAAGCCCGCGAACAGGCCGAGGAACAGGCCCATGCCCGAGTGCGCGCGCCGCAGGCGGAAGACCGGCCGCGGATCGCCCTCCTCGAGCTTCGTCATCGCGGCGGGCCCCTCCTTCGGATCGTCCCAGACGTGGCCGCACTTGTGGCAGTGCCAGCGCCTCGGCAGGAACAGCAGGAGCGGCGCGGCGAGGATCGTGAGCGCGGTGGCGGCGCTCGATCCCTCGAGGCGCAGGCGCTCGTGGAAGCAGTAGGCGAGCTCGCAGCGCGGGCAGCGGACCCCGCCAGCCTCCTCCTCGTCGTCGTTGCTGGCCGCCTCCCCGGGATGGACCTCGAGGAGCCTCTCCACGCGCTGGAGATCGCCCTCGCGCACCTGCAGCTGCGTGCCGCCGGCGGCGCCGCTCAGCAGCGGGTTGTAGCTCGCTGCCTCGAACACGTGGGACTCGATGCCGTTGGCCGAGAGCAGCGTGCGGTCCATCTGGGCCGCGACCGGATCGAGATAGCGGCGGACGGTGATCAGCTTCCCCGTGCCCGAAGCAGCATCCAGCTTGTCGCGGTACGGCAAGACGTCGCCTCCCCTGGGTCGAGACAGTGTCGCCTGGCTATTCGGTGAATCCCAGGGCTAGGAAATGCAAACGCGATCCGAAAGTCAATCTCCGCGTAGTGGCCGTTTCACTGTGCAGCCACGGTGCACGCGCTGGTGGACATAGAGAGCCTTACGCGATCCGCATCCCTCCACAGGATGGGAGTACGCGTTCGGCGACCCCCATCCTGTCGTCGAGCCTCTGCGCCGCTTAGAAACCCGTGCCGGAGGTGTCGATGGACGAAAGCACATGCCTCGCGGCGGGCGTGCCTCGCGTGCCTGCGGCAGGCAAGACCCAAGGCGACCACATACAGCCGCAGCGGAACGACCCAGGAGCCGCTCGTTGAGAGCGCGGAGGCCGGGCGCCCTCCCCCCTGCGGGAGCACCGGAGGCACGTCCTCCTGACACGGCACGGAATCTCCGCTGGCCTCGCAGAGGGTGGCGGCCATGGGGGTAGCTGGAGAGGTGTAACCGCCGTTCGCGCTCGGCCGCCGCGTGGCCGCGAAGAGCGCCGCCGTCCAGACGCACTTCCCCTCGCGATAAAATAGTTCAACGACGACGGCAACCTCGATAAGCTGCGCTTCACAATCGCGGTGGAGCACGCGATCGTGCTATGCGTAGGAGATGCTCGTACACCGCCTGAAATTCTCTTCTTCCGCCGTCCTCGCGTGTGTGGTGCTGCTCGTCGCAGCGTGCAGTGATGACGCCGACTCGCCGGGCACGACGACGGGCGGAACCGCGAGCACGGCCAGCTCCGAGACCACGAGCGGCAGCGGGACAGCGGCGGGTGGCGGCTCGCCCGGCAGTTCCGGCTCGAGCGCGACCAGCGGGGGCGCGGCGAACGCCGGTGGGGGAGGCACGGCCGGCGGCGGCACCGGGGGCGCCGGCGGAGCGGGCTCGGGTGGCATGGGCGGCGGATCCGACGGTGTCGGAGGTACCGCGGGCGAGGGAGGTGGCGCAGGGGGCAGCGCTGGCGCGGGCGGCGGCCCGGCATTCCAGCCCTGCCCGGCGAGCGGCTCCTGTAAGATCATGCCCTTCGGCGATTCAATCACGCAGGGATTCAACGTCGCCGGCGGCTACCGCGCCCCGCTGTTCCACCTCGCGCTCGAAGCGAACCGCGACATCACCTTCGTCGGTTCCGCCAGTGATTACAGCGTGCCCATGGTGGACGGAGTGACGTTCCCGAGGAACCACGAGGGTCACGGCGGCTGGACGATCGAGGGCAACAACGGCATCGCGCAGCTCGTGGGCACCAGCATTCCGAATTACAAGCCCAACATCATTACGTTGATGATCGGAACGAACGACATCAACGGTAACATCAACCTTGCGGACGCACCGAATCGCCTGGGCAAGCTGCTCGACTCGATTTTCATGCGTGATCCGAACATCCTCGTGGTGCTCGCGCAGATCGTGCCGACGAGAACGGACGGCACGAACAACAACGTCAAGGCCTACAACGCGGCCATGCCCGACCTGGTTTCGACGCGCGTTAGCAAGGGGCAGCACATCGTGCTGGTGGACATGTACACAGCGTTCACCAACGACCCGAACTACAAGCAGTCCCTCTTCGCCGACAATCTCCACCCGAACCAGGCAGGGTATAACCGCATGGCCGAGGTTTGGTTCCAGGCGTTGAGCCCGTACCTCCGCTGAAATCGAAAGGCGAACGCCACCAACGCTCGAGCAGATTCGCGGAGCACGCCGTCCGAGCCGAAATTGAGGAGCTCGCGGCGTAACCCCGGCTATTGGTTCGCCCCGGCGCAATCACCTCGCCTGGTATCGAAAACGAATGGCAGCACGACGCGGCTTCCGCTCGGCGAGCCGACCGATGTTCCAGCACGCTGTCCCAACCGAGGGCCACCGCACTGGAAAGGTGACGCTGTAAGAGCAACTTATCTAGCGCAGGGCGGCGTCGCCCTGCCCTTCAGCGCCCTTGGCCGTTCGATGCGTCGCTGCTCGACGGTGCGGGACGCCTCTCCTGAGAGCGCTCACTGTCGAGCATCGCCATGTGGACTTCCGGGTAGCGCGCGCCGGCGACTTCGCTCGCGGGCACCGCGGCCTCGAGCTCAGCGACCTCCGACGCGTCGAGCGAGACATCGAGGCTCGACAGCGCCTCCACGAGCTGTTTGCGCGTGCGCGACCCCAGGGTCGGGACGATCGTCACGCCCTGAGCCGCGCCCTTCGCGCGGACCCACGCGATGGCGAGCTGCGCCGGGGACACGCCCTTTTCCGTCGCGAGGCGCGCGAGCGCATCGACGAGGGGTTGGTTCCTCTCGGCATTGCCCGCGGAGAAGCGGGGCATGTGCGCGCGGTAGTCGCCCTCGCCCGACGGCTTTGCGCCTGTGAGCAGCCCGCGGGACAGGACGCCGTACGCCGTCATCGCGACCCCGAGCTCGCGCAGGGCCGGGATGACGCCGACCTCCGCGCCGCGGCTCACCAGCGCATATTCGATCTGCAGATCGCAGATCGGATGCACCGCCGCCGCGCGCCGGATCGTCTCCTCGCCGACCTCGGACAGGCCGATGTAGCGGACGTAGCCCGCCTTCACCATGTCGGCGATGGCGCCCACCGTCTCCTCGATCGGAACATTGGGATCGAGGCGCGACGGCCTGTAGATGTCGATGTGGTCTACCCCGAGGCGCGACAAGCTGTGCGCCAGGGCGTTCTTCGTCGTGGCCGGACGCGCGTCGTGCCCGAGGATCTCGCCGTTCGGGCCGCGGAGCGCTCCGAACTTGACGCTGAGGAGCGCCTTGTCGCGGCGACGTCGCAGCGCCTTGCCGACGAGGAGCTCGTTCTTGCCCATGCCGTAGAAGTCGCCGGTGTCGAGGACGTTCACGCCCCGCTCGAGCGCCTCGTGGATGGTCGCGATGCTCTCGGCCTCGTCCGATACCCCGTACCAGCTCCCAGCCCCCATGCCCATGCAGCCGAGGGCGATGGGAAACACCGAAGGACCGCTCTTGCCCAACCTTACTTCGCTCGCCGTGATCATGTGGTGCCCTTTCCTTTCAGGCATCGAAATAACGGCCGATCGAGCCTGCTGCACGTGTATCCTCGGAAGCCTGAGCATGATCAAAAGTAGGCCTCGCGGGTTCGACAGGCGTTCGCTGGACGGCCTCGGCGTCCTCCGCGCGGTCGTGGAGGCCGGGAGCTTCGTTGGCGCGGGGGAGGCGCTCGGCCTCACGCAATCCGCGGTCAGCCGTGCGATCGCCCGCCTCGAAGACCGCGTCGGCGTGCGCCTGTTCCGCCGCACCGCCCGCTCCATCTCGCTGACCGACGAGGGGCTCCGCTACTACGAGTCGGTGGCGCCCCACCTGGCCGCCATCGAGGACGCGACCATCGAGGCGGGCGGCTCCTCGGCCAAGGTTCGCGGCCGCCTGCGCGTGAACGTCGACGGGAGCGTCGGGCAGTTCGTGCTGACGCCCCGCCTGGGGCCGTTCCTCGCGCGCCACCCCGAGCTCTCCATGGAGATCGCCGTGCGCGATCGCATGGGTGACCTGATCCGCGACGGCTTCGACGTCGCCGTCCGGTTCGGTCACCCGGAGCCGTCGGCATTGAAGTCTCGCCTGCTCCTGCGCACGCGCGTCGTCACCTGCGCATCGCCGGCGTACCTCGCGCGCCACGGGGCGCCGCACCGCCCGAGCGACATCGAGAAGCACCCGTGTGTCCTGATGCGAGATCCCTCCACGGGGAGCCATTTCGCATGGGAGTTCGTGCGCGGGAAGAAGGTCGTCCCCGTGAGCGCCTCCGGACAGCTGATGGTGAACGGGGTCGGTCCGCTCCTCGCGGCGTGCCTCGCGGGACAAGGGATCGCGCAGGTGCTCGAGCTCTACACGCGCGAGCTCCTGGCCGACGGACGGCTCGTTCAAGTGCTGCCGGAGTGGGCCGAGGAGACGTATCCCCTCTACGCGTACCATCATGCCGCACAGCTCGTGTCGGCCAAGGTCCGCGCCTTCCTGGAGTTCGTCGTCGCGCTGACGCGCGCATAGCGTCAGGATCGCCGGCGCCGCGCGGCCCCTTGGATAACGTGAACAAGCGAATCAATGGGTTGCGAGGCCCGACCGATCTGCCGGGAAGCAAGGTCCAAGGGCAAGGAATGCAGAAAAGAGAGGAACCGCAAGGGGCGCCGAGGGGCGCAAGGGACCAGAGACGAGAACTTCTCTTGCCCGTCCCTTGCGCCCCTCGCGCCCCTTGCGGTTTCTCTTCCCTTCTGTTGATTTCCTCGGGACTCCAGCGCGCTCGGTGCGCTAGGCCGCCCTCGAGCGATCCACGCGGAGCTCGATCCAGGGAGAGGTCTGCTCGGCCAGGGTGCGGTAGGTGAGCGCCGCGGCGCCGACGAAGAAGAGCGCGAGCGCGGCCGGGCCGATGTCGATGCTCCCGGTCGGCTCGACGGTGCCGAGCACGCTCGCGTGGAACGCGCGGAACGGGCCGAGGTGGCCGCCGCACGGGATCTCGACAGCGATCACCGCGTCACCCGGCGCGGCGTCCTCCGCGCTCACCTCGCCGCGCAGGAGCGCGAACCCCTCGCGTATCGCGCCGGGCGAGGCCGAAGGGCTCCGCGCATACGCGGCGATCTGCGAGCGCCGCCGGTGGTGGAGGCAGCGCCCGATCGCGATGGCGACCGCGACACCCAGCACCACCCCGGCGACCCCGTAGACGATGAAAAGGCTCGCGACGAAACCCATCGTGCCAGCGTAGACGTGCGGCGTCGGGACGTCGAGATGGGGTGTTGGTCTCAAGAGCGCCGGGAGAGCACGGCGCGCGTCTCGCACCCCAGGCGCACGCACCGATCACCGCGGCGCGCCGCGGCCCGCGTCGGCGCGTACAGCGCCGCCGGCGTCAATCCCACCTCGTGTGTGGCGCGCAGCGCATCTCCCGCCTGCTCCGCCGCGTGGGTCTCGGTGATTGGCACTTCGGCCGTTGTGCAGCGCTGTCGTTCGCGATCGGTCGCTCGTGCGCTGGGTTCGATAAATGCTTGTAGTTTCGATTGCTTGCAGCGGTTTCCCTCCCCGCGTTCCGCTCCTGATCCATCGCTGGAGCGGTGCCCTGGTGCGCCAGCGAACGGTCGTGAGGCCCGCCGTGCGCTTCGCGCGAAGGCCCGCGTGAGGAGCCGCTCGCGCAGCGCCCGGCGGTCGGGCGTCGAGCGCGACGAGGCAGGGGATGAGCCCTCCGAGCCTGGACGGGATCGAACGAGGGAGAGCGCCATCCTGCCATCAGTTGCACGAGTCGCAGACGCGCAGCGCCCCCGTCTCCACCGTGCTGCTCCAAAAGAAGCTCGGCTTCGGGACGGGGCTTGGAAGGATCTTCCGTGCCGTGGAGCAGTCGTCGCAAACGACCTTGCCGCACTTGCGGCAATGGTGGCGACGCAGCGTGAACGAGAAATCACGGTCGCACAGAGGGCACCGCGAGACGAGGTCATCCTCTTGCCAGGTGGGGATCTGCTGAACCACGCGCGACGTTGGAGGGAGCACCGACTTCGACGTCGGGGGCGGGAGCGTGAACGACGGCGTGGTCGTCTTCGGGGGCGTGAGCGGCTGCGCCGTCTTCTGGAGCGTGAGCGGCTGCGGCGTCGTCTGGAGCGTGAGCGGCTGCGGCGTCGAGGTCGTGAGCAGAGGCGTCGTCGTCGAGGTCGTGAGCAGAGGCGTCGTCGTCGAGGTCGTGAGCAGGGGCGTCGTCTTCTGGAACGTGAGCGGCTGCGTCGTTGTGAACGTCGTGCGGGGTCCCGTCTTGGCGAGCCGGAAGATACCATGGCTCGTCTCCTCCAGTCCGTCCGCGATCGATTTGACCTGTGGTATTAATTGCTTGGAACTCTGATGGTGCTTAAGGTTATGTCGAAAAATGCCGCTCACCGGTTCAAACCCGGGCTTTTGCTTGTTCCAGTATTCATAGCTCTCGAGCTCGCATTGAATGAAGATGCCCTCACGTTTGAGCGCCATGTTCCGATCGCGCCGGATCTGGCCGAACGAGAGCATGATGTGTATATCGAGGGTCTTCCTGACCTCATCGAGGAGGACCGCCTCCTCGTGATCCTGGCAGATCTCGATCCCGCACGAGAGCCCACTCCACTCGAAGTGGCCCGTGGTTGTCCCCGGGTTGAACGCGAACTGCGGGGAGTCCTCGGTGCCCGCCTTGCGCTTCTTGTCGTAGCGAAATACGAATTCCTTGCTCGCGACGAGCGTGGACACCGACAGCTTCTTCTTGCCGTCATCGACCCACTGCATGGAGCCGGCCACTACAAGGTATTTTGACGGCAGCTCGTTCGATAGGGATTTCATCTTGCTTCCATAGAACTCCAAATCCTTCGTCGTGTACGGTTCGACATCGTCGTGAAACAGGTAGTCTGGTGCGACGAAGATGAGCTCGTCGTTGACGCCGACGAACCGCTTCTGTGCGACGTCCAACGCGGCAACGAGCTCCTCCCACTTCTGGCCCAGGGAGAGCTTCTGAAGGACTTCGTGCACCGGGTTCCACACGATGATCACAAGGGGCATGGCATCCTCTCGCGGGGAAGGTGGGGGGCGTCGCGTCGGGGCGCCCTCCGGCGCTCACGAAGCGCTTGACCAGGCGGGCCACGGCCAGGACCCGCGCGGCCTTGCCGGCCTCGAGCCGAGAGGGGGGCGCGTGATCTACCAACAAGGGGTCGGACGGGGACATGGCGCCTTCGCCTTACCGCGTGAGAATCCCGGCGTCGATTCCGACCAGCCGGAGGGCAAGACCGTCATTTTCTTCGTCAAGCGGAAGCGCGCCACGACGCAGCCGAGCCGACGCTCGACATGTACATGCCGGACCACCGCGGCACAGGCCTGCTGGTTGCCGACAACGCCTTGCCGGAGGCCTCCAGGGCGCTTCGGCACGCAATCCCTGCTCGCGGGCGATCCACCGCGCGCAAGCCGCGGCTACAGACGAATCGCGCAGCCTGAGCTAGGCCGCCCTCGAGCGATCCACGCGGAGCTCGATCCAGGGCGAGGTCTGCTCGGCCAGGGTGCGGTAGGTGAGCGCCGCGGCGCCGACGAAGAAGAGCGCGAGCGCGGCCGAGCCGATGTCGATGCTCCCGGCCGACTCGACGGTGCCGAGCACGCTCGCGTGGAACGCGCGGAACGGGCCGAGGTGGAGCGCCGCGAGCGCCCCGCCGAGCGCGAGCGCCCAGGCGCGGTGGAACCGCGCGCGCTGGGCGTGGTGGGCGATGACCGTCTCCGAGGCGACGCAGAGGCTGCCGTGCGCAGGCGCCCGGAGCACCCAGGCCCGCGCGGCGTCGCGGTACCCCGAGCCAGCGGCGCTCGCGTCGATCTCGCGGCGCACCGAGCCCGCGATGTAGATCGTGTCGCCGGGGCGGACCTCGGACACGTAGGCGGGCGCGCCGCCGCGCCTCGTCGGGACGAAGGTTGTGTCGAGGCTCAGCCTGCCGCTCGTCGGCTCGACCCGCACCGCGGCGCCCGAGGGGAGCCGGAGCGAGAACGCGCGCGCCCGCGTCTGCCACGCGCTCGGCGCGGCGCTGGCATGGCCGCCGCACGGGATCTCGACAGCGATCACCGGTTCGCCCGGCGCGGCGTCCTCCGCGCTCACCTCGCCGCGCAGGAGCGCAAACCCCTCGCGTATCGCGCCGGGTGATGCCGAAGGGCTCCGCGCATACGCGGCGATCTGCGAGCGCCGCCGGTGGTGGAGGCAGCGCCCGATCGCGATGGCGACCGCGACGCCCAGCACCACCCCGGCGACCCCGTAGACGATGAAAAGGCTCGCGACGAAACCCATCGTCACAGCGTAGACGTGCGGCGTCGGGGCGTCGAGACGCGGTGTTGGTCTCGGGAGCGCCGGGAGAGCATGGCGCCTGTCTCGCACCACAGGCGCACGCACCGATCACCGCGGCGCGCCGCAGCCCGCGTCGGCGCGTACAGCACCGCCGGCGTCAATCCCACCTCGTGTGTGGCGCGCAGTGCACCTCGCGCCTGCTCCGCCGCGTGGGTCTCGGTGATTGGCACTTCGGCCGTTTTGCGACGCTGTCGTTCGCGATCGGTCGCTCGTCATCTTGATTCAAAAAAATGCTTGTAGTTTCGATTGCTTGCAGCGGTTTCCTTCCCCGCGTTCCGCTCCTGCCCCATCGCTGGAACGGTGCGCTGGTGCGCCAGCGAACGGTCGTGAGGCCCGCCGTGCGCTTCGCGTGAGGGCCCGAGCGCCGCCGCGCGCCAGGGAGCGCGCATCCACAGGTGAGGCGCGGCGGGCACAGCCGCCCGGTGCATTGCGGTCTGGACGGGCGAATTGTCACGGCGGGAAGCGATTTCGCTATGACGCAAGCGCCGCTCCAGGGTCGGGCGCGAGGCCGCGTCCTGCGCGTCGGGCGTGGCTGGCGCCGCGCGTTAAAAAGGAACGATAGAAGTTCAACGCGACGCCGGAAGCGTGTTAAGGGAGACGCCGTGTCCGACCAGCTCAGCTCGGATCTCGCATCGCTCCGGATCCAGCGGGACGTCGATCCCGATCGGCGGAGCCCGCTCCGCACCGCCCTCGTCGCCGCGGTCGTGCTCGCGGCCGTCGCCGGCGCCGCCGCGTTCGCCCTGCCCAGGGCGCAGAGCGCGATCTTCAAGACCGAGGTCACCACCACCGAGGTCGCGCTGGTCTCGCCGGCGCAGGCGTCGATCTCCGTGACGTCGACCGGGTATGTGGTCCCGCAGGTCGTGTCCAAGGTCGGCGCCAAGATCCCCGGCCGCATCGCGCGGGTGCACGTCAAGGAAGGCGACGTGGTGAAGCAGGGCGACCTGCTCGTGGAGCTCGAAGACGCCGACCAGAAGAGCCTCGTGGCCGCGGCCCAGGCCAAGGTCGCAGCGGCGCGGGCGCGCGCCGCGGCTTCCCGCGCGAGCATCCTCGAGGTGGAGCAGCAGGTCGCGCGGGAGCGGCTGCTGGTCGAGCGCCAGGTGACCGGCCGCGCGTCGATGGAGGACCTGACCGCGCGCATGCACTCGCTCACCCAGTCGGCGGCGGCGGCCGACGCCGAGGTCAAGGCCACGGCGGCCGACGTCGAGAGCCTCCGGGTCACGCTGGCCGACCGGAGGATCATCGCGCCGATCAACGGCACGATCATGTCGAAGCCGCCCGAGGTCGGGGAGGTCGTCGGCCTCGAGCTGCCGCACTTCGTCGAGATCGCCGACTTCTCGTCGCTCGTCGTCGAGACCGATGTCCCGGAGACGCGCCTCTACCTCGTCGAGCCCGGCAAGCCGTGCGAGGTCGTCCTCGACGCGTATCCCTCGAAGCGCCACCGCTGCACGACGCTCGAGATCGGCAAGCGGGTGAACCGCGCCAAGGCGACCATCCCGGTGAAGGTGAAGTTCGTCGGAGAGCCGAAGGAGGCGCTCCCGGAGATGAGCGCGCGCGTCAGCTTCCTCGCCGAGGCGCTGTCCGAGGAGGCGATGAAGGAGCCGCCGAAGCGCGTCGTGCCCGAGTCCGCGGTGGTCGAGCGGCTCGGCGCCAAGGTGGTGTTCGTTGTCAACGAGGGTCAGGTGAAGATGGTGCCCATCAAGGTGGGCGGCCCCGCGCCCGGCGGGCTCGAGCTGCTCGACGGCCCGGCCCCGGGGGCGCGCCTCGTGGCGAGGCCGGCGGCCGACCTCGCGGACGGTCAGAAGGTCAAAGAGAGGGAAAAGGGGAGCGAATGACCGAGGGGTATCGCGACGGGAAGCCGAAGCCCATTGTCGAGCTGCAGGGGGTCGGCAAGAGCTATTTCCGCGACAAGGAGCCGATCGTGGTGCTCGACAACATCACGCTCGACGTCCCCGAGGGGTCGTACGAGGCGCTGATGGGGCCCTCGGGCTCGGGCAAGTCGACGCTGCTGAACCTGATCGCCGGGCTCGATCGCCCGACGCGCGGCACGGCGCGCGTGGCGGGGCAGGACCTCACGCGGATGAGCGACGGCGAGCTGGCGCGCTTCCGCTCCAGGACGATGGGCTTCATCTTCCAGGCCTACAACCTGATGCCGGTGCTCACCGCGGTCGAGAACGTCGAGCTGCCGCTCCTGCTCACGAACCTCTCGGCGTCCGAGCGGCGGAAGCGCGCGCAGACGGCCCTGCGCGTCGTCGGGCTCGAGGAGCGGATGGGCCACTATCCCCGGCAGCTCTCCGGCGGCCAGGAGCAGCGGGTCGCGATCGCGCGGGCGATCGTGAACGACCCGACGATCATCGTGGCGGACGAGCCGACCGGCGATCTCGATCGCAAGAGCGCCGACGAGATCCTTGCCCTCCTGGAGAAGCTCAACAAGGAGTTCAAGAAGACCATCCTGATGGTCACGCACGACCCGCAGGCCGCCGAGCGCGCCACGGTGACGCGCCGGCTCGACAAGGGGAACCTGTCATGAACCTCGTCTCCGTCGCCGCCAGGAACGTCCTTCGCAACAAGTTCAGGACGCTGCTGACCGTGATCGGCGCGGCGGTGGCGGTGCTCGCGTTCGTGCTCCTCCGGACGGTGCTCTCGGCGTGGAACGTCGCCGCCGACTACGCCGCGAAGGACCGGATCGCGACGCGGCACAAGATCTCGTTCATCCTCCCGTTGCCGAAGCGCTACATGGACACCGTCCGCGAGGTCCCCGGCGTGACGGAGGGGTCCTTCATGAGCTGGTTCGGCGCCAAGGACCCGCGCGACGCCAACAATTTCTTCGCCTCGATGGCCGTCGAGTCGAAGACCTTCTTCAAGGTCTACGACGAGATGGTCGTCTCGCCCGAGGACATGGAGCGGTGGCTGGGCGACAGGAAGGGCGCCATCGTGGGCGACGTCCTCGCGACCCGGCTCAAGGTGAAGCCGGGCGACACGGTGACGCTGGAGGGGACGATCTACCCCGGAAACTGGCAGTTCAACGTCTCGGGGATCTACACGGCCACGCGCAAGTCGATCGACAGGTCGCAGTTCATCTTTCACTACGACTACCTGAACGAGTCGCTCCCCGAGCGGCAGCGCGACCAGATCGGCTGGATGACCGCCCGGATCGACGACCCGTCGCGGAGCGCGGACATCAGCGCGGCGATCGACAAGATCTTCGACGAGAAGGACGTCCAGACGGCGACGATGAGCGAGCGGGCGATGAACCTCTCGTTCATGGCGATGATGTCGGCCGTGCTGACGGCGCTCAACGTCGTGTCCATCATCATCCTTCTCATCATGATGATGATCCTCGGCAACACGATCGCCATGGGCGTCCGGGAGCGGTCGCGGGAGTACGGCGTGCTGCGCGCGCTCGGGTTCGAGCCGAAGCACGTGAGGATCTTCATCATCGGCGAGGCCGCGACCATCGGGCTGCTCGCGGGGTTCATCGGGCTCGTCATCTCGTATCCGATCGTCGAGCTCGGGCTGGGCCGATGGCTGGAGGAGAACATGGGCTCCATGTTCCCTTACTTCCGGATCGAGCCTGCGACGATGGTCATGGCGGTGCTGCTCTCGATGGGGCTGTCGCTCGCCGCGTCGCTCCTCCCGGCGCACAACGCCTCGAAACTCTCGGTCACCGACGCGCTCCGGCGCGTGGCGTGAGCGACCCACGCAGCCTGTCTTCGACACCCTGAAAGCGGGAGAGAGCGCTCATGATCCCCGTCGCCTACAACGTTCGAAATCTGGTGGTGCGCAAGACGACGACCCTCGCGACGGCGTCCGGGCTCGGCCTCGTTGTGTTCGTGTTCGCGTCGGTGCTGATGCTCGCGAACAGCGTGGAGCGCACCCTGGGGCGCACCGCGCGGGACGACGTCGCGATCGTGATGCGGAAGGGCTCCGACGCCGAGATGGTGAGCAGCATCGAGGAGCAGCAGATCGGCGTGATCCTCGCGAGCGCCGAGGTCGCGAAGCGGCAGGACGGCAAGCCGGACGGGGTGGGGGAGGTGATCGCGGTCATCCTCCTCGAGAAGCTCGGCACGGACGGCATCTCCAACGTCCAGGTGCGCGGGGTGCCCGACGACGTGCTCGCGTTCCGCCCGCAGGTGAAGATCATCGAGGGCCGGCCGGCGCAGCCGGGCACGGACGAGGTGATCGTGGGCAAGGCGATCAGCGGCCGCTTCAAGGGCCTGTCGATCGGCGAGTCGTTCGAGCTGCGAAAGAACCGGCCGGTGAAGGTCGTTGGGGTGTTCGAGGACGGCGGCTCCTCGTCGGAGTCCGAGGTCTGGGCCGACCTGCACACGACGCGCTCGGCGTTCGGCCGCGAGGGGAGCGTCTCCGCGGTGCGGGCGCGGCTCACCTCGGCCAGCAAGTTCGACGCGTTCGAGGCGTCGATCGAGCAGAACCGGAACCTCGGGCTCGAGGTGATGCGCGAGAGCGTCTATTACGAGAAGCAGTCCGAGGGGACGAGCATCTTCATCAAGGTGATGGGCGTGCTCATCGCTGTGTTCTTCTCGATCGGCGCCATGATCGGCGCGATGATCACGATGCACTCGTCGATCGCCAACCGGCAGCGCGAGATAGGCACGCTGCGGGCGCTCGGCTTCTCGCGGTTCAGCATCCTCCTGTCGTTCCTCATCGAGTCGGTCCTCCTCGCGCTGGCGGGCGGGGCGCTCGGCGTGCTCGCCGCGCTCGGCATGAGGTTCGTGCGCTTCTCGACCGTCAATTTCGCGAGCTGGTCGGAGGTCGTGTTCACGTTCGAGCCGACGCCCGGGATCCTGGTGACGTCGGTGGCGATCGCGGCGGTGATGGGCCTGCTCGGCGGGTTTTTCCCGGCGCTCCGCGCTGCGCGGATCAGCCCGATCCAGGCGATGCGGGGGTGACCCGGGTGAGGGGGGCGGCCGGGGGGCTCGCGAGAATTCCGGTGTGAAGGCGCAGTGCCGGGAAGTCGCGTAGGGCTCTCGCGGTGTTCCGGCGCGCACGGCGCTCCCTTGGCCGGGGACGTGCTCTCCCCTCGGCGGGGGGAACAGCATGCCCACGATCACCAAGGCGGTTTACGTGAGCTTCGCGGCGGGGAGGAGCGTGGACCGGCTGAATCGGCTCTCCTCCCTGGTCCAGCGGACAGAGCTGAACTCCCTGGTGATCGATATCCGATCGGAGGAGGGCGCGCTCCTCTTCGAGCGGGACGAGGTGACAAGGGTCCAGCTGGGCGCCCTGCGCGACGCCGGCATCTACCTCATCGCCCGGCTCGTCGCGTTCAAGGGCGGCCCGCGGGGCTGGCACGACCCCGGGTCGCAGCCGCGATGGCGGGAGATCGCGGAGATCTCGCTCCGCGCGTACGACGTCGGCTTCGACGAGGTAAACTACGATTACGTGCGCTACGGCGCGGCGCGCGAGCCGCGGTCGCGGACGCCGATCGAGGAGAGGGCGCCGACGATCCGCGCTTTCTTCGAGTTTCTCCGCGCGGAGGTCGGCAATGCGGCGTCTCGCCCGATCTCCGCGGATGTCTTCGGGTTCACGCTGCTCGGGCCGCAGGACGGGATAGGCCAGCGGCTGGAGGACGCCGTGGAGCTCTTCGACTACGTGATGCCGATGCCGTACCCGTCGCACTGGGGCCCTGGCAGCTTCGGGTTCGCGAACCCTGCGCATCACCCCTACGAGATCCTGCACGCGTCGCTCTCGGCCGGCTGGCGCAGGGTAGCGGCGCTGCCCGGGCGCATCGGGGTGCTGCGCAGCTGGATCCAGGCGTTCGATCTGGACAGCTCGCGCCCCATGCAGCGCTACGAGTACACGCCGTGGCACATCCGGGAGCAGATCCGAGCGATCGACGACGCCGGCTGCGCGGGCTACGCGGCCTGGAACCCCCGCAGCCATTACGACGAGAGCGCGTTCGTCGGCGCGCCGCCGGACACGGTGTGAGAGCGCGGCCGCGACCGCTCTCGCCACGCCCGCAGCGGGGCCATCCGGCGGCTTTGCCGCGGCGAGAGCGCTTGCCATGCCGCGCTGCTGCCCGCACGCCGCCGCCTGACCGGACGGGCTAGTACCGCGGGTCAGAAATCCCGCCGCGATCACCGCCCGTCGGACGCGTTGCGCGCCCGGTAAGCGCGCTGCTGGCACGCCCGCGAGCAGTAAGCCCGCGGCCGCCCCGTGGCAGGCTGGGCGATCTCGCGGCCGCACTGCGCGCACGTCGGCCCCTCGTCACGCCGGGGGGCGTCGCCGGGAGTTTCGTCACCAGCGCGCGCCGGGGGTCGTGACGTTTCGGGACTTTCGTCACACTGACCGGAGCGCGACCGGACGAGCGCCTCGATGCCGTCGAGCACGCGCTGGAGGCCGAACAGGAACACGTCCTCCGTGAACGGGTGGTCGTCGAACGCGCCCGAGCGCATCAGCTTCGCCATCGTCGGGTGGCGCCCCGGGTCGAAGAGCTTGTCCCAGAAGTACGCGCGCTCGGACCACCACTGCTCGTCGGTGACGCCGGTCTCCTGCTCGGCCTCGACCGCGTCCACCGAGAGCCTCGCCGCGCCTCGGACGTACCCGTCAACGAGGTGGACGGCGGAGAGCACCTCGCGGGGGGTGAGGCCGATCCCGCAGACCGCGCGGAGCTCCGCGTCGTACGCCGCCATCCCGTTCGGCCCCATCACGGGGCGCACCGGCGTCACGTGCAAGAACCACGGGTGGCGGTGGTAGAGCGCCCAGTCGGCGAGCGCCGCCGCCTCGAGCTTGGCCCGCCATCCCCCGGGGACGCTGTCCACGAGGGGCAGCTCCCCCGCCGCGGTGTCCAGCATGAGATCCAGGAGCTCGGCCTTGCCCGGCACGTACCTGTACAGCGACATCGTGGTGAACCCGAGCTTCCCGGCGACCCGCTGCATCGAGAGCGCCGAGAGCCCCTCGCCGTCGGCGAGCTCGATCGCGGCCCGCACGATCTGATCGAGGCTCAGGCCGGGCCTGGGCCCCCGGCTCGGCCGCTTCCTGACCCCCCAGAGGAGCTCGAGGCTGCGCACGGCGTCGCCGCCTCCGCTGTACTCCGTCGCAGTTTTTCGCCGTCTCTTGGGTTTGACAGCCATCCTTCAACTGCGTATACCACACACAGTACAGTGTACGTCGTAAACAGTTGCTGGAGGTCCGCTTGAAACAGCACGACGAGAGGCCATCGAGGCGAACGACGCGAACGACGATCCTGCTCCTCCACGCGCGCGGCCTCGCCGCCTCCGTGCCGCTCCTCGCGCTTTCCCTCGGATGCGCGGCGCAGGAGGCGGAGACGGAGCAGGAGCCGACGTTCTGGCAGGACGTCGCGCCGATAACGGCGTCCAAGTGCACCGCGTGTCATCAGGAGGGCGGGCTCGCGCCCTTCCGCCTCGACGACTACATCTCGGCGAAGGCGCGCGCCGGCGCGATCGACGACGCGGTGCGGGGCGGCCATATGCCCCCTTTCCTTGTGAAGCACGACGGCTCGTGCGGCGACTTCAAGGACGACGAGACGCTCACCGCCGAGGAGCTCGACGTCATCCATCGCTGGGCGACAGGGGCGCGCGCCGAGGGCGATCGCGCGGGCGCGCCGCCCACCCCGCCCGTGCCCACGCTCGAGGGCGGGGTCGACTACATGACGCCGCCGATCACCCCCGTGGTCGACCCCGCCGATCCCCTCGCGGCCCACGACGAGTGGAGGTGCTTCCCCGTGGACCCGGGCCTCGACGCGGACCGCTTCATCACCGGATATCAGGTGACGCCCGGGGTCCGGTCCATCGTTCATCACGTCACGGTCTATCGGGTGACCCCCTCGGAGGCGTCGCTGGCGGAGGGCAAGACGAACCAGGACGTGATGACGGAGCTCGACGATGCCTCGCCGGACCGGCCCGGCTGGGAGTGCTTCGGCGGACCGGCCGACGAGCTGCCGTTCCAGCCGCTGTTCGCCTGGGCGCCCGGGCAGGATGTTGTCGAGTTCCCCGGCGGCACCGGGGCGCCGGTCTCCGCGAAGGACGTCTTCGTCGTCCAGGTGCATTACAACATCCATGACGACCACGCGGGCGCCTCCGCCGAGGACTCGACGCGCCTCCGGCTCCGCTACGAGGACACCGTGGAGCGGCGCGCCGTGTTCGTCGGGGACGACGGCTTCATGACGACCCTCTTCGAGCCGGACGGCCCGGACACGCTGCCGCCCGGCCAGCAGGACGCCGCCTACACATGGCGCAGGACGCGGGCGGAGCTCGCGCTCGACCCGGCGCTGCCCTCGATCGAGGTTCTCGGCGTGATGCCGCACATGCACGAGCGCGGGCGCACCTTCGACCTGCGCGTGGGGTCGGGGACGCAGGAAAGCTGCATCGCGCGCGTGGACGACTGGGACGTCCACTGGCAGGGCGTCTATTGGTATCGCATGCGGCCGCTGCTCGACCCGAGCTCCTCGCTCGAGGTGACATGCACCTTCGACACGCGCGACGCCGAGGCCCCGGTGCTGCCGGGGTGGGGCACGCAGAACGAGATGTGCAACCTGAACCTCCTGGTCGCGCTGCCGATGACACAGTGACGTCGCGACCGCCCCTCGCCCGCGGTCTCCCGGAGGAGCGCAGGGCGCCACGACGCCCGTTTCCTTTCTGCGGCTTTGCGTCCTTGCGTTGAAATCTCTCGCCGGATCCCTGGCAGGACGCCTGGTGGGTGGAACTAGACCCCGTAGACTTGCTCCACGATCGACGCGATGAGCTCCACGGATAACGTCACGCCGCGCTGCTGGCGCCACGCGACATGCCCGTCCGGTCGGATCAGGAGCGCGCCGTCCTGCTCGATCTGCGCGAGCGCGTGCACCGCGGCCCGGTGGCAGGCAGGGATGTCGGCCGAGCCCAGCCTGAACAGCCGGACGCCGTGGCGCGCCTCGACATGCTCGAGCGCCTCGAGGTCCGCGGGCAGCGCCTCGACGGCCGCGCCGAGCAGCAGGATCGAAGCGCCGTAGTCGATCATGGAGCGGCTGCCGCGCTGTCTCCTGTTGCCGTCCAGCCAGAAATGCGGGAATCGCGCGCCCGGCCGCGTCGACGGGATGTACGAGGACACCCGGTCGTCGACCTCAGGCGGCCTCGTGCCGTCGCCGAGCAGCGCGCCCTCTTCGTACGTGTAGCCAAGGTCGAGCCCTATCCGGTCGAAATGCGACCTCTGCTGCGCGATGGCCGCGAGGACGCGCTCTCTCACCGAGGGATCGCGGTGGTACCGCGAGAGGATGCTCTCTCCGTAGTGATGCACCTGCCGCTCGGTCCAGGCGCGGAGCGGGGCCGGCAGCGCGCGCATCGTGGAGCTCGCCAGCTTCTCGTTGACCCACTGAGCTTCCTCGACCTCGATCCCGAAGGCCTCCGCGACCTCGCTCATCCTCTCGAAGTTGAGCCGGCTCTCGTCGCAGTTCGTCTCGATGACAGGGCGGCGCTCGGCCTCGTAGCTGTCGAGCAGGCCGGGCGCTGCCCGCCGCTCGATCACCATCGCGAGCTTCCAGGCCAGGTTGTGCGCGTCGCCGATGCCGGAGTTCATGCCGAGCCCGCCCGTGGGCGGGAAGCGATGTGCGGCGTCGCCGACCAGGAAGACGCGCCCGCTGCGGAAGCGCTCCGCCACCTGCGCCGTCATGCGCCAGTGGCTCATCGATGTGATCTCGATATCCACGTCGTCCCGCCCGAGCGCCGCCTTGATCTTCTTCTGCATCACCTCGGGCGTATACTCCTCGATCTTCTCGTGCGGCGTCGCCACGGGGAGGTGAAAGACCCAGCGCTTCTCGACGTGGTGGGCGATGAACACGCTGCCCGGCGCCTTGGGGGAGAAGATGAAGTAGAGCTTGCCCCGGGTGCGGACCACGCGGCGCAGATCTGCCTGAAAATAGGCGTTGACGACGTCGAGCAGCTTGTCCGGGCCCTTCATCTCGATCCCGAGGGCCTTGCGGCTCCGGCTCCCGGCGCCGTCGGAGCAGATGACGTACTGGCTCCGGACCGCGAAGGTCTCACCCGTCGTCCTGTTCGTGATCCGGCTGGTGACGCCCTCCGCGTCCTGCTCGAAGGACTCCCACTGGTGGTGATGGAGCGCCTGGATCCGCGGCGAGGCCGAGACCCGCTCGCGGAGGAGCTTCTCCAGCTCGACCTGCGAGAGGTTGAGGTAGGGCATGGGCGCCTCGAGGTGCTCTCGGTACTTGCGCCCGATGCCGTTGGCTCGCAGATCGATGCAGCCGAACTCCTCACCGATCGTGCCGCAGAACAGGATCTTGGCGGCGTCCTCCTCCGGCGACGCCTCCGCGGACAGCTCGCCATGAGCGAGCCCCAGCTCGTGGAGGATCTCGATCGAGCGCGCCGAGAGCTCGTGGGCCTTCGGGTGATTCTCAAGGCCCGGCCGGCGCTCGATGAGCACACAGTCGACGCCGCGCCTGGCGAGGCAGAGCGCGCTCACCATCCCTGAAGGGCCAGCGCCGATGATGAGGACGGGAGCAGAGACGGTGTGATGGCTCATGTGGCAGCCCCTTTCTTGTGACACAGGGAGACGCCGGCGAAGAGCAGCGCCGCGGACGTGCCGAGGTGCAGCATGTTCGGCGGAAGGAAGCCGAGGAGGACCCGGCCACCGGCGTCGAACTCGGCGCCGGCGGCGCTCTTGAAGACGGCGGCCAGGATGAACCCGCCGATGTGGAGGGCGCCCAGGAACGCGCCTGTCCGGACACGCTCCACGGTGCGCGGCGTGGCCGTCCAGAAGAGGTAGATGGAAGCGACCGCGCCGAGGGCCCCGGCGCTGATCTGCCAGAGCAGGTGGAACCTCGCGTGTCCGGGCCAGTCAGGGTTCCGGAGGTGATGCGGATCGAGGATGTCGATCAGCCCGGTCAACAGGCCGTAAGCGACGGCCGACAGGATGCAGAGGGCCTTGCCCGCGGCCCACGCCGTGGAAGATGGCGCGCGTTCGGAGCTCATGGCAGAGGGATAAAGCACGGGAATCACGTGCACAATGGCCATGAGTGGCCATGGGGTGGCCGGAAATGGCCACGCCCGTGGGAGGCGGGAGGCTCAGATCATCGCCGGTGTTGCGCGTTCCGCGCGCGTCGCGGCGAGCGTGAGCCGGGCACGCTGGCCCGACTGGCGTTCATGATCCTCAGAAGCCCACCACGGCGTCGTAGGCGGGCTTGGGGTTGTGGTTGATATCGAAGAGCAGGGGGAAGTCCTTGCGCCCCGAGCTGAACTCCGACAACCAGGTGTTGTCGTCACAATATCCGATCCGTGCCGGCGACAGCGAGTCAGGGCGTCCAGCGCACGTTGTTGGGTAAGACTACTTGCAAAGTGTCTCGATGGGGGTGTTCTTTTCTCCTTCCGCACGCGGGTGAGCCCCGGCCTGCGACGTCGCTGAGCAGGGGGCACCGGTCCTGCGTGGCGCGGTGAATGGGGTCGCCGCTGGCCGCATCCAAGCGGAGACCGAGCGAGCGTCGGCAGCCAGGAGGCCGCCTCGCGTCTCGCTTCGGGGAGGTCGCACGGCTCATGCCGACGTCTCGCTCGATGAGCTGCCTCGGAGGGGAGGGCCCGGTGATCTGGCCGGCCGGTACGAGCGCGAGCACCAGGGAAAGGAAGGATATGGGCACAAAGGCGATTCATGGCCATTCGTGGCGTCTTGCTGCATGGTGTTTTGCGCGATGGGGGGTGCTGCTCTTGCTCATCGGCCTGCCGTGCGGGCTCGGATGTGCGGCGCCTGCGGGTGAAGCGCTCGACGTCGAGGCGCTGGAGGCGCAGTTCGAGGAGCGCGCCCGGGCCGTGCTCCGCGGCGGCGACGCGCTCCGGCCCGCCGCGGGGGGCTTCGAGCTCGCGCCGAGCCCGTCGCGAGGTGGCCTCTCGCTCGCGTTCCCCTCGGACGGGAGCGGCGCCGTGCGGTTCGGCCTGCCGGACGGGCTAGGCATCGACGTGCGCGAGGTCGGAGTGCGCGGTGAAGGCCAGAAGGCCGGCGCCGCCCTCGCGTACCCTCGCGCGGGTGGTTTTGCGCTCTGGACTGCGCAGCGACACGGCGTGGAAGAATGGCTCTGGTTCCCCGAGGGGGCGCCGGCCGGAGAGCCGCTCGCCTCGTGGCAGGTCGAAGGGGCGCGCCTCCAGCGCCGCGGCGCGAACGTGGAGGTCCTCGACGCGGCAGGGGAGGCGAGGATCATCGTGTCGGCTCCCGAAGCCTATGCTTCGCCGCTCGGGCGCATCGCGACCCGGCTGGACGTGCAAGGCGATGTGATCTCGCTCTGGGTCGAGGAGACAGGCATGCCGCTCCTCGTCGACCCGGCGTGGACCGTCACGGCCGCACCCGAGGCGACGCTCCGCGAGGTGCACACGGCGACCTCGCTCGCGGACGGCAGGGTGCTCATCGCGGGCGGATACAAGCAGGATACTGACTTCACGCTGTTCCCGGTCGCCACCGCGGCCATCTACGATCCCGTGCTCGACGCCTGGGTGCCTGCTGCTCCGATGAACGAGCCGCGGGGGGCTCACCAGGCGACCTTGCTCGCTGACGGCAGGGTGCTCGTCACGGGTGGCGGCGGGTCGCTCGGCACGGGTGTCGGCACGGCGGAACTCTATGATCCAACGACCGACACGTGGACCTTCGCCGCACCCATGACCTCGGCGCGGGGGGGGCACACCGCGACGGTGCTCGACGACGGGCGGGTGCTCGTCGCCGGGGGCCTCGCGGCGGCCACCGCCGAGATCTACGATCCCACGACGGGCGGCTGGTCGCCGACGCCCGCGATGGCCATCGCGCGCAACGACCACGCGGCGACGCGTCTGCTGGACGGCCGCGTGCTGGTCACGGGAGGCAGGACCGCGACGAGCAACACCTCCTCCAGCGTCGAGATCTACGACCCCACCACCGGCGCGTGGACCCCGGGGCCGAGCATGCTTCAAGCCAGATCCGGTCATACGGCGACCTTGCTGGAAGACGGCGACGTGCTTGTGGTGTCCAGCTGGGGGGTCGCGACCGAGGTCTACGATCCCGACACCAATGAATGGACGCCCGCGGGCTCGCTGAGCGTGCCGCGCGACAGGCACACGGCGACGCGCCTGTGCGATGGGCGGGTCGTCGTCTCGGGCATGGGATCGAACCTTCACATCGCCTACCCGGTCGAGGTCTACGATCCGAGCACGCGAACGTTCTCGTCAGGTCCCGTGAACGACGGGGCCCGCCGCGCAGGTACGGCGACCCTGCTTCCGGATGGCAAGGTCCTTTTCGTCGGTGGCCTGCGCCATCCGGGCGCCGAGATCTATGATCCCTCGGCCGCCCCCGCAGGGACGCCGATTGGACCGGTGCACACGCCGCGGAACTTCGCAAAGGCAGTGGAGCTCCCGGACGGAAAGATCCTGATCGCGGGCGGCATCGGCCCGATTGCGGTCAACGAGCTTTACGACCCCTCGAGCATGACGCTCTCCACGGCGGCTCCCTTGAACTTCGCGCGGTCTTCTCCCGATCTGACACGCCTCGCCGACGGCAGGGTGCTCATCAGCGGCGGTATCCCGAACGACTCTCCAGCGCTGGAGTTGAACAACGAGATCTACGATCCGGCGGCGAATGTCTGGACGCTGACCGCGCCGGACAGCGTGTGGCGATCCAAACACACGGCGACCTTGCTCGGGAGCGGCGAGGTGCTCATCGCGGGAGGTGAGATGTTTTTTGACCCCCTCGACCCGTACACCATCGACAGGATCCGATCGGCCGCGCTGTACCGGCCGGCCGACGACACCTGGGTCCCTGTGGCGCGGATGAACGTCGGGCGCGCGGAGCACGCGGCGACGCTGCTGCAAGACGGCAGGGTGCTGGTCGTCGGCGGGCGCAACGGACTCGAAGACAGCACGGGCCCCTCGACCGCGGTAGCGCTCGCCAGCGCCGAGATCTACGATCCAGCGACCCATACCTGGTCGCTGGCGGCACCCATGGGGACGCCTCGGAGCCACCCTGCGGCGACGCGGCTCCTGGACGGCCGCGTGCTCGTCGTCGATACGACGGCGGAGGTCTACGACCCGGCGACGAACGTCTGGACTCCCACGGGGCCGATGTTGATTGGGTCGGGCGTGAACAACTCGGCCCTGCTGTTGTCGACGGGCGAGGTGCTCGCCATCGGCGGGACGGTCGCGCAGATCTATCGTCCTTCGACGAACTCCTGGACACCCGCCCCATCCACCGTGATGTCCCACCTCGCTCATGTGACCGCGCTGCTTCCGGGCGACCAGGTCCTCGTCGTGGACGGGAAGAAGGATGCGGAGCTGTACGACCCCCATCCGCGGAGCGCCGGGGACAATGGCTGCGGCCCGGGTGGAGACAGCGGCGTTGGCGGCGGAGACGGCGGCGCTGGCGGCGGAGACGGCGGTGCGGGCGGCGCTGGTAGCGGAAGCGGCGGCGTGGGCGCTGCTGGTGGCGTGGGCGGCGCTGGTGATGCTGGTGGCGTCGGCGCCGCTGGTGGCATTGGTGCCGCTGGTGGCGGAGACGGCGGCGCTGGCGGTGTGGGCGGTGCTGGCGATGCGGGTGGCGCTGGCGGCCTGGGCGGTGCTGGCACCGCTGGCGGCGTTGGCGACGCGGGTGGCGCCGGCGGTGTGGGCGGTGCTGGCACCGCTGGTGGCGTTGGCGACGCGGGTGGCGCTGGCGGTGTGGGCGGTGCTGGTGGCGCCGGCGACGCGGGTGGCGCTGGCGGTACTGGCGGCTCTGGCGGCGGCGACAGCGCCGTGGGCGGCGCTGGTGGCGTGGGCGGCGCCGGCGGCGGCGAAATGAGCTCGTCCGTTGGCTCGGCGGGCGGAACCTCGACGGGCACAGCCGGCGGAGACGGCGGGAACGGTGCAGGAGGCTCCGGCGGCCCAGGGGCAGCCACCGCATCGAGCAGCGCTGTGGGGGCCGGACCCGATGAAAACACGGGGTCATCGAGCTCATCGACCGGCCCCGGAGAGGGATCGCCGAGGGACCACGGCTGCACCATGGGGCCAGCGGCGTCAGGTAGCGGAACCATGGCCTTCTATCTCGCCGTCGCCGGAGCCGCGCTTCAGCGTCGACTCTCGCGGTCGCGGGTCGGCGGCCGCTCCAGCCGCGCTCGTCCTCGGTAGTCCGTCTCCCTGCTTTCTAATTCTCTCGCCACAATGCCACTAAAATGAGGGGGGCAGCTGGCGGCCTCATCTCGTGGCCTTCGCCCGCGCCGCAGGCGCCTTGGCGGCTCCGCCGCTCTTCGCCTTCGCCCGCGCCGCAGGCGCCTTCGCTGCACCCCCGCCTTTAGCCCGCGCCGCAGGCGCCTTGGCGGCTCCGCCGCTCTTCGCCTTTACCCCCGCCGCAGGCGCCTTGGCGGCTCCGCCGCTCTTCGCCTTCGCCCGCGCCGCAGGCGCCTTCGTGGATCCATTCTTCCCGAAGCGCACCTCGAACGCGCCGGCGTCCTCCTCCATGAATCGGAGGAGCGCCTCCCCTTCCTCGGCGAGCTGCTCGCGCGCCGCCTTGCCAAGGGCCTCGAACGGCTCGAGCACGAGCGCGGCCGTGGCCTTCTTCCGCTCGATCGTCCATGTGCCGGCCACGAACCCGTCCACGAGGAACGTCGGCAGGATCCGCAGGTTGGCGGACATGACGATCCGCGGGCGATGCTCGTCCGCGATGACCCGCGTGCGGTCGTCGTGCGCGAGCAGGAGGTTGTCGTAATCGGGGAGAAACCGGGCCGGCGCGGCGGTGTCCGCGGGCGGCCGCGGCGCGTCGGGCAGGTCGAAGAGCTCCCGGCCTCGCTCGTCGCGGAACACGCAGAGCTGCTCTCGCAAGGCGTGGAGCACCTCCTTGACGCGGGTCAGGCCGGACCACGTTTGCACGTCGGTCGCTGTCGCCGGGCCGAACGACGCGAGATAACGCAGCACGAGCGCCTGCGGCGCGCCGCCGTCGCGGAGCGGTTTGCCGAGCCAGGACGCCGCCGGGGCGAAGTCCGCCGTTCCCGGATATGCCCATGGGGTCTCGGCCGGCACCTGGACGACGGGCAGGTGCATGCGAACCGCGAGGGCCATGGCGCGCACGTCGCCGTCGGCGTGGAGCTCGGCCAGGTGATCGCGCAGCTCGTCCATGGTCCGCGGCTCCGCGTCGAAGTACGCGCGCGCCAGGGCGACCAGCCGAGCGATGTCGAGGGCGTCCGCGCGCTCGCGGAGGACCGACCGCATCCCGGCGTGGAGCACCGGCGCGATGACCGGGTGCAGATCCAGGTAGTCCCTTGCGCTCACGAGGTGCAGCGTGCCGCGCAGGAACGGCGCCCGGACGACCTCGCGGCGCACGACGAGCTGGACGAGCTGCTCGCGCCGGAACGCCGCCAGCCGCGACCAGAGCCCGATGAAAGGAGGCCGCGCCAGCTGGGCCTGGAGGGCGATCAGCCGCTCGATCCCGTGGACGACCGACGTTTGCTCCCGCGCGAGCAGCATCTGCCGCGCGAGCGTGGCCCGGTTGAGGTCTCTTCGTGTCAGCGTCGGGACGGTCATGCAGCCCGCGAGCTTACGCGAAACGGGGCTCATCCTCTATGGGTCGCCTGCTGCTCCTGGCCAGAGCAGCAGGTCGCGAGCCTCACGTCTGGATTCAGGGGGCGAGGACGAACGAGGACAGCGCCTCCTCGTCGCGATTGGGTCAGAATCGATAGAGCACGTTGCCCTTGTCGCCAGAGACATAGATCGTCCCTGACGGGCCCACGGCGACGCTGCTCAACGCGTAGGTCGGCACCGTCCCCGTGACCGCCTCGAGCCCCACCTTCAGGTACTTTTTCACGACCCAGGTGTGCCCCGTCGACGGGTCCACGCGCAGCAGGCGGCGCTTCCCGACCTCCACGACGAGCAGGGTGCCGTCCAGATCGACGGCCATCCCCTCCGGCTGATCCAGGCCGTCGGCCACCACGAGCGGCGGAGAGAGCGTCACGCCCCCCGCCGCCACCTGGAGGACCTGGCCCGTGGCCCAGTCTGCGGCCCAGAGGTCGCCTCCCGACACCGCGAGGCCCGAGGGCACGGTCATCGGCGCGAGCGTCACGGGGCCGCCGGCCGTCTGGCGGGCGACGCGCGCCGCGCCCGGCCCCGCGCCGAGCTCGGCCACCACGAGATCTCCCTGGAACCGGACCGCGTTGAGCGGCGAGACGAAGTTGCTGTACGTCTCGAGGACCGTCGCCGTCGCCGGGTCGTAGGTCTGGACCACGCTGCTGAACCACGCGGTCAAGATCAGATTCGAGCCGTCCGCCGACACCGTGGCAGGCGCGTGAAACTCCGATTGACCGAGGAACGACCGCTCGACGCCCAGCGGAGCGCCCGTGTCCCCGTCGAACTTCCGCAGCGACGACAGATCGGCCACATAAACCGATTCGGCGCATCCTTCGGTCGTCACGGCCACGCCGCCGGGCATGATCGTGCCGCCCTGCATGATCGTGCGCGTCTGGCCGTTCGGCTTGATCCGGACGATGAAGCCGTCGCTGGCGCTCGACACGTAGAGATTGCCCTGCGGGTCGAAGGCGAGGTTGTCGAGCCCCGGCGTGAGCTCCGCGATGACCTCCTTCTCGCCCGTCTCGATGTCGACCCGCACCACCTCGCCGTTCTGATCGACCACGTGGAGCCGACCGAGCCCGTCGAACTTGGCCGCCGCAGGGATGAAGAAGCCGTCCGCGACCGTCTGGAGGTCGCACTCCACGTCCGGGTCGACAGCGCCAGTGCAGGAGTCCACATCGATGCTGATCACCCTGCCTTGCGTCCAGATCGGCCCGTACAACCTGCCGTCGGGCCCCCAGTCCATGCCGTTCAGGAAGCCGAGGTTGCTCGCGATGTGGCGCGGCGGAGCCGACAGCTCCGGATCGACCTCGTAGAGCCCGTCACCGAAGAAGTCGAGCGCCACGAAGAGCCGCCCCGTATCGGAGAACGTGATGGGGTTGACCCCCGGCGCGACGAACTGCTCGGTGATCGCGCCCGACGGCGCGTGCCTCACGACATTGCCAGGGATGAGCGAGGTCCAGTAGAGCGAGCCATCCGGGCCGAACGTGAGGTCGTCCGGGCCATCGATCCCGTCCGACGCGTCGAGCCGATCCACGATGGCTCCGCTGTTGCGGTTCACGATGGCGATCTCATTGCCAAGGAAGCTCGCGACGTACAGCCGACCATCCGGCCCCACATTCATCCCATTGGTGCCGTGCATCGGCGACCCCTCGGCGAGGATCGGTCGCTTCGCATGCGCCGGCGGCGAGGCTGCCAGGAGCACCGTGCCAGCGAGCACGAACGCAAAAAGCCTGTGCATAAGCTCTCCTTTCAGCGCCGCACCTGGACCGGCACACCTAAGGATCACGATGACGTCAGGCGCGAGACCAGCGCGACGGCGCGAACCTCCGGCGGACTTTGTAGTCACGCGGGGTTGTTCTTACGCTAACATAATCAGGAGCCTTACCCAAGCCTAAATTTCGTGCAATGGGTGCGACCGCGTCGGCATCGCCGGCGCGACCGCCATCGTCGCCATCGTCGCCATCGTCAGTTCCTGGGTGGCCATCCCGCGCGGCGCGCGCCGCGTGACACCCGAGCCGGCGTGGTGGTATGCGTCGGAGTCGATGGCTGCCAGCATCTGCCTGCCTGCGTACAACGAAGTCCGCACCATCGAGGCGACCCTCACCGAGCTGTCGCGGCTCGGCCCCGAGGTGGACGAGATCCTCGTCTGTCTCAACGGGTGCACGGACGGCACCGAGCGTGTCGCCGAGGCGTTCCGGGAGCGGGAGCCGCGGCTCGCCGTCATCGAGAGCGAGCTCGGAAAGAACAACGCATGGAACGCCCTCGTGGCCCGGGCGCGCAACCGTCGCCTCGTGTTCACGGACGCGGACGTGCGCCCGGCCGAGGGCTCCATCTCGGCCCTGCTGCGCGCCCTGGAGCGCTCTCCGCGCGCCGCCGTCGCCGCGGCGTTCGAGCAGCCGCGCGGGGCGCCGCCCCCGCCGCTCGGCACCGTCCTCCGCCTGCTGACGACCAGCCTCGGTCAGGACTACATCTCCGGTCGCCTCTATGCCATCGATCGCGATCGGCTGGGCGCGGTGATGGCCGAGCGTGGGCTCCTGCCTGCCGGGACGCTGCCTCGGCTGCCCGTCGACCTCGTGACCGAGGACTCGTGGCTCACGGCGCTCGTCGCCGGCGATGCGCTGGTCGTGGTCCCCGAGGCGCCCATCCACTTCGAGGTGGACAGCATGGCCGACGTGGTCCGCGCGCTCGCGCGCAACGCCGCCGCGAGAGAGCAGCTCCGCTCGAGCTACCCGGAGCTCCACCGCCGCGACGGCGCCCGCCTGCTCTCGGCGCAGACGGCGGCGAAGATCCTCCTGGACCGGCTGAGATCGGCGCCGGGGCCCGGCGCGGTCACGCGCGGGCTCGGGGGAATGGCCCTCAGGGCCGCGATCCACCGCGTGCTCGGACAGCGGATCCGGGCGCAGCGCGATCGCATCCTGGCGGACGTCAGCGCCGGCCGCGGCGGGCGCGTCATGGCCACCTCCGGCCGCCTCCCGTCGAAGGGCGGCTGAGCGCCTGCCCCGGCTGGGCGCCTCCAGCGCGACAGGCGGGTTAAACCCGCCAGAAAAGAGCAGAATTTCGAACCGCCAAGCGCGCCAAGGACGCCAAGACGCCAGAACATTTTCTGCTCTTGGCGTCCTTGGCGCCTTGGCGGTTCATTTCACGTTCGCTCGACGTGATCGGCGTTCGTGCGGCTGAGCTTGTATCCCGCGAGCCTGCTCCCCGCGCTCGTCGCCGGACGTCAGACGCGCGGGCGGAACCAGTCGATCGTGCGATCGAGGCCCGAGTCGAGATCGACCACAGGGCGCCAGCCGAGCAGCTCCGTCGCCCGGGAGATGTCGGGCCTGCGCCGCTGGGGATCGTCGATGAGGCCATCGCTCATCGTCAGCTTCGCGCGCCCGCCGGTCTTGCGGATGATGAGCTCGGCGAGGTCCTGCATCCTCGTCTCGGCCGGATTCCCGAGGTTGACCGGCCCGGTCAGGTCCTTGGCGTTCATCACGCGGACCAGCCCCTCGATCAGGTCGCTGACGAAGCAGAACGAGCGCGTGCGGTGGCCTCCGCCGTACAGCTCCAGCGCCTCGCCGCGCAGCGCCTTCACAACGAAGTTGGCGATGACCCGGCCGTCGTTCCGGTCCATGTTCGGGCCGTAGGTATTGAAAATACGCACGATGACGGTATCGACGTTTCGGGTCTGGCGGTACTCCCAGAAGTACGTCTCCGCGACCCGCTTGCTCTCGTCGTAGCAGGCCCGCGGCCCGATGGGGTTGACGTTCCCCCAGTAGTCCTCGTGCTGCGGGTGGACGAGCGCGTCGCCATAGACCTCGGAGGTGGAGGCCTGCAGGACCCGGGCCCCCAGGTCCTGCGCCAGGCGGAGGACGTTGATCGCGCCGAACACGTTCGTGTTGAGCGTGTGCACCGGATCGGCCCGGTACTTCACGGGCGACGCCGCGCAGGCCATGTTGTAGATCTGCTCGACCTCGAAGCGGAGCGGCTCGCTCACGTCGCAGCGGTGCAGCTCGAACCGCGGGTTCTTCAGCAGCGGCCCGAGGTTCTCGTCACGCCCCGTCACCATGCTGTCGACGCAGATCACGTGGTGCCCGTCGGCCAGAAGCCGTGCGCAGAGGTGCGACCCGAGGAAACCAGCCCCACCCGTGACCAGGATTCGCTTGCTCGCACTCATCGGAAAAATACCTCCTTGACGCGCTGTTCGGTAAAGCTCGGGGCCGTGGCACCGTGATCGGTCGAAGGATCTCTACCATAGGAAATAGTAATTACAAAGACCGGATGACATCTGGAGGCGAGTTCCTTAATATGCCGAGCGTGCACCGCTCGCCTCGCTACCTGGGTTCGCTCGTCCGCGCAAAGCTCGCCCGCGAAGCGCGTCCGATCTGGGTGGATGTGTGTGTTACCAATCGATGTCATCTGAGCTGCGAGTACTGCTACGGCGACTACCACCACCGGCAGGACGACATCGGACAGCTCAAGGTCGAGCAGCTGTGCGCGATCGTGGACGAGGCGGCGGCGCTGGGGACGGCGGTCCTGACGCTCACGGGCGGCGAGCCGATGCTGCACAAATCCATTGGCCGCATCATCGAGCGGGCGGTGAGCCGAGGGATCTCGGTCGGAATGGTCACCAGCGGATTCCGCGTCAAGGAGCGCGTGGATGAGCTCGCGAACCTGAGCTCGATCGTCGTGAGCGTCGACGGTCCGGAGCCGATTAACGATCTGAACCGCGGTCAGGGGACCTTCGCCGTGGCCATGACGGCGCTCGAGGCGTGCCAGGCGCGCGGCATTCCGCGCATCGTGAAGGCGGTGCTGAACCGCCGGAACAAGGACCAGGTGCCCTGGCTCCTCGATCTGGCGGGCCGCTTCGGCGCGCGGCTCGAGGTCGTCATGAGCTACGCGCCGCAGTCCGATCGGCAGCTGCGCGTGCACGGCGACAACTCCCTCGACGCGGGCGAGCGGCAGGCCCTGGCGGACGCGCTGCTCGAGCAGAAGCGCCGGGGGGCGCCGATGGTCTTCCGCGAGCGCGTCTGGGAGAACATGGCGCGCTGGTGGCAACACCACGACGCGGATCGCGTGACCCGGGAGGAGCGGCGAGAGCGCTTCCCGTACCTCCCGTGCAGCGCGGGCAGGTACTACGCCTTCATCGACGGCGACGGCCGCATGTACCCGTGCAACCAGCGGCTCGCGGACTTCCCCGCCAGGAGCGTGCTCGAGGTCGGCGTCCGGGCCGCGTGGGAGCACCTGCGCGATCACGGCTGCTTCGCCTGCGCGGCGCCGTGGCTCAACCAGCAGCACCTCGTGAGCAGCGAGAAGCTCCTCGCGCGCAGCCTGGGGCGCGATCTGCTTGCGCGGGTCGCGCGTGCCTGAGCGGACGCTCGCCATCGTCGTGCTCGGCGGCTCCCGCGGGATCGGGCGGGCCATCGTCGCGCGCGCGCTCGCGGAGGGGCACCGGGTGTTCGCCGGCGCGCGGGACGAGCGGGCGCTCCTCGCATTGCAGCAGAGCGCAGCGCCCGAGGGCGCGGGCCGCCGGCTCGGCACGGGCGCGGTGGACGTCGGCGACGACGCCTCCCAGCGCGCCTTCTTCGGCGCGGCGCGCGCTTTCCTCGGGGGGATCGACGTCGTCGTCAACAACGCCGCCCGGGAGGGCTACGGGCGCCTCGACGAGATGGCGCTCGAGGACGTGGAGGCGATCGTCCGCACCAACCTCCTCGGCGTCATCCTCGGCTGCCGGCACGCGGCGCAGGCGATGGGGGACGGCGGCGGCCACATCATCAACGTCGGCTCCGAGGTCTCGTTCCGCGCCGTGCCCATGAAGAGCGTCTACTGCGCCACGAAGTTCGCCGTCCGTGGCCTCAGCGACGCGCTCGAGCTCGAGCTCGCGCCCCGGGGGATCCGGGTCTCCCAGGTGCACCCCGGCTGGGTGGACACGGGCCTGCACGAGGACGAGCGGCGGCGCCGGGGGTCGGTGTCCCGGCCGCACGACGGCGGCGTCCCGGTGGACCGGGTCGCCGAGAGCGTGGCCGCGCTCTGGCGCGAGCCGCGGGCGCAGGGCGGCGCTCCGCTGCGGCTCCGCCTGCGCAGCGTGGTGGGAGAGCTCTTTCCGGCGTGGGCGCGGTGGCGGACGCGCCGGGCGTTCGGGGAGCAGCTGAGAGAGGGCTGAGGCGAGACGGCAGGGCGGGGGACCGCCGCGACGCCGGACCGGAGACCACCAGGAGGTTTTCTTGACCGTTGCAACGACGTCCTTCGCTCAAGGTGCAACCGCGCCGCCTCCTCCGGCGGATCCGGGCGCCCCCGTCGTCGTCGAGGGCCTCGACGCGGTGGGGGACGTGCTGCACCGGGCGCGCGAGCGGGCGCAGGCCGTCGCGATCGCCTCGCGGGACCTCGAGTGGCTCGCGGAGCGCCTCGGCCTGTCCGAGCGGACCGCGGAGGGGCTCCCGGTGGTCCGGTTCGGCTCGGGCGAGCGGGGCGGCCTCGACGCAGCGGCCACCCGGGCCGTCGAGATGCTCGTGGCCCTGTCGGTGCTGCTCGGGGGCGCGCCGCTGTGGCTGACGATCGCGCTGCTGATCCGCCTCGAGTCCCCGGGCGGGGCGTTCCACGTCGCTCCGCGCGCAGGGCTGCGCGGGAAGCCGTTCCTGTTCTTCAAGTACCGGACGATGCGGACGCGGCGCCGGGACGGCGAGGACAGGAGCGACGCCGCGCGGCTCTCGGTCATCCGCGGCGAGATCCCCGGCTTCGTGCGCGACGATGGGGTCGTCATCCCCAAGCACCCGAGGGATCCGCGCATCACGCGGCTGGGCGGCGTCCTGCGCTGGCTGTGCCTCGACGAGATCCCCCAGCTCCTCCACGTCCTCAAAGGCGACATGGCCCTGGTGGGGCCGAGGCCCTATCCGATGGCGGAGTACGACGCGCTCAAGGCGTGGCACCGCCTCCGCACCGACGGCCGTCCCGGGATCACGGGCCTGTGGCAGGTCGTGGCGCGCAACCAGGTGACCTTCGACCAGAGCGTCATCCTCGACATCTACTACCTGGCCAACGCCAGCTTCTGGGGCGACCTGAAGATCATGGCGATCACGCCGCTGCGCATGCTCTTCGGCGTGGGGAGCTACTGACGTGGCACGCCGGGCGATCGACGACGCCGCGAGAGGCCCGCTCCTCGGCCGCTCAGGAGGCCCCGAGGTGGTCCCTGACGCGAAAGAGGACGATCACCTCGCCGGCCACGAGGCCGAGCGTGACCACGAGCTTCACCGCGGCCGCGCCGGCGGCGCCGTGCGCGGGCACCGCCCACAGGTCCCCGGCGGCGATGAGGAGCACGGTGGCCGTCCAGAGGGCCGCGTACGGGCGCTGCTGGCCCGCGGCGAACAGCATCGGGCCGATGGCGAGCTCCGGCACCATCCACACGAGCGCCGTGGTCAGGAGCTGCAGCGGCAGCACGGCGCTCGCGTAGTCGGGGCCGAACACGATCCGGACGAGCGGCCCGCCGATCCACCACACGACGGCGCTCATGAGCGCGCCCGCGGCCATGAGCCCGACGAAGGTGAGCGTGGCGAGGCGCCTGCGGGCGCTCGCGGAGCGGCTGGCGACGAAGGCGGGGAAGACCGCCGCGCGCACGACGCCCGGCAGCATCATGGCGCCGCCGATCATGCGCTGGACCGCGCTCATGTCGCCGACCGCGTGGGGGGTGCTCATCCAGCCCAGCATCAGGAGATCGAGCTGGAAGTAGAGGGGGCTGGCGAGCATCACCACAGCGAGCGGCCCGGCCTCGCGGAGGAAGCCCTGCGGCAGCGCCGCGCCCTCGCTGGACCACTGCCGGCGCTCGAGCAGCTGGGCGGCGAGGGTCAGGGCCAGCGTGAGGGCGACCAGGTGTCCCGCGACGAGGCTCCACGCCAGGCCGAGCGCGCCGAGCCCCGAGAGCAGCGCCCCCGTCCCCAGGCCGAAGGACGTGACGGCCATGGTGACCGCCACCATCACCTCGCGCTCCATCCGCTGGTGCCCGCGGAACACCTGGTTGAGCATCTCGACGAACGAGGCCATGAGCCACGCGGCCGTCAGCAGCCACACGAGCGTCCGGCGCGGCGAGGCCGCGCCCGCGAGGAGGCCGACAACGAGGCCGACGGCGCCGGCGGCCAGCGTCACGGCGAGCTTGAGGCGCACGAGCGGGCCGATGGGAGCGCCGGGATCGCGGGCCACCTCCCGCGCGATGAACAGGTGAAGGCCGAGGTCCGCGAGCTCGCCGAGCAGGAAGCCCACGGCGAAGGCGTAGCTGTAGTCGCCGAAGCCCGCCGGCCCCAGGAGCCGCGCGGCGACCACGGCGAGGAGCATGCGGACGCCGCGCGAGACGAGATCGCTCGCGGTCTTCAGCGCCATGCTGCCCGAGACGCTTCGCCTCGCCGGCGGCGGGGCGTCCTCGCGGAGCGCCGACGACGTCATGGATCGAGGAGATCCCTCACCGGAGGTCGCCGCGCGCGCATGCCGCTCCCCTATCGCCCCGATCGCGGTGCGGTTCAACTTCCCGGCAGCAGTCACGTGAAGCGGCAGGGCGCCGCGCGCCGTGCGTGAAGGATCGAATCCAGGAGAGGACCACGTGAAGACAAGCACGGATGGCAACGTTTCGTTGGTGCAGCTCAGGCGAAAGGAGTCGCTGGTCTCGGCGGACATCGAGCCGCCGGAGATCCTGCTCGAGCGAGCCCTCGCCCTGGCGGTGCCGGCCGCGCGCCCGGCCGCCGCGCCGCGGCCCCACGGCAAGACCCGAGCGCTCACGCGCCGCGGCGTGCTGTGGCTCGGGCAGACGTGCAACCTGCGCTGCCACTTCTGCTACTTCCTCGATCGGATCGAGGACAAGGAGCACCCCGAGCACCCGTTCATGTCGCTGGAGAAGGCGCAGGAGATCTGCCGGACCCTCGTCGAGTTCTACGGGAACGACGCGATCGACATCCAGGGCGGCGAGCCGACCATCTGGCGCGACATCCACGCGCTGATCCGGTACTGCGCCGGGATCGGCCTCGCGCCGACGCTCATCACGAACGCGCTGGTGCTCGACAAGCGCGACAAGGCGCAGCAGTTCAAGGACTCCGGCGTCGCCGACTTCCTCGTCAGCGTCCAGGGGCTCGGGAAGGCGCACGACGCGGCCGTGGGCGTGAGCGGCGCGCACGTGCGCCAGATGCGCGCGCTGAACCACCTCATCGCGCTCGACGTGCCGTTCCGCGTGAACTGCGTGATGTCCAAGCTCGCGGTGCCGCAGCTGCCGGCGATCGCGAAGCTGTCGGTGGAGCTCGGGGCGCGCGCCGTCAACTTCCTCGCCTTCAACCCCTTCGCGGATCAGCGCAAGGAGGGCGCCCGCACCGCGGAGAACGTGCCTCGTTATGGCGACCTGCGGGGCCCGCTCGACGAGGCCCTGGACGTGCTCGCGCAGGCCGGCGTCGAGGCGAACGTCCGGTACCTGCCCCACTGCATCGTCCCCGAGCGCCACTGGCCGTCTGTGTACAACTACCAGCAGCTCTCGTACGACCCGCACGAGTGGGATTTCGCGAGCTGGACCTGGACCAACAAGGGCCCGCAGCGGATGCGGGCCGGCGCGGTGTCGCCGCCCGTCCCGCTCGGCGCGCGGCCGCGCCTCGGCCGGCTCCGGCAGCCGCTCCTCCGCCTGGCGGACGCGATCGACCTCCGGGGCCGGATGCTCCGCGCCGACACGGACCCGCGGCTCGGCCCCATGATGAGGAAGCTGGAAGGGCTGTCCTACAAGCTCCTCCGCCGCCGCGGGGATCGCGATGAGGCCTACCGCCACGACGCGCTGAACCGCGTCGAGCACAACGGCTACCAGAAGGGCGCGGGGTGCCAGCGGTGCGCGCTCCGCGACATCTGCGACGGGTTCCACGGCGACTACGTCGCGATGTTCGGCACCGACGAGGCGCGACCCGTCCTCGATCGCGAGCCGGTCACCGATCCTCGCGCGTTCATCAGCGCGCAGGGCAAGGTGGCGCCGGCCAGGGGCGAGGCATGACCGTCGCTGCGCCCTCGAGCGCGCCCCGGGTCGACGTCCTCGGCGTCCCCGTCACGCGGCTCTCCTTCGAGCAGCTGCTGCGCCGCCTGGACGAGGCGTTGCAGGCCGAGCGCGAAAGGCCCGACTACTACACCTACGTCAACGCGTACTGCGCCACGCTGGCGGCGCGCGAGTCGCCGTACCGCGCCTCGGTTTCCCGGGCCGACGTCGTGTACGCCGACGGCATCGGGGTGGTCTGGGCGGCGCGGCTGCTGGGCGGGCCGTGCCCGGAGCGCATCAACGTTGGCCCGGTCGAGCTGGGCCGGATCGCGGACCTCTGCGCCGAGCGCGGGGCCTCGGTCTTCCTGCTCGGCGGCGCGCCCGGGATCGCCGACGAGGTCGCGCGCCGCCTGGCCGCGGAGCGCCCGGGGCTCCGGATCGCCGGCGTTCACCACGGGTACTTCGCCCCCGACGAAGAGGCGGCGGTGGTCCGGGAGATCAACGGCTCGGGCGCCGCCTTGCTCATCGTCGGCCTCGGCCCGCCCAAGCAGGAGCTCTGGGTGAGCCAGCACCTCGGGGCGCTCCAGGTGCGCGCCACCTGGTGTATGGGGGGGCTGCTGGATCAGGTGGCGGGCGCCGTCGCGTACCCGCCCGAGTGGGTGCGCCGGAACCACGTCCAGTGGCTCTACCGCCTGGCGGTCGAGCCCCGGCGGCTCTGGCGGCGGTACCTGCTCGGCATCCCGGAGTTCATCGGCCGCGTCGTACACCAGCGCCTTCGTCCGGAGAGACAAGCATGAGCGACCAGCGACCCTTCATCCCCATGGTCTTGCCGCAGGTGGACGAGCCGGACGCGATCGCGGCGCAGATCGCCGACGTCCTGCGCTCGGGGCGGCTGAGCAACGGCGGCCCGCTCGCGGAGGGCTTCGAGCGGGCGATCGCGGCGTTCCTCGGCGTCGAGGAGGCCGTGGCCGTCTCGAACGGCGCCGTCGCGATCAGCCTCGCCATCGAGGCCGCGGCGGTGCGGCGGGGCAAGGCGATCCTGCCGGCCTTCACCTTCATCGCGACGCTCAACGCCGCGTTGCACGCGGGCTTCGAGCCGGTCTTCTGCGACGTCGACCCGGAGACCTGGACGCTGGATCCGGGGCACCTGCGCCGCCTGCTCGCGGAGCACGGCGCGACGCTGGTCCTCCCGGTCAACGTGTTCGGCGTCCCGCCCGATCTGGCCGCCATCGCGCGCGAGGCCCGCGGCGCGGGCGCGGCCGTGATCTACGACAACGCGCACGGCATGGGCACCGAGACCGCGAGCCGGGAGGCCGAGGCGCTGCTCACCGCGACGACCTACTCGCTGCACGCCACCAAGGTCCTCGTGGCCGCGGAGGGCGGCGTGGTCGTCTCCCCGGACCGGGAGGTCAGCGCGGCGATGCGCCGGCTGCGCAACCACGGGCTCGCGCAGCCGCTCTCGGCGTCGGTCCCGGGGATGAACGCCAAGCTGGACGAGCTGCGCGCCGCCCTGGCGCTCGCGTCGCTCCGCCGGCTCCCGGAGGCGCTGGCCCGCAGGCGGACGTACCTCGACCGGCTGCGCGCGGCCCTGTCCCGGCACCCGCAGGTGTACCGCGCCCAGCGCATCCCGCCGGGCGTGACCCCCAACGGGCAGAACCTCGGGGTCGGGTTGATCGACGCCCCGATCGACGACGCCATCGCGGCCTTCGCGCGGCGCGGCGTCGAGGCGCGCCGGTACTTCTACCCGCCCCTGCACGCGCTGGACTGCTTCCCCGCGGGCGTCGCCCTCCCGAACACGGACCGGCTCTGCGCGGGCCAGGTCTGCCTGCCCCTGCACGGCCGGATGAGCGAGGAGACGCTCGAGCGCGTCGAGGCCGCCATCCACGGCGTCGCGGAGGAGCTGGAGGCGCGGCGGCTGCTCGCGCGCTCCTCGAGGCCCGCCCTCCTGGGCGCGACGTAGGGGCGGCTCCAGGGATCCGACGCCATGCGCATGGAAGGAGCGTGGGACCGCCTGAGCACCGCGGCCGGCGTGATCGGGCTCATGGCGTTCGCCGTCGCCGCGTTCACCCCGGCGGCCGCGCCGCTCGATCGCTGGATGGCGTCGCCGCCCGACGCCGGGCAGGCCGACGCCGTGGTCGTCCTCGGCGCGGACGTCGATCCGGACGGGCGGCTCCCGGAGGATTCCCTCCGGCGCGCCGTCGAGGGCGTCGCGCTGTACCGCGGGGGGCGAGCGCCGCTCGTTCTGATGCTCGGCAGCCGCAACGGGCCGGCCAGCGAGGCCGAGTCGCGCGCTCGCCTCGCGCAGGGCCTGGGCGTCCCCCCGTCGGCCCTGCTCACGGAGCCGCGCGGGCTGACGACCGCGGTGGAGGCCCAGCGCAGCGCGGAGCTCCTGCTGCCCAGGGGCGCAAGGAGGATCCTGCTGGTCACCGGCGCGCACCGCATCGTGCGCGCGCGCCGGCTCTTCGAGCGCGCGGGCTTCGAGGTCCTCGCCGCGCCCGTCCCGGAGGGGTCGCCGGCGTCGAGCATCCCGGGGGAGCGCCTCTCGGCGATCGGCCGGCTGCTCCAGGAGCTCGCGGCGCGCGCTCTCTCGCGGCTCCGCGGGGAGGTGTAGCGGTGTCGGACGCGCTCTACATCCTTGGCGTCGTCGCCGCCACGTCCTGCGTGGTCTATGCGGCGGGGCGCCGCCGGGGGATGCGCGCCGGGCTCCTCCCGCCTGCGCTCCGGCGCGCGATCCGCTGCGTGGGCGTGTGCCTCCTGTTCTGGGGCGGCAACGTCGCCGTCGGTACGGCGGTGGCCCTGCTCGTGCGCGGCCTGGGGCTCGGGTTCATCTGGCTCTACGTCAACACCGATGTCTCCGTCCTCGTCCTCTCCGCGCTCCAGGCGCTGGCCTTCGAGTCGTGGCGCATCGAGCACGAGCGCGAGCGCGCGGCCAGCGCCTCGCGCGCCGACGATCCCCCCGGATGCCCGGCCGCGCCGGGGCCGGCACACGATCCCCTGCATGGGGCAAAAGGAGTGAAGCGATGAGCACTGCAGCCGTGGAGGAGCGTCCGGTCTCGAGCCGGTGGAGCGACCGGGCGCTGCGCCAGACGGCCGGCTACTACGGGCTCTTCATCTGTCTGGGCCTCATCACGGCGATCACCGGGCCGACCCTGCCGGACCTGGCGCGGCAGACGGGATCGAGCGTCGGGGACATGGGCTCGCTGTTCCTCGGCGGGGGGGTTGGTTACACGCTCGGTACGCTCTGGGGAGGCAAGCTGTTCGATCGCGTGCACGGGCACACCCTGCTCGGGGGAGCGCACCTGCTCGCTGCAGCGTGCCTCGCTATCATCCCGGCCGTCCCGTGGTTATGGCTGCTCGTGGTCCTGGCGTTCTGCCGGGGTCTCGCGGAGGGGTTTGTCAACACGGGCGCGAACGCGCTGCTCCTCTGGACGCACGGGGAGAAGGTCAGTCCGTACATGAACGGGCTTCACTTCTGCTTCGGGCTGGGCGCGTTCGTGTCGCCGCTCCTCGTCGCGCGCGTCCCGGGCGCCTGGGGCGGTTACCACGCGGCGTACTGGGCCGTGGCCGCCTTCTCGGCCCTCGTCGCCCTGGGCGTGCTCTCGATGCGACACTGCCCCGAACCCCGGGAAAAGGACGGGAAGGACGCCGCGGCGAAGGGCGCGGGTCGCTCGCTGCACCTCCTCCCGGTGCTCGTCGCGGTGCTGTACCTGTTCGCCTACGTCGGCGGGGAGATCTCGTTCGGGAGCTGGATCTACACCTATTCCCTCACGCTGGGCGTCGTCTCGGCGACCGGGGCCGCGTACCTCACCTCGGGGTTCTGGCTCTCGTTCACGATCGGGAGGCTGCTCTCGATCCCGGTGGCGATCCGCTTCACGCCACGGCAGGTCATCCCCGTGGGGCTGGGCGGCTGTCTCGTGCTGTCCGCGATGATGCTGCTCCTGCCGCCCACGAGCGCGCTCCTGTGGGGTGTCGCGCTCGGCCTCGGGCTCTTCATGGCGCCGCTCTGGCCCAGCGGCTTCACGCTCGCGGGGCAGATCGTGCCCATGACGGCGTTCGTGACCGGGCTCGTGCTGGTCGGCGACAGCCTCGGCGGCATGGTCCTCCCGGCCCTCACCGGAAAGCTGATCGAGGGGGTGGGCCTGGAGAGGCTGGCCTACTCGCTGCCGATGCTCGTGTTTGGGAGCGTCGTTGTTTGTGCCTTTTCTTATCTCTGTCTGCTCGCCCTCGACAGGAGGCGAGGAGGGGAGGCGCCGGCGGCGAGCGCCGCGCGCGACGGCGCTGCGCCGTGAGGCAGCGATGGCTGTGCGGCTTTGGGAGCACACCTGACAAAGAGAAATTGAACAGGGAGGCGGGGAGATTCATCGGAGTTCAACTCCCCGTCTCCCTGTGAATTTTCAAAAAGTCGAGAGGATGCTTCAGGGCGGGCCTCTCCTCATGTCGCCCTCACGGCACCTGCGGCGCGGCTCGGGGTGTCCGATACCCCTGCGCTGGGTCGCGCAGGGCGCCGCAGACGCCTCCGAGCGCCTCTCCGACCTCCGGCGACCAGCCCAGGCCGCGCAGCCTTGTCGCATCGAGGGCGGCGTCCATGGCCAGGAAGCCGGCGAGGGGGCCGTGCGCTGCGAGGGCCTCCGCGAGGCTCCACGAGCCCACGGGGACCCCGGCGGCGTCGCCTATGGCCGCGAAGAGCGCCGCCATGGGCTCGGGCGACGCCTCGGCGGCGTGGAATACGCCCCTCGCGTCCGACTCCAGCAGCATCGCGTAGGCCACCGCCAGATCCCGCACGTGGACGGTGGACCAGCGGTTCTCGCCATCGTCGATACAACGCGCCACCCCCGCGGCGCGCGCGCCATACACCAGGCCCGCCACCGGACCTCCGCCGTCGCCATAGACGATGGGCGGCCGCACGACCAGGCCGCGGACGCCCGCCGCGCCGAGCACGCGCGACTCGGCCGCCACGAGCCACTCGAGCGCTCCGCCGGGGTTGACGCTCTCGTCCTCCGGCACGGGCACCCGCGACGAGCGCGCGCGCGGCGCTCCGGTCGTCGTGATGAAGACGCCGCCGCTCATGGCCGAGAGCATCGCCGTGACCGCCGCCTCGTCCGTGGTCGGGCGATCCTCTCCTGTCGTCGCCGCGGTGTGCACCACCCCGTCGCCGGCCGCCGCCGCGCGCGCGAGCACGTCGACCTGCGACAGATCCCCCAGGATCGGCTCCGCGCCGGCGGCGCGCACCTTCGCTGCCGACGCGTCGCTCCGCGCGAGCCCGCGCACCCGGTGCCCGCGCGCGACCAGGGCGCGGGCGACCGCAGATCCGATGAAGCCGCTCGCGCCGGTGATGAAAACGTCCATGGTTGCCTCCTCGTGAATCGGTGGCTGAACCATGGCGACGGACCGGGGGACCCTCCATGTGATAGGGTCCAGCGCTCTTTTGTGATCGTCCAATGCCCGATGTCCTGACAGCGCTGCTCCGCCACGTGCGCATCGAGACCAGCCTCTTCGGCCGCGTCGAGCTCGGCGCGCCGTGGGGGGCCCGTATCGGCCCCCGGGAGATCGTCCTTCTCCACCACCTCCTCGAAGGCGAGATGTGGCTGGAGCTCGACGGCCGAGAGATCCGCGTCGGCCAGGGCGATCTGCTGCTCTTGCCCCACGGCGTCCCGCATTGCCTGAGGCACCGGCCGGGGGCAGCCGTCGTCGACGAGGAGCGCTGGCTCTCGCCTCCTCGGCCGGGCGTGCAGTCGGTGCGGCGCCGGCTGGGCGGCGACGGCGCGAGGACGGTGGTGCTCTGCGCTGCCATGCACGTCATAGGCGCCGGGCGTTCGCTGCTGCTCCGCGCGCTGCCCTCCGTGGTCCTCCTCGACGGCGGGGCGGGTGAGCCGGTGCCCGGCCTCGGCCGGCTCCTGGACGGCATCCGCGACGAGGTGCGCGGCCGGCGGCCGGGCGCGCCGGTCATGGCCGCTCGCTTCGCGGAGCTGCTCCTCCTGCAGGCCATCCGCGCGGAGCTCGAGCGCCCCGCGCCTCCTGGCTCCTTCCGCGCGGCGCTCGCGGACGAGCGCGTCGCCCGCGCCCTGGACGCGCTCTACCAGGCCCCGGCCCGCGCGTGGACCGTGGCCTCGCTCGCGCGGGAGGCCGGCATGAGCCGCTCGGGCTTCGCCCTCGCCTTCCGCGAGCACGTGGGAGAGGGCCCCCTCCGCCACCTGACGCGCTGGCGCATGGAGCTGGCGAAGGAGACGCTGCGAGAGCGCCCCGGGCTCGCGCTCGCCGAGGTGGCGTCGTCCGTGGGTTACCAGGACGAGGCGGCCTTCAACGTCGCGTTTCGCCGGGAGGTCGGGGTCCCGCCTGGGGCGTACCGATCCAGGGACCGCGAGCCGGGATACTGAGCTTCAGCGAGCGCTGCGTCTCTTTGCTCGACCGCCCTATCTGGTGAGACGATGTCCTTGGGGCCACGGCGTTATGGCTCGGCAGCCGTCGAGCGAGCGGATGGATCGGGACGCATACGCGATGAGCTGTGGCGAGACTGAGAAATTGCCTCACGTGCAGCCCTTTTCAGCGGGCAAATTGAACAAGAAGGGCGGGGGCGATTGGCCGTCGGGCGCATTGTGGTGCTGTTCGTCGCCCAAAGATATTTGCAGGGATGCGGGAAGAGCCTTGCACTTGCAAACGTGTCCTCGCTTTACCGCCTTCCTGTTGGGCTGACAGCACGTCGGGCGCGTTCGTTTCCGATCTGGACAGGGGGGGGCGGTCGGGTAGCGTAGGCTGCCATGCGTATCGCATCGAGAGCGGACCTGACGCAGGGCCTCGAGGCGACCCAACCCGCTGCGGGAAAAGACTCTCCGCCGCGTGAGGGCTCTCCGCCGGGTGAGGGCGACGAGCGCGAAGGCGACGAGCGCGCACGGCAGTGGCGTCCAGGCGCCGTCGTCGCCGGCCGGTACCGGCTCGATCGGCTGCTCGGTGAAGGGGGCATGGGCGTGATCTGGGCCGCGAGCCACACGCTGACTGGCAAGCCGTTCGCGCTCAAGTTCGTGAAGGGCGGGGCCGTGCGCGGCGCGGTGGGCAGGCGCCTGCTGCGCGAGGCGAAGCTCGCGAGCAGCGTCCGCCACCCCAACGTCGTCGAGGTTCACGACGTCGAGATCGAGAGCGGGGCGCCCGTGATGGTCATGGAGCTCCTGTCCGGCGAGTCGCTCGCAAGCAGGCTGCGTCGCGAGCCGAGGCTGCCCCTCGGCGAGGTAGCCTCCATCTTCCTGCCGGTCATCTCCGCCGTCGGGACGGCGCACGCGCTGGGCATCGTCCACCGCGACCTGAAGCCGGAGAACATCTTCCTTGTCGACGGCTCGAGCGAGCGGGTCAAGGTCCTCGACTTCGGCATCGCGAAGCTGATGGCCACGAGCGGACAGGACGCCCAGACAACGGGGCTCACCGAGAGCGGGACGAGGCTTGGTACGCCCTGCTACATGTCGCCGGAGCAGACGTTCGGAGACCGACAGATCGATCACCGTACCGACAACTGGTCGCTCGGCCTCATTCTTTACGAATGCCTCTCGGGCGTGCTCCCGACCCGGGCCGACAACGTCGGCCAGGTGTTCAAGATCATCGTGACAGGCGCGATTCCCCCGCTCGAGAAGGTCGCGCCCGACGTGCCCCGGGAGCTCGCCAGGGTGGTTGGCCGGTTGCTGTCGACGGACCGCCAGGCTCGGCTCTCCGACCTGAGCGAGGTCGCTCGCGCGCTCGCGCCGTTCGCGCAGGGCGCGGCGCCGAGCTTCGGCGTGCCGGAGCCGCCCGCATTGGGCCTCTCCGAGCCGCCCAGGGCGCCGGGCGGCGAGGCGGCGGATGGGGACGTGGTGGACCCCCTGGCCGCGACCGAGCGCCTCGGCGCCGCGGCGCGTCGCGATGAGCTCCGCTCGACCGGAAGACGCCTCGGCTTGCGGGCGGCGGCCTGGAAGATCGGCCTCGCCATGGCGCTCGCGGCCGTCATCGCTGGGGCGCTCGCGCTGCGCGGAGGGCCTCGTCCGGTCGGGGCGACCACCGTTCCCGGGCCGCGCTCCATCACTACGGCGCTCGCCCTGTACAGCGCCGCGCTGAAGGCCGCTCGCGATGCCAACGAGGGCAAGGCGGTGGACGGCCTGCGGCAGGCGATCTCCGTCGATAACTCCTCTGCCGAGGCGCACCTTCGCCTCGCGATCTACGCGCCGGAGCCCGCCGAAGCTCGGGAACACTATCAGCGCGCAGAGGAGCTGAGCGCCGCGCTCGACCCCCGCGATCGAGCGCTCCTTGCGGCCATGGAGCCCGCGCTCGGCCGCGACCCCGCGGATACGGCGCGCTGCGCGGAGCGGCTGACCGCGCTCACGGCGCAGCACCCGTATGATCGCGACGCGGAGATGTTGGCCCTCCTCGCGCGTTGCGCGCTGCGATCGGACGTCCATACCAGCGTCGCTGCGGCGAGGCGGGTCATCGGCATCGACCCCGAGTACGCGCAGGGATGGGCCACGCTGGCGCAGTCGTTGTGGCAGCTCGGGAGCTTCAACGACGCCACTGCCGCCATCGACCGGTGCCTCGCGATTTCGCCCACCGCGGCCAGCTGTTACGAGATCCGGAGCGAGCACCACAGCGCGCTCGGACGCTGCGCGGACGTCGAGGAGGACCTGTGGCTCACGCGGCCCACGACGAGCGGAAGGGGCCGGCTGCTCTTTCGCAGGCTTGCGTGGTCGAGCTATGCGCAAGGGCGCTCTCTCGACGCGGTCCGCGAGGCGATGCGGCAGAGCCGGGTCTCGCTGCCGCACAAGGAGCGGCGCTATACCGCGCTGCTCGACGAGTCGAACCTGAACGCGATCCAGGGCAATTTCTCGCAGGCCGAGGAACAGCTACGGCAGGCGCGCATGTACATCAGCGCGGAGTCCAGGGGGCACGCCGATGTCGTCCGCGCGCTCATCGATGTCTGCCTCGAGACCGATCGCAGGCGCGAGGCAGCGGACATCGCCAAGACGTGTCTTGACAATTACAGCGCCTGCGCCGGTGGCTCGCCGGACCTCTTGCGGGTCATGCTGCATGCCGGCCTCATCGCCAGGGCCGAGTTCCAGGAGAAGGTGGACGAGCTCCTGTCGCGGTCGAGCGTGCAGGGGGCGGCCGACCCTGCGCGCTCCGCCGTGGTGCAGGCCTACGCGCGGTGGATCGAGCACCCCGAGGAGGCGGCGGAGGCCGTCCCCGTGCTGCCGCTGACCGCGCTGATGAGCAATCAAGTCGGGCAAGAGGTCCAGGCGGATGTCGGCGCGGTCTTTTACCTCGCGGGCATGCCTCTCCATGCGATCCCCACGCTTCGCAAGGCGGTCACGACGTGCGATATGCTGGGCTGGCCCGTAAGGTACGTCCGCTCGTTCTGGTTTCTCGGTCAGGCCCTCGAGCAGATGGGCGAGATCTCCGGCGCGTGCGAGGCCTACGCGAGCGTGATCGAGCGCTGGGGGAACGCCAGCCCGCGCTCGGTGACCGCCGAGCAGACGCGGGCGAGGATGAAGGCGATCGCCTGCGGACCGGTCGAGTGACCGCTTCCGCTCTTCGTGCCGGGGTCCGGCCATGGGAACCGGCGGCGCCATTGTTCTAAATTTCAGTTCAATGATGTGCCGAAAATGCAGATTCTCTTCGCTGTGCTGCGCGCCTACACTGGTGCACATGGGCCGAGAGCTCGGCTCGCGCCGCGCCCTGCGGCAAACGACCTATTTTACTGGAGGAGAACTTATGCGTGAGGAGACGAGGCGGGCAGCATTGCGTGCAGCAGCAAGGGTCGCGCTGGGAGCGCTGGCCTGTGGCGCCCTGGCGGGCTGCAACGGACGTTACGTCTCTGGTGGGCAGTCGTCACCGCTGGATCCCGACGAGGAGATCCCGGCGGAAGTGCCGGACGCCCCGCCGCCCGCCGGCGGCGGTGCGACGGCCGGAGTCGGTGCGACGACCGGAGTCGGTGCGACGACCGGAGTCGGTGCGACGACCGGAGTCGGTGGGGGAGCGTCGATGGGGAGTGGGGTCGTTCCGACGCCCGATGAGGGGGGCGCGGGGGGCGCGGGCGGCTCCGGGGGCTCTCCGCCTGCTCCGGCCGGGCTCGCGTGCGCCGAGCAGGTGAACCTCGACGACACGGAGGCTCGCCCTCGCGCGGAGCTCGACTGCTGCCTCGACTACACCGCGCAGCGCGTGCCCGCCCCCGGGACGGGGATCTCCGAGGAGCAGCGGGCGGCCCTCGCCGGAGACACCTCCTTCGTGAACTGCTGCACGGCGCTGATCGTGGGCGTGGGCGCCGACGCGATCTCCTACAGAGAGGCCGAGCCCGTCCGGCAGGTCTGCTGTTTCGGCGACGTGGTCGCTCCCGAGGCGGAGCTCTACAATGAGAAGTACTGCACGCCCTGGGGCCCCCCGGTCCCGCCGGCGCTCGACGCCTATGATGCCCTGTCGGAGGTCGCATGAACGCCGCGACCCTCGATCTTCGCGGCGAGGCGCGCGCGCGTGCCTTCGACGTGAGCGGGTACCCCGCGGCGCTGTTCCCGTCGGCGATCGGCACCTGGCACGCGCGGATGGTGAACGAGCACGCGTCGTCGGCCGTGTTCGAGGCGCTCGCAAGCCAGCTCGCCGGGGCGGGCTTCCCGCCGGAGCTCGCCGACACATGCCGGGGCTTCGCCGACGAGGAGCGCCGTCACGGGATCCTTTGCGGCGCCGTGGTGGAGGCCCTCGGCGGGACGGCGACCGCGAGCGTCCCGGAACGCCCGGAGTTCCCCCTGCACCGCGACGCGCCCCCCCGCGCCGCTGCGCTCCGCAACGTGATCCACATCTGCTGCATGAGCGAGACGGTGGCCGTGGCCCTCATCGGCGCGGAGCGGCTGGAGATGCCGCCCGGGCCGCTGCTCGACCTGCTGACGGGCATCTATGCCGACGAGGTCGGACACGCCCGCTTCGGCTGGCGCCTGCTCGAGCAGGTCGCGCCGGAGCTCTCCTCGGCAGAGCGGCAAGCGATCGAGCGCTACCTGCCCGTCGCGTTCCGGCACCTCGTGCAGCACGAGCACGCGCACCTGCCGGCCCACGACGCCCCGCCGGACGGGGAGCAGCTCGGGCTGTGCAGCGGCCTGAAAGCCCGGGTGTTGCTCGATGAGACCATCGAGGAGGTCATCCGCCCCGGGCTTCGCCGCTTCTTCGATTGCTGATCTCCGGCGCGCTCGCCCGCGCCGCCGGGACGCCCCCGGCGCCGAGGCCCGCCCCTCCAGCGGGTGCCCGCGATCCCCCGCGGATCACCCGCGCTTCTGCGGCCTGCCGCGGGGCGGCGCGGGCGCCGCCGGCTCCGGGACCGCGGCGGGCGCCAGCGTCTGCCGCGCCAGCTCTCGCGCGTAGGCGAGGCGATCGGCCGGCGAGCCGAGCGCGCTCAGCCCCTCGTAAAGCCCCGCGAAGAACGTCGGGAAGAAGACCGCCGAGAGCGCCGCCACCACCCGGCGCGCCGCCGCCCGCTCCTCGAGCCCCGGCACCGCCGCCCGGACGAGATCGCGCAGGCGCTCCATCACGGGCGCGAAGAGCTTCGGGAAAGGACCGCTGTAGTCGTCCGCGTGAAACGCGTCGTGCAGGAGCGCCCTGCCCACGTTCGGGTACCGCATCCCGCCCTCGAGGTAGTAGCCGAGCAGCCCACTCAGCGCCTCCAGGGGATCACCCGGCATCCGGGCGAGGAAATCCTCGCTGTCCGACAGCATGTTCCGGATCGACCCCTCGAGCGCCGCCGCGACGAGCGCCTCCTTCGACCGGAAATAGTAGTTCACCGCGGCGATGTTGACGCCGGCCGCCGCCGCGAGCTTCCGCACCGTCAGCTGCCCGATGCCGTGCTTCTCGATCTGATCGATCGCAGCGACCACGAGCCGCTGCCGTGGATCGAGATCGTCCGCAGGGGCGAGGGGGTCACGGTCGTTCATACAATTGTTTGAAACATACCTTGACGATGCGGCTGGCGGGCGTCAATTCTTGAAACACATGTTTGAAACATCAGTTTCATCAGGCGCCGGAGGTGCACCGATGGTCGATCGGCGGAGGTTTCTCACCCACACGGCGATCGCGGGGGGCGCGGCGGCGCTCGGGTTCGCGTCGGGCCGCCGCGGGGTCGATCAGGAGGTCGCGTCCGCGCGGTTCCACGGCGACGACACGCTCGGGCGGGGCCAGGCGGCGCCCGTCTGGCACCGGTTCAAGTTCATCGGCCAGCCGGTGATGGACGCGCAGATCGTGTTCTGGCTCGGCCTCGCGTCGATGGGGCTGACCGACGTCGGCGAGGTGCTCGACACCGCCACCCGCATCCTCCCGGGCGACGAGCGCTCGTGGTTCGACCAGTGGCTGGCCACCGCGAAGCGGGTGCAGGGCTACGGCGAGGAGGCGGAGGCCCGCGGCCATACGCGGAGCGCCGCGTCGCACTTCCTGCGCGCGGGCGCGTACTACCGGGCCGGGCTGATGCGCTACGCGGACCGCTCCGACCCGCGCCTGGTCGAGGCGACGATCGCGGGGCTCGACCTGCACGGGCGGGCGCTCCGCATGCGGGGCTACGACTCCCGGCAGGTCGACATCCCCTACGAGAACGGCGTGCTCCACGGCCGCGTCCATTACGCGCCCGGGGTGGCGCGCGCGCCCGCGATCGTGCTGCAGCAGGGGCTCCACGCGTGGCCCGAGGACACCATGTGGGTCATCGACGGCGCGCTCCAGCGGGGCTACCACGTCCTCTCGTTCCACGGCCCGGGGCAGGGCGCCTCGCTGCGCCTCCACGGACACCCCTTCCGGCCCGACTGGGAGGTCCCCGTGGGCCGCGTGCTCAACTTCGCCGAGCGCGACGAGCGGCTCGACGCCGGCAGGTTCGTCCTGATGGGCCTCTCGTTCGGCGGCTACCTCGCGCCGCGGGCGGCCTCGCGCGAGCGCCGCCTGCGCGCCCTCGTTGCCAACCCGGGCGTCGTCAGCTGGCGCGACGCGATGCTGCGCCACTTCGCGTCGATGCCCGGGCTGCTCGAGCTGCACAGCCGCGGCCCCGCGGCCTTCGACCGCGCCATCGACGCCGCCTCGGTTGTGCTGCCCGACGCGCGCTGGTACTTCGACGACGTGACATGGAAGCACGGCGTCTCGACGCCGCACGAGGTCATCGACGAGCTCCGCAAGTACGACAACGCCGATGGCGTCGCGAGCATCCGCTGCGAGACGCTGATCATGGAGGGCAGCGCGGAGGACGCGTCTCCAGGCGAGTCGGAGCGCCTCTACGGCGCGCTCACGTGCCCGAAGCACATGATGGTGTTCGACGCGGGCACGGCGTCGCAGGTCCACTGCCAGGGTGGCAACCAGCTCCTCGCCCAGGCGCGGCTGTTCGACTGGCTCGACGAGCGGGTGGCGCGATGAGGCCGGCCGATCGCGCCGCCGCGCGCGCCACGGACGAGCGTCGAGGCGGGGGCCCCTCCCGCCGGGGCGCGCGCCCCCCGCGGCTCCTCGCCCTGGCGCCGCTCCTCGCGGTCCTCGCGCCGGGCGCTGCGTGGGCCCAGCTCCCCGATCTCGTGGACCTGAGCGCGCAGTACATGCCCGGCGCGGCGATCGAGGACCCGCGCCCCGTGCGGGCACAGGTCTCGTCGTACGAGGTCAACGCCAACGTGCCGATCCCCCTCGGGGAGAGGACGTTCCTGATCCCGGGGGCGACGTACCACGTCGAGGCGGTCTCGTACGCCGGCACCTCGCCCGGCTTCGACGAGCTCCGGGCCTTCCACGCCGTCGATGTCCCTGTGCTGTTCGTCCAGCTGCTCCCCCACGACTGGTCGCTCTCGCTGCGCGTCGCGCCGGGGCTCGCGGGCGACTTCGAGGCCGTCGACGGCGGGCTCGTCCGCGTCAGCGCGCTCGGGCTCGTGACCCACACGCTCTCGGACAAGCTCGTCCTCGGCGGCGGCGCGCTCGCGTCGTACAGCTTCGGCTCGTTCCTCCCGCTGCCGGCCGCGTACGTCGACTGGACGCCGAGCCCCCTCTTCCGCGTCGAGGCCTTCCTGCCGGGCTTCGCGGCCGTGAAGCTCATCTTCTCGGATCGCGTCGAGGTCGGCCTGCGCGCGGACCTGGCGGGGAACGCCTACGCCGTGCGCGACCCGCGCGTGAGGGGCGCGTGGCCGTGCGCTGCCCAGCCGGCCGACGACCCGGCGACCGAGCAGGACGAGCGGGCGGCGCGGCCCGAGGAGTGCACCGATCACATCGCCTACTCGGTCGCGACCGCCGGCGTGACCCTCGGCGTGCGCGCGTTCGCGTCGGTGTGGCTGAACGCCCAGGCGGGACACAGCCTGTTCCGTCGCTACGAGCCGATGAACGACGAGGACGACGGCATCCCCGGAGGCGGGCAGAGCATCCCGAACGTGCTCTTCTTCCGCGCCGGCGTGACGTGGCGCATCCCGAAGAGCTGAAGCGCGACTCACTGCCTGGCGCACCGCGCGAGCGTATAGCTGCACACCGGATGGCCGCCGCCCGCCGGACCGTTGAAGACGGCTCGACGCCGGTGCATCCTCCGCCTTATGCGCCCGGGAGAGGTCATCGACAGCCGCTTCCAGCTCGAGCGCGTCGCGGCCTCCGGGGGGATGGGGACGGTCTACCGCGCCGTCGACCGGGCCACGGGGGCGCAGGTCGCGCTCAAGCTCCTCGGCCAGCCCGACCGGAGCGCCGCGCACCGCTTCGAGCACGAGGCGCGGATCCTCGCCGAGCTCGATCACCCGCGGATCGTCCGGCACGTGGCCCACGGCATCACCCCCCGACGGGGTGCCCTACCTCGCCATGGAATGGCTCGAAGGGGAGAGCCTCGCGCAGCGCCTCGCCCGGCAGAAGCTCGATCTCGAGGAGAGCCTCGCCCTGCTCCGCGCGGCCGCCGAGGCGCTCGGGGCGGCGCACGCGCGGGGCGTCGTCCACCGCGACGTCAAGCCGAGCAACCTGCTGCTCGTCGGCGGCGAGGTCGCCGGCCTCAAGGTGCTCGACTTCGGCATCGCCCGGATGAAGCGCACCATCGGCGCGCTCACGCAGACCGGCTCCGTGATGGGGACCCCGGGCTACATGGCCCCGGAGCAGGCCACCGGCGAGCGCGACCGCCTCGACGCGCGGGCCGACATCTTCTCGCTCGGCGCCGTGCTCTTCGAGTGCCTCACGGGCAGGCCCGCGTTCCAGGGCCAGCACGTGATGGCCCTCCTCGCGAAGCTCCTCATGGAAGACCCGCCGCGCGTGCGGAACCTCCGGCCCGAGGTGCCGCAGGAGCTCGATGACTTCGTCGCCCGCATGCTCGCGAAGGACCCGGAGCAGCGGCCGCGCGACGGCTCGGCCGTCATCGAGGCGCTCGACGCCCTCGAGCGCGATCCGACGAGCGGCCTGGCCGCGCCCCCCGTCCTGTACGAGGCGATCACGGCGTGCGAGCTCCGGCTGCTCTCGCTGGTGGCCGCGCGGGAGCCGCGCTTTGCGCCCTGCGACAGCGCGGCCAGCACGCTCGTCGCCGCGGAGCCGAGCGACCTCACGAGGAAGCTCTACATGAGCGCGCAGCCCTTCGGGGCCCGCGTGGACGCGCTCGCCGACGGGACGATCGTGCTCTCGATCGCCGGCGTCGGCGACGCCGCGCTGCAGGCCGCGCGCGCGGCGCGGTGCGCCCTGAAGCTCGGCGAGCTTGTGCCGGAGGCCTCCGTCGTGCTCACGACCGGCCGCGCCGAGCACACAGGCAGCCTCCCTGTCGGCCCGGTCATGGACCGCGCGGCCGCGCTCCTCGCCCTCGCGGAGCGCGACGCGCGCCCGGAGCGGAGTCCCGCGCCCGTGTGGATCGACGACGTGACGCGGGCGCTGCTCGACGCGCGGTTCGAGATCGAGCCGGCGCGCTCCGGCACGTTCTTCCTGCTGCAGGAGCGCGAGGTCGGCCGGTCGGCGCGGACGCTCCTCGGGAAGCCGAGCCCCTACGTCGGCCGCGACAGGGAGCTCCGGAACCTGCGCGAGCTCCTGGAAGACAGCTTCGGCGGGCCCGAGCCCCGCGCCATCCTGATCACCGGGCCGCCCGGGATCGGCAAATCTCGCCTGCGGTACGAGCTCATCGAGATCCTGCGGGAGCGGCACCCCGAGCTCACCGTCGCGGTCGGCCGCGGCGACTCGCTGAGCGCGGGCTCGCCGTTCTCGCTCCTCGGCTCCGCGCTCCGGGGCGCGGCCGGGATCACCGGCGGCGAGCCCGCCCCGGCGCAGCGGGAGCGGCTCCTCTCGCTCGTCGCCCGCGCCCAGGCGCTGACGCCGGGCGAGAGGACGAGGATCGCCGCGTTCCTCGGCGAGATCGTCGGCACGCCGTTCCCGGGCGAGGCCGATCCGAGGTTCCTCGCGGCGCGGCAGAGCCCGGCCCTGATGGCGGATCAGATCCCGCTCGCCTACCTCGACTTCATGGAGGCGGCGTGCGCGGCGGGGCCCTACCTGCTCGTGCTCGAGGACATCCAGTGGGGCGACGCGGCGTCGCTCAAGCTCATCGCGCGGGTCCTCCGGGAGCTCCGCGACCGGCCCTTCGCGGTGCTCTACCTGGCGCGCGTCGAGGTGCGGAAGGTCTTCCCCGTCCTCTGGGAGGGCAGCGAGGTCCACGAGATCACGCTCGGCGCGCTGCCGCGCCGCGCGGCCGAGGAGCTCGTGCGGCAGATCCTCGGCGACGGGCTCCCGCCCTCCGAGGTCGCGCGCCTGGTCGAGCGCGCGAGCGGCAACGCCTTCTACCTGGAGGAGCTCATCCGGGCGGTCGCGGAGGGGCGCGCGGACAGGCTGCCGGAGACGATCCTGGGCATGGTCGAGGCGCGGCTCGAGGCCATCCCCGCGGAGGCGCGGCGGCTGCTGCGGGCGGCGAGCATCTTCGGCGAGGCGTTCTGGAAGACCGGGGCGCTCGCCCTGCTCGGCGACGCCGGCGGGTCGACGCTCGCGGTCGACTGGCTGCCCTGGATGCTCCAGCGCGAGCTGCTCGAGCGCCGCGAGCAGAGCCGCTTCTCGGACGAGGAGGAGTACGCGTTCCGGCACGCGCTCATCCGCGACGGCTGCTACGCGATGCTGCCGGACCACGATCGCGCGCTCGGGCACCGGCTCGCCGCCGAGTGGCTCCTGCAGGCGGGAGAGCACGACGCCAAGGTGCTCGCCGAGCACTTCGAGCGGGGCGGCGAGCCGCGGCTCGCGGTGGAGTTCTACCTGCACGCGGCGGAGCAGGCGCTCGCCGGGAGCGATCCGGCCGCCGCGCGCGCGCTCGCGGACCGGGGGCTCGCCCTCGGCGCGGAGCGGGACGTCGAGGCGGTGCTCCGCGGGATCCGGGAGGGGGCGTCCCGCGCGCTGGGCGTGGCGGACGAGCGCGCCGCGCTCTCGTCGAGGTCGTGAGCGCTCACGGAGGCCGCTTCCGAGGCCGCGGGTGCCGTCGGGCTCGTCGTGCCGAGCCGCCGTGGTGGCTCACCGGCCCGCGGCGACGGGCATCCCGGTGCCGGAGACGAAGACGAGCGCGACGGCGCCACCGACCTGCGCCAACGACATCACGGCGCCACCTCCCGACCGCGGTCTGCGAGCAGTTGACGGTTTGGCGATTCCCAAGCGAACGAGACGTCCGCTTACTTCGATCTACGTCACGAGCTGATCGACGTTCCTGCGCGGTGATTCAGCCGTGCGCGGCGCGCAGCTGCGCGCGGACAGCCGACGGCGTCGCCCCGGTCTCGCGCCGAAACGCGCGCTGAAACGCCTGCACCGTGGCGAACCCGACCGCGTGGGCGATCTGCTGGTTCGACAGCGTCGTCTCCCGAAGCAGGCGGCGCGCGTGCTCGGTGCGCAGCGTCGCCCGGTACGCCATGGGCGGCGCGCCCGTGGCCTCGAGGAACCGCCGGGCGAGCGTGGCGCGCGAGACGCCCACCGTTCGCGCCAGGGTGTCGACGTCCCACGCGCGCGCCGGGTCGTGCACGAGCTCGGCGATCGCGCGGGCGACGACGGGGTCCTGCGTGGCGCCGAGCGCGGCGAGCTTCGCGGGCTCGCGGTCGGCGAGCAGCCGCACGAGCTCGATGAGGATGAGCTCGAGCCAGCGACGGCGAGCCAGCCCCGCCCCCAGGCGCGTCTCGTGCAGCTCGCTCCGCAGGCGCGCCAGCGCGTCGGCAAACGAGGGCCGCGCCTCGATGGCCCGCGCGCCGGCGTGGATCACCGTCGGCAGGACCTGCAGCAAGGGGGCAAGCGCGTCGTGCTCGAACCGGAACACGCCGCACAGCGCGCGCGCCGTGGCGGCGCCGCGGCCGAGCACGCGCTCGCCGTCCTCCTCTCGCGAGACCTCGAGCCACCGGTCGAGGAGCACGGGCTTCGCCCTCGCGTCGCCGTGGTCGACGCGGTGCCCCACGTTCGGTCGCACCAGCGCCACGTCGCCCTGGTAGAGCGAGACAGCCTCTCGCCCGGCGCGCAGCACGCAGCTCCCCTCGGTCACGTGGTGGAGCACCAGGATCGGACGCGCCGGAAGCTCGAGCGCCCAAGCCCCTCGCGCCGCGGTCCGGCAGACAAGCTCGGACGAGAGTTTTGCCATGGAAAATCGGCTCGATAGCGGGTCATCCTGGTACATGGCGCGAGCCTAGCGATGATCTATAGCGCTCGCAACGTGAGCGTTCAGGGACATTCGTTGCGCGCGCCGGCCATCGCGGGCGCGTCCGCTGAGGGCTACATCCAGCCCATGAACAACGCCACTATCGCTTCCTCCGCCTCGTCCCTTCCGTTGCGCCGCCTCGGTGGGGCGGGCATTGCCACGCTGCTCACCGGCCTCACGCTGTGCTTCATCGGCGCGCGTTTCCTGGTTGTCCCCGGCACCGCGGCTGCGGCCTTCGGCGTGCCGCTCGCTGGCCTCGCCGCGTACGCTGTCGCCAAGGGAGTGCGCGACCTCTCCGTCGGCGCCTTGCTCATCGCCTTCGCGCTCCTTGGCGAGCGGCGCGCCGCGGCGCTCACGCTGCTCCTCGGCTCCGTGATCCCCGTCGTCGACGGAGCCATCGTGCTCGCGTGGCGCGGCGCTCACGCGGGCTACCTCGCGATCCACTGGGGCACCGCCGTGCTCTGCATCGCGCTCGGCGTGCTGCAGCTCCGCCGCCGTGCGTGACCCTACCGAGCGCTTGAAGGAGTCCTATCGGGGCGATAGTCGATCACAGGGAGTGAGCACCGAAATGCGGAAGTCGTACAACGCAGCACACGTCTGCATGATCGTCGGAGTGGTCTCCGGGCTGTTCTACCGAGAGTTCACCAAGGTCAATCACTTCACCGGCGAGACCCAATTGGCCCTCATGCACACCCACCTGCTCGCCCTGGGCACGCTGGGCTTCCTGATCGTCCTCGCCCTCGACAAGCAGTTTCAGCTGTCCGGGACGACGCTGTTCACGTACTTCTTCTGGTTCTACAACGCGGGGGTCGCGATCACTGTGAGCATGATGGGCGTCCACGGCATCGCGACCGTGCTCGGCTACCACGTGCCGGAGGCCGTGCCGTGGACCGCGGGGGTGGGCCACATCCTGCTCACGGTCGGGCTCATCCTCCTGTTCGTCCTGCTCGGCAAGCGCCTCACCGAGCCCGTGAAGCCGGGGACCGCGGAGTCCGAGCCCGCGAAAACCTCGGCCGCCTTCCCGAACGAGCTTCCCGGGATCGGAGGAGGTGACCGCGCCGCCCCACATCCACGGCCGCAGGCCACGGCACGTGCGCGAGGTTGAATGCGAGCAGATCTGCGAGCATCTCAGTCCCCGTAAGGACTTACGTGTCGGCGGGGCTCCCGTCCCTGCAGGGAACGACGACGATGAAGGCGACCCAGGCGCTGACATCGCCGGAATGACGTGCACGAACGGCGGAATCCTCGGCAGAGCGACCTCGATCTCCGGATCGCCGACGCTCGAGCATCGATACCACACCACCCAAGAGAAGAACCCAGGAAGGTGATAGGATGAGAAGGGGACGAAGAGACTTCGTGCAAGGATCGACGGCCGTCGCGCTCGCGCTCGCGTTGCCGGCGTGCGGCCAACAGGGGATCGACGGCGGTGACGCTGCGGAGACCGGGGTCATCCGTGCCGCCCTCGCGATCCGGGGCGAGCGGCACGACGTGACGGCGGTTCACTACAAGGTCGTCGGCGCCAGCAGCACCTGCAGGGACACGGCGATCGCGGAGGCGACCAGCGCCCTCGACATCGATGTGCCCCTCGCCGGCGACGTGCCCTACGACGACGAGCTCGTCACGGGCTCCGGGGCGCACGCGGCCGCGGAGGGCACGTTCGTGCTGCCTCGCGGCAATTACCGCGTCTGCGCTACGCCGATGCACGACGCTTCGCCGTCGGAAGAGTGCGCTCCCGCCGAGACGGTGGTGGATGTCCCTGGGCAGTGGACGAGGGAAGTCATGCTCGTGTCCCAGTGCCGCGGGGATACCGACGGCCTCCTCGACGCGGTGGTCGCCCTGAACTCCCCGCCAAAGATCAACAGCCTCGACATCGCGCCCAGCAAGTTCATCACCCTGTGCGAGACGGCCACGATCACCGTGGACGCAGAGGATCCCGATGGCGACGCGATCTCGATCACCTGGCAGATCGGCTCGAAGGTGAGCGGGTCCTCCCCGGTCCTCGGCCTTCCTGGGCCCGTCGGCACGTTCTCGACGGACACGCCGGGCGTCTACACCATTCAAGTCAAGGCCACCGACGGCGCGGGTTCTCCTCCGTTCGCCGGGTCGACGTCGAGCTCGAGAGCGGCATCGACTGCTCCTTCCAGGCCGGCGTCCGCGCCGTGTCGCTCAATGGCGCCGCGATTGGCAACTTCGACCCTATCGGATCGTGCACTTGTGACTCGGATCACGAGCTCGCCTCGTTCACCGACGTGAATCCCAGCTCGTACGTGCTCGGCGGGGTGAACTCCGTGAATATTTCCGCGCCGAGCTGCGACGGGCTGAGCCGGAGCGAGGAGCTCGGCGGGGCGTTCGCGCGCGTCACGGTCGTCTACAGCTGCGAGCCGAGCCTCTGCGCCGACGTGACCTGCGCGCCGCCGGACGCGTGCCACGTCGCGGGCGCGTGCGACCCAAGGACGGGGCTCTGCACGAACCCGAACGCGCCCGACGACACGGCGTGCGATGACGGCGACCCGACCACCGCGGAGTCGATATGCATCAGCGGCGCGTGCGTCGCCGAGTCCCCCTGCGGCAACGGCAGGGTCGGTCCGGGCGAGGAGTGCGACGATGGCGGCCATGTCAACGGCGACGGCTGCTCGGCGACCTGCCAAGTCGAGGGCACGCGCCGGTTCCTCTACACCGTGCGCGAGGAGGACGACATGCTTCGCCGGTTCGACCTGCGGACGCGGAAATTCGAGGACGTCGGTCCGCTCGGCGTGCGCTTCGACATCGGCGAGCTCGCCTGGGAGGAGGCGACCGGCACCCTGTGGATGATCGACGGGCGCGCCAACAAAGGACTCTACACGGTGGACATCGCCACCGGGGCCGCCACCCTGGTGGGCATCCACGGCGTCGACAAAATGTTCGGGCTCGGCCTCGATCCGAGGACTGGCAACCTGTACGGGAGCGCGCGCGGGAGCCAACCCGGGTTCTACCAGCTGGACAGGGCGACCGGGGCCGCGACCCTCCTCGGGACGCCCCCCAGAAGCTACGACGGCATGGCCTACGACACCACCCGCGACCAGCTGGTCGGGTTCGTCGCCGGTTATGCACCCCTCTTCGCCATCGACGTCGCGAACGGCGCCGGGTCGTTGCTGGCATACCAAGAGCCCACCAACGCCGGCGGCCTCGCGTACGATCCGATCGCCGACCAGTTCTGGGAGATCGATCAGGACGGGTTCCTGTACACCTACGACCCGACGTATGACTACATGCAGACCATCTTCATCTCGCAGCTCGGCGCGCACGATGGGCTGACCCTGGTCATGCCCGCGCCGTGACGTTCCGTATCCGAGGAGCCTCCGTGCGAGGAGGGCCCGGTGGACTCTCCATCTAAGCAGCAGAGGCCGCCGCTCCGTCGGCACGCCCCCGTGCAACATGAGGTAGCCGAGCCGCAGCCGATCGAGCTCACGGTGATGACTCCGCTCACGACAAGGTGTGCTCGCACCGCACTCGAAATGGCGCAGCGCCGTGATACCACGCGTCCCTTCGATACCACGGAAGGACAACTCGGAAGCTACGCGCGGTTCAGGTGGCAAGGATTCGACGCGGTGCGGCTCGGCAGAACACGGAACGCCAAACCAACTGGGGGCGGAGGGACAGCCATCAAAAAAGCGTTCGCCCGCACCTGGCACGCCCTTCCAAGCGCAGGGGAAGCAGACCAAGGGCGCTGTTACCGTTTCCGCTACCGGCTCACCTTCGCTGCGCCGCTTTCCTTGTACCACAGCCGAGTGAACTCGTTGGATCTGCTGGCTTTTGCAGGTGAATCAGCGGATCGTGATTTTTTGTACGTCATGTCGACTGCCGGTCGTTGTCGGGAAACTCTTGACAGGTCGGAATGGCTTTGCGCGAGCTTCTATGGAACGTAGTGTCAAGACAGATCCCCTCCGATCGCCGACCGTCCTCTTCAACGGAGGCGCCCGCTCCCAGTCGGCACGTGCGGCGTGGCTTGTCCGGGTTCGGCTGGCTGGCACGGCGTGGCTTGCCCGCGTTCAGCTGGCAAGCGCGGCGAGCCTTGAGCGCTTCCCGGTCGACACGCGTCCGCGATTGGCATCGGAACCGCTGGCCAATACGGAGGATGACGGTCGCTCCCTTTGCGTGCTGTTTTCGCTGGCATCCTCGACGAGATCGAAGCCCCGTTGTTCTCGCGCAGAAAGCGGGAACCATCCTTCTATCTGGGCCTCTTCTGACCATGGCTTCTTTCGGTACTCCGAGGGGGCATAGCCTATCCTTGGGACATCGGGGCGACTGCCCTCGTGCCATCCGCGCAATGGATACTCACCCTTGAACCCTGCTCGTCTCCAGCTGCTGCGCCGGCGATCACACCTCTCTTGGGGATTGATACCTCCACACGTGAGACGAGTTTTTAGCCTTGCTTGCGATGCTTCGTCGGGTCGTACTTCTCCTTGCTCTTCGCCATCGAAAGAGCGATCGCGGCGATCCTGCGGGCGAGCGTCAGCTTCGCCAGGTTCGGCTTCGTGCCCGCTGTGATCAGCCGCTGGTAGTCCTGATGCAACGGCTCGGTGGCGAGCTGCGTGATCACCGTCGTCGCCGCACCCTTGAAGACGTGCTTCAGCGTGTGATTGTGATTCAGGTTCAGTCCGCGCGTCTTCTGGACCTCGGCCCGCACCCAGCCGCCGTCCGGCTTCCGGGCCCAGTCCGAGGTCGAGCGCATCACGATCCCCAGGCCGCACTACGACCAGAACTGCCGCTTGGTCCGGAACCGCGCCGGCGACACCACGATCGGCATCAGCTGCGCCACCCGGATCGGACCCAGCCCTGGGCACGACTCCAGCACCCGGCTCATCGCGTGTCGGTGCGCTTCGGCGACGAGATCCTTCTCCGCTCGCCGCCGATGGCTTCCACCGCATCGTACTGCGCGTACAACATCGTCGCCGCCCCGCGGCTCGCGTCCGGCAGCTGCTTCAAAAACTCCTCGCGGCCCTTGTCCGAGTACACGCTCTTGCCCTCTACGGCCACGCCGCGCGACCGAAGCAACGCTTTGATCCGGTTCTGCGCCCGCACCACGTCCTGCACGATCATCGCGTGGGTGCGGCCCAGCTCGCCCAGCCTCTTGTGCTCGCCCACCTCCTTGAACACGCGCTGCTTGAGCGCTCCCGTGCGCAGCTGCTCGGCCAGGTGGAACGCGTCGCTCTCGTCGCTCTTCTGGCCTCGGCTCTCCGAGACCATCGCCACCACGATCTCCTCCGCGTGCGGCGAGAGGATCTCGTAGAGCCACCCGCTCTGCGTCCCCTCCTCGAGCACCACGTGCCTCTTGCCGGCGATCGCCTTGAGTTGCTCCACCACCGCTTGGCCGTTCGTCTCGACCAAGTGCGACCCCAGCCGCTTGCCGCTCTCCCCGACCACCGCAAACGTCGTGCTTGCGGCATGCACATCCAGACCGATGGTCCTCTGCATTGGCGCCCCCTTGCGCAGCTGCTTTGCTCTGCAATCCAAGGTTCGCCTCGACGAAAGCAGGGCGCCAGCCCTTCCGCAGGCTCGCTGTCATGAGCTCGCTCGGCTCGACCTCGCCCTCGCGGCCAGCCTGGTCCACCTGCCCCGAGCTCGAGCCCCCAGCGGAGCGCCCCTCCGCCGTCGCCCACGTTTCACGTGAGGCACCGCGCGCAGCTCGTGTCCGGGCCGCCGCAGGCGCCCGCGCAGCGGGGCGAAGCGCCTGGACACGAGCGAGCACGGTGCCACCGCCCGCAGGCGACGGCGGAGATGCGTCGACGTCACCGATGGGACCGGTGCGGTCGGCACCTGCGAGGATCTGCGGGGACGAGGTTGCGGACGCCACGTTCCCAACATGTCTATCCTCCGACATCCGGCGCTACGACGCGACCGGCGCGCTCCTCGACACGCTGCCCACGGGCTTCACTGGGACCACGCCGCGAGGCAACCACATGGGCGGGCTGACGTTCGGGGAGGTGCGGCGGCTGTTCACGGTGGGGTTCGACGCGATGAACTACGCGGCACCCGGAACCATTCTCAGGTTCGACCGCGCGACGGGGGATCCCCTCCCGGCCGAGGGGCAGAGCGGGGCGGTGTTCGTGGCCGAGGATACGCGGATGAAGCGGCCCGTCGAGATCACCGCCTGGCCATGAGCCCGCGGAGCCCGCGCCCGCGCCGCGGGGTGGGGCAGGCCGGGCTGCAGGAACCGATCAGGGCGCTTCGGGCGTCCCGCTGTTTGACACCTGCGAGAGCCCACGCGCGTCGTGCCCATTGACCGCCGCGAGCCGCGCTCCGTCTTCGCGGAGCACCACCGCCTGCGCCGGGGTCGGGTAGCCAAGCTTCGCGACCTCGTCATAAACGACCAGGTGTGCGGCGGCGAGCGCCAAGGGGTATTTCGCGCTCTCGACGTAGGGATGCGCGACGAGCAGCGGGCCGGAGAGGGTCATGCCCACCATCTCGACGAACGGCGCTGGGTTGCTGGCGGCATGAGGCGCATTGGTGAGCTTCTCCTTCAATACCGCGATGACCTTGTGCACGTCGGCGCCGTGGGGAAGCTGGACATTGATGTTCAAGCGTGCGACGGGGTTATCGGAGTGGTTCTTGATGATCTCGCCGAAGATCTTGTTGTTGCCGAGAAAGGTGCGTTCATTGTCGAAGGTATCGACCGACGTGACGAAGAGGCCGATCGAATGCACGATGCCCGTCACGCCGGCGACGGTGACCACGTCGCCGGCCTTGAAAGGGCGCAGCACGATCATGAAGACGCCAGCGGCCAGATTGGCGAGCAGGCCAGACCAGGCCATACCGATGGCGACCCCGGTCGCCGCCAGGATCCCGGCGAAGGTGAAGGTCTGGACGCCGAAGACGCCGAGGACCGTGATGATGAGGAGTATGTTGAGCAGCACGCTCGCGACAGAGTGCAGGTAACGCGCGAGCGTCTCGTCGATGTTGCGGAACTTCGTCGTTCGATCGAGCAAGCGAAGGATGCCGCGTATGACCAGGCGCCCCACGATCCACAGGGCGATGGCCCCGACGATCTTGGTGCCGATCTCGGCGCCGATCAGGAGCCCGACGTCCACATATCTCTTGAGGGTCTCGTTCATCCCGCGGTCTCTCCCTTCTATCAGTCCAACAATGTCCCCGCGTGCGAGCGGGTGGCCATTCGTCGCGCTCGCTCGACCTTTGCCGGCCGCTGCGGCGCTCTCGCAAACAAGAACCAGGCAAAGCCGTGGGAGCCGGTAAATGCACTTGCATGCGTTGGCAACCCACAGCAGGGGCCGAGGACGGCAAGCATCGCGCGGGTGCGCCAACCCCCCAAGCCGCGTAGCCGAACCCCGTACCAGCCGAGGTCCAACATGCGCATGGTACCGATCCGCACCGCGAGGGGTCAAGTCCCGCCGGCCGTCCCGCCCCGTTCCTCCGCCGCCTCACCGACGTGGGAGGGCATGCGTCTATGTGCGCTCTGCGCGCGAACTGGGCGAGGTCGCGTGTTGCCAAGAAGGTGCCGTTGCGCGCGGCTCCAGCTGGGATTGTTCTGGCGACATGGTAACGGGGCAGGACGGCACCCAGGTCGAGACGCTGCGTTTCCTGAGCAGGACCCGCAAGCGGGCGCGACGAAGCGCGCCGAGCCCGCGGCGTCGGCGGCGCTGCGAGGCCGATCCGAGGTCGACGTCCGCGGCGCCCCGACACGGCGCCGCTCGGCCGGGCGTGGCTACGCCCTGCGCTCCGCGATCGACCGGTAGACGCGGCGGAGCCGGTCGCCCAGCCACCGGTGCGCGAGGTCGGCATCGAAGCGGGGGTGCCACGCCTGCGCGATGGTGATGGCCGGCGTGGTCACGGGCAGCGGGAACGTCACGAGATCGAAGCGCGGGGCGGCGTGCGCCAGCCAATTCGACGGAAACGCGCCGACCAGCGTGGTGTAGACAATATTACACAGCCGAGTGAACTCGTTGGAGCTGGTGGTTTTTGTAGGCGGATCAGTGGATCGTACTTTTGGACGTTATGTCAACTGGCTGTCGACACGGGGCCGTCCATCAGCTACGTCAGGATCGACCGGCGCGTCGGATCGGCGAGGGCCGCGAAGGTGGCGCTCAGGGCGTCGACGTGGGGTGCGTCGGAAAGCATCATGATTAAACGTTCGGTTAATTAACCTGTCGGTAAACTAACGACTTCGGCGCGCCAGCGTGGTGTAGACAATATACCACGGCCGAGTGAACTCGTTGGATCTGTTGGTTCTTGTAGGTGGATCAGTGGATCGTACTTTGTGTGTACGTTATGTCAACTGCCGGTCGTTGGCGGGAAATTCTTGACAGGTCGGAATGGCTTTGCGTGGGCTATCCTCACAGAACATTTTTCCGCGATCCGGCCCTCCTGAAAGAAACGGCGCTATATCAACAATTTATCCATGCATCGAAGGGGCCGCCTTCACGGCTCCAGCGCCTACCGGCCCCAGCGGAGCGCGAGCGGGTTCAGCTCCCTGGCGATCTCGAGGAGGCCCGCCCGGGTCGCCGGATGGAGCGGCTCGAGGGGGTGGCGGACGGCGTCGCTGCGGATCACGCCGCCTTCGGCCATCGCCGCCTTGGCGGCGCGCAGGCCGCATTGGCGGTTCTCGTAGTTGATGAGGGGGAGAATGCGCGCGTATTCCGCTGCCGCCTCCTTGCGCCGCCCGGCCCGGTGATGCTCCACCACCGGCTTGATGAGATCCGGCAAGAGAGCGCTCGGCATGGTGCCGGTCGCCCCGGCGTCGAGATCCGCCATGAGGGTGATCGATTCCTCGCCGTCGAACGGTCCTTCGATGGCGTCGCCGCCGGCCTTTATCAGGCCGCGCAGCTTCGCGGCGGCGCTGGGCACCTCGACCTTGAAGTAGCGGACTTCCGGGACCTCGCGGGCGAGGCGCACGAGGAACGGCACCGACAGCGCGATGCCGCTCAGGGGCGCGTCCTGGACCATGATCGGGATCCGCCCGGCCTCCGCGACGGCAGCGAAGTGCTCGACCATGGCGGTCTCATCGGCCTTGAGCCCGCTGCCGTGATAGGGCGGCATCAGCATGAGGAGGCTTGCGCCGGCGGCGGCGGCGCGGCGGGCGCGCTCGGCGGCGATGCGGGTCGAGAAGTGGCTGACCGTCACGATCACCGGCACGCACCCGGCGACATGGTCGAGGCAAAGCGTCGTGAGCGTCTCCCGCTCCGCGTCGGTGAGCAGGAACTGCTCGGAATAATTGGCCAGGATGCAGATGCCGTCGACGCCCTGGTCGACCATGCAGTCGAGCACCCGGCGCTGGCCGTTCAGGTCGAGATCGCCATTCTCCAGAAAGGGCGTCGGCGCGACGGGGAACACGCCCGCGAAGGGGGAAGAGGCGGCGCGTGGCATAAGGTGGATCTCCGGTTCAGTGATTGTCGCGGGCGACGGGCGCGCCGCTCTTGCCGACGAGGAAGTCGAAGTCGGCCCCGTCGTTCGCCTGCAGGACGCGCTCCACATAGAGCTTGAGATGGCCGCGGTCCGCATGCGGCGCGGGTGGCGTCCAGGCGGCGCGACGCCGGGCCAGCTCTACGTCGTTGACGTGCAGGTGCAGGCTGCGCGCCTCGACGTCGAGGGTGATGAGGTCGCCGGTCGCGACGAGGGCGAGGGGACCACCGGCCGCCGCCTCCGGCGCGATGTGCAGCACGACGGTGCCGTAGGCAGTGCCCGACATGCGGGCGTCGGAGATCCGGACGATGTCGGTGACGCCCCGGCGCAGGAGCTTCGGCGGCAGCGGCATGTTCCCGACCTCGGCCATGCCCGGATAGCCCTTCGGACCGCAATTCTTGAGCACCATGATGCAGGTCTCGTCGATGTCGAGAGCATCGTCGTTGATGCGGGCGTGGAGGTCCTCGATCGTCTCGAATACCACCGCGCGGCCGGTATGCTTCATGAGGTGCGGGGAGGCCGCGGAGGGCTTCAGGACCGCGCCGTCCGGCGCGAGATTGCCCTTCAGCACCGCGATGCCGCCGTTCGGCTTGAAGGGCGCGCCGACGGTGCGGATGACTTCCCGGTTCCAGCACTCCGCGTTCCGGTTGTTCTCCCAGATCGTGCGGCCGTTGACCGTCATGGCGTCCTTGTGAATGAGTCCGTTCTCGGCGAGCTCGCGGACAACGACCGGCAGGCCCCCGGCTTCGAAGAAATCCTCCATGAGGAATCGGCCCGAGGGCATGAGGTCGACGAGGCAGTGCACCTCCCGGCCGAGCCGGTCCCAGTCGTCAAGGTCGAGCTCGACGCCGATCCGCCGGGCCATGGCGATGAGATGCACCACGGCGTTCGTCGAACCGCCGATGCCGCCGTTGACGCGGATCGCGTTCTCGAAGGCTTCGCGGGTGAGGATCTGCGAGAGCACGACGTCCTGCCGAACCAACTCGACGATCCGCCGCCCGGCCTCGCGGGCGAGGAGGTTGCGGCGGGCATCGACCGCCGGGATGGCGGCGTTGCCCGGCATCCCGACCCCGAGGGCCTCGACCATGCAGGCCATGGTGGAGGCGGTGCCCATGGTCATGCAGTGCCCCTGAGAGCGGTGCATCGAGGCCTCGGCCTCGTGGAATTCATGCAGGGTGATCTGGCCCGAGCGGAGCTGCTCGCTCATCGAGATGGTGTTGGTGCCCGAGCCGATGGGCCGGCCCTTGTAGACGCCGCGCAGCATGGGGCCGCCGGAGACGCCGATGCTCGGCAGATCGACGCTCGCCGCGCCCATGAGGAGGGCGGGGGTGGTCTTGTCGCAGCCCATCAGGAGCACGACGCCGTCGAGCGGGTTGGCGCGGATCGATTCCTCGACAACCATGGAAGCGAGGTTTCTGAACAGCATCGCGGTCGGGCGGAGCATCGTCTCGCCGAGCGACATCACCGGGAATTCGAGGGGGAAGCCGCCGGCCTCCAGAATTCCCCAGCGGACATGCTCGGCGATCGTCCTGAAATGCGAATTGCAGGGCGTGAGCTCGGACCATGTGTTGCAGATCCCGATCACCGGCCGTCCGTCGAACTGGTCCTGCGGGAAGCCTCGGTTCTTGAGCCAGGAGCGGTAGTAAAACCCCATCTTGTCCTGGCGGGCGAACCAGGCTTGGCTGCGCAGAGGCTTCTTGGTTGTCATCGGTCGAGGTCCGTTATCGGGGATGCGAGGGAAGGTCGGTTGACGCCGGGTGCGAGCCACCAGCTCAGGATGTCGGCGTCGAACAGGTTCCAGCTCTTCTCGTCGAGGACCCGGGTTCCGAGGGGCTAGAAAACCCAAACGCGATCCGAAAGTCAAGTCCGCGCAGGGCGCGTGTTGGTCGAGGCGCCTTCCGGGCGAGTTTGCGGTGCCGGACCGTGGTTATCAGCTTGGCCTGCCCAGGCCGCACGGCACCACCACCACTGCGTCATGAACCGTCCGCGCCACGCGGGCGAGGTCAGCGCTCTCGCTGCCACGCAGACGGAGCCCACTGCACCGCCGCGCGACATTCTCCGCCGGCGCCCTACCAGCCTGCCAGCCGGGGGACGAGCACCTGGATGCTGACGCCGGCGATGATCAGGCAGCCGGCCAGAAACAGCATGGGGGCGAGCTGGCTGCCGGTCGCGTCGTAGATGCGCGGCACCACGTTCTGGGCCACGAAGCCGCCGAGGTTGCCCACCGAGTTGATGGCGGCGATGCCGGCGGCGGCGTGCGGGCCCGCGAGGAGCTTCTGGGGCACGCTCCAGAACACCGGCTGGCCGGCGAAGATGGCGGCGGCGGCGACGCACAGCAGGGCGAACTTGGGCGCTGCGCCCGGCACGACCACGCTCAGCACCAGGGTGACGGCGCCCAGCAGCATGGGGCCGGAGATGTGCCAGGCGCTGACGCCGTTGCGGGCGGCATGGCGCGGCACCCACCAGAGCGCCAAGGCGACGAAGACCCAGGGGATGACGTTGATGAAGCCGTTCTGGATGTTCGAGGCGCCGAAGCCCTTCACGAGGGTGGGCAGCCAGTAGCTGAGGCCGTAAGCGCCGAGCGGCAAGCCGACATACAGGCCGGCAAGCGCCATCACTCGTATATCCAGCAAGGCCCGCCAGGGGGAGCCTTCCGCCTGTTGGCGGGGCTCAGCGGCGAGGGTCCTGGCGAGCCAGGCCTTCTGGTCGGGGGTGAGGAAGCGGGCCTGCTCGGGGTGGCTCGGCAGGCGCCAGAGGACGTAAGGCGCGAGCAGGACGGCGGGAGCGCCGGTGGCCACGAACACCCACTGCCAGCCAGCCAGCCCCAGGAGGCCGTTGAGATCGAGCAGCGCGCCGCCGATGACCGAGCCCACCGCGTTGGCCACGGCGCTGGCCATCATGAAGGCGCCGATCATGCGGGCGCGGTGCGCATGCGGGTACCAGAGGGTCAGGACGTAGAGCACGCCCGGGAAGAACCCGGCCTCCGTCACGCCCAGCAGGAAGCGCAGGACGAAGAACATGGCCGGGCTCTGGGTGAACCCCAGCGCGATGGTGACGAGGCCCCAGGTGCCCATGATCCGGCTGAACCAGACCCCGGCGCCGACGCGGACGAGGATCAGGTTGGCCGGCGCCTCGAACAGGAAGTAGCCGAGGAAGAACAGCGAGGCGCCGAGGCCGTAGGCGGCTTCGGTGAGGCCCAGGGCGCCCACCATCTCCAGCTTGGCGTAGGAGACGTTCTGCCGGTCGATGTACGCGATCAGGTACATGAGGCAGAAGAGCGGCATCAGGCCACGGGTGACCCGCTTCAGGGTCGCGGCGCCGATGTCTGGGGCCGCGGCGCCGATGTCCGGGGTCGCGGGGCCGATGTCCGGGGCCGCGCCCCCTGCGTGCTGCATGCCTTCCTCCAATCCTCTCGATAGGCTAGTACTACAGCCGCACCTGCGGCCAATCTGCGGCTGCAGACGAGCGGACAAACACGGATTTCTCGACGATTTTGATGCCTACAGCCGCGCCTCGGACCAAGTGCGGCTGTAGTACTAGAGCGACAAACGGGTTGAAACCCCAGAAAAGAGCAGCATTTTGAACCGCCAAGCGCGCCAAGGACGCCAAGTTTGTGTTCTGTTCTTGGCGTCCTTGGCGCCTTGGCGGCACATCTCTCGCTCGATCAACGTGATCGGTGCTCTAGCGGGCGATCAGGCGGCGGAGCGCTAGCCTGGATTTTCACCGAGCGCGCCGGCTGTGCCGATCGACCTTGAAATCCAGCACAAATCGGCTTCATTGCCTCTCGACGCAGCCCTCCTGAGCTGGACGTGAGGCCTTATGTGTGGGTCACCTTTGCCGCGATGAGCGCACCCACTCCACGAAGAGCGCCGAACAAAACCGGATCGATCCAGGCGGCCGAGGGCATCGGTATTCACTAAGCTCGTTCGGTCATCGACCGGGTGGGCGCGCGCCGGGTCGCGATCGCCTGCGATCTCGCCTCGACGCTCGTCGTCGCCTCGATCCCGCTGCTGTACGCGGCATGGCGAACGGACCGGCGCGGCGCCTGCGCTGCCGACGGGCGGCCGCCGCTCGACGCGCCTCGCGCCGCGCAGCGCGATGCCGCTTCGGCCCACTCCTGGTCGCACCGCGAGCTGCGCTGCCCTTGATCCCAGATTCCGTGCGTCACCGCGCTCGCCCACATCAGCGCTGGTCGGGGCCAATCCGGCTCGAGGAGACCGTCGGGCGTGGAGGGGGTGGAGCACTGGCCGGGCGGCAGCGATTTCGATAACCACTTATCGAGCAGAGGCCGCTCCGCCGCACCGGCCAGCCGGTCGACCTCGCGCCCGTCGCGAGGGAAATTGACACCCGTCGTGTGAGCGTTCACAGTGGGCCCGCGCTCGTCCCTTCGATCCGAAGACTGCACGGGCCGTCATGCACACCCGCCAGAGATCCTCGTAGCCGGGATTGGCGGCCAGAACGACCCAGGACATGACCATGAGAAAACACAGCGCTTGCATTACGGCGATGATCCTGATCGGGTCCCTGCCCATGTCCTGCGGAGTGGACGAGCAGGTAGCGCCCGTGGAATATCCCCTGACCATCGAGGCGAAGGGGGACGGGACGACTGATCCTCCGCCCGGAACCTACCTGCGCAGGGCCGGCACAGTGGTGACCGTGACCGCCAGACCCGCGCCGAGCGCCGACTTCACGGGATGGAGCGGGGCCGCGAGCGAGGCGGACGACGTCGTGGAGGTCACGGTGGACGGGAACAAGACGTTGACCGCCGCCTTCGAGACAGCGAGCTGGCCGGGCAAGCCCCAGTCCACCTACCTGAACCCGATCCTGCCCGGCGATCACCCGGACATGAACATCTACATCGAGGGGGACGATTTCTACATCACCGGCTCCAGCTTCAACATCTCACCCAACGTCGAGATCCTGCACTCGCGGGACCTCATCCGCTGGGAGCGCGTGTCGCGCGTCGTCGATCCGGCGTGGTCCGGCCTGGAGGCCTCGACCTCGGCGGGGGGCGGGACGTGGGGCGGCTTCATCGTCAAGGTCGCCGCCGGCTACAGGGTCTACTTCGCCGTCAACTTCAACCAGTACTTCGCGGAGGCCGAAAGCCTGGCAGGGCCCTGGGGAGAGCCCGTCCACGTGGAGCCTGTGGGCCCCTACACGCCGCCCGGAGAGGACCCGGAGCTCGTATCGTTCGACCGCGGGACCGGCTATGACGACTCGGTGTTCGTCGACGACGACGGGACCACGTACCTCGTCGTGAAGGCGGGGCAGTGCAAATGGAATGGAGGGACGGGCGGCGAGGAGAACAACTTCGGCGTCAACCTGCTCCAGAAGCTCGATCCCGAGACCGGGCAGCTCAGCGGCGAGTCGATCGATCTCAGCTTCGTCAACTGGGACGTGGAGAACGGGGGGTGCGGTGATCCCGCGGCCAACCCCGACAGCGCGGTCGAGGCCAATTGGGCCGAGGGGCCCACCATGACGAAGCGAAACGGCTTCTACTATTACTTCGACTCGACCCACACGGGGTGCGGCGGCGAGCAGTACGGGTGGCGCTCGGCCACGCTGAGCAGCAACCCCGAGGACTGGACGCCGCTGGGCAGCGTCCTCAAGGGAGAGGCCCCGTTCAGCGGCGCGCAGCACAGCACCGCGCCGTTCCAGATCGCCGACGGCACGTGGTGGGTCTTCTCCCACTCGTACGAGTGCGAAAGCAACTGGCGTGGCCTGGGCCGGCAGGGGTTGCTCAGCCAGGTGACCTGGATCGACGACGAGAGCGGTGCCGGGGTCCCGGTCGTGAATGGTCGCCTGGGCGAGCCGGCGCCGGCGCCGGCGCTGCCGCCCAGCGACATCCCGTTCCTGCTGCCCGTCAACGACGAGTTCACCGGGGACAAGCTCGCACCGGCCTGGACTTTCTACGGCAACATGCCGTCCGATCGCTACTCGGTCACCGACCGCGCCGGCTGGCTCCGGCTCAAGCCGGCGGAGGACGAGACGCGGTGGGTGATCCAGAAGGACGCGCTGCACGCCAAGGCGATGATCGTGAGGATGGACTTCACCCCCGAAGCGGAGGGCGACGCGGCTGGCGTTCGCCTGGGCAACGCCGTCCCGGAGCAGGATCTCACGGCGTTCCCGACGTGGGTGCACCCCATCAGCCAGGAGGTGTCGGTGGCGCGTGTCCGGGCGGACGCAGAAGACCGGATCCGCTTCTCGTTCCGGTCGGTCGTCCCCGTCCTCAACGCCGACGAGAGCGCCTATGAAGCGGTGGACGCGACCGAGATCAGCTTCGATGCCCCGGCGCCGGCCGAGCGCACCCTCTGGCTGAAGCTGGTGCACGGCAAGGACCACGAGGCCACCGGCTGGTTCAGCACGGACCGCCTGACCTGGACCCAGGTGGGCGAGCCGATCGAAATCGGCGCGCTCGAGGACTACGATACCGTCAACATGGGCTGGGTCGGCAGCCAGGCCGGCGTCTTTGCCAGCAACGCGAGCGCTGACTTCGACGTGTTCACGTACCGCGACGGCTTCACCGCGATCGCGGCCGCGGAGCCGGACCAGGAGTCCGGCACCGAGGTTGTGTCGAGCCAGTCGGCAGGGCCGGTGCTGGGCGGCCTGGAGGACGGCGACTGGGCCATGTACGGCAGCGTCGATCTGGGCAGCGGCGGCGTGGCGTCGGTCGAGATCGAGCTGCAGGCCTCCAGCGCGAAGGGCGGCGCCGTCGAGGTATGGCTCGACCCGCTGGCGGGCGGCCGCCGCGTCGCGACCTGCGATGTCCCCGCCACCGGCGGCTGGGAGACCTGGACGACCGTGACATGCAAGGTGAGCGCCACCGGCTCCCACGAGGTCTACCTGAGGGCAAAGGGCGGCTCTGGTGAGCTGCTGCGCCTCGCGTCGCTCCGCTTCGTGCCTGGGAAGAACGGATGAGCTCAGCGTAATGTAGACAAGCAAGCGGGCCAGTCGGCGGCGCCGTGGGGCCCTACCCGCGGCGCCGCCGGGCGCCACGTCCCTGGACCTGCTGCGATGCGGCGCCCCCTCTCCGACAAATTGCACGATCTCCGCCACGTTTTCGCCGCCCGTCCGGTGTTCCGCTGGCTCCTCAAGCACCACCTGCGCGACCTCGTCGCGATGGAGACCGTCGTCCGGGCGAGCCGCTGCGACTTCACGATCGCGAGGCCGCCCCGGCTGGTCGACGATCGGGACGAGAGCTACCGGAGCGCGGGAGAGGCGCTCCCGGCGGGCGCCGCGGTCATGTCGTTCCGCGCTGTCGCGGCGTTCATGCTCGATTGCGTCGAGCAACGCACCCACGCGCGGGAGACCGTGGGGCTCGCCAGGGGGCGGTCAGCTTGAGCGCCGCGCTCATGGATGCGAGATCCTTCCGATGACGACCAGCTCCTCCGCGCGCCGGCTCGCCGAGTTCGAGTCGTGTCGTCGGGACCTCGTCGCGCTCGCGTACCGCATGCTCGGCGACATGGGGCGCGCCGAGGATATGGTGCAGGAGGCGTGGCTTCGCTGGGGGAGCCACGAGGTCGAGGCGAGCTCCCCGAAGGCGTATCTGACGACGGTGGTCACGCGCCTGTGCCTGAACGAGCTCGAGTCCGCCAGCGCTGCTGCTCGCGGTGGCCGACGGGAAGATCCAGCGGGTCTTCTTCCACGCAGACCTCAGCCGTCTTCGCTATGTGGGCCGCCGCTCCAGGGCTTCGAGCCCTGATCCGGCGCGCGACCCGAGCGACTCGTAGCCTGCCGGCACACGCCCGCTGTCCAGCCGACCGCTGCCAGAGGGCGGCTATCTATCTAGCAGTACCGCGGGAGGTTCGTCGAGGAAAGAGAGGAACCGCCAAGAACGCCAAATTTACGGGGAATGAACCACACGCCTGACACCGGTACGGAGGAAGGCCACTTTGAAGGTGATCAAGAGGCCAAGCCGAAGTCTTGCCGCCTTGAGATACGACAGCAGCTGCGCAACGTGGATCGGGGCAATGCCCTCAATGGCCTTGAGCTCGACGACGAGCTGACCATCCACCACGAGATCCAAGTCGGCGAAGTGGCGCTCAGGCCGGCCACTCGATCACGAGCCACAGGACCTCTCTGTCCTTGGGCTCGGACCCATCGTCATGGGCCGGCTTCACTCTGCGAAAACAGAAGCGGCTGGCAGCGCGGTGAGCGTCGGCGCCGGCGTCACGCAGCGGGAACCGCACGGGCGCGCGCCCCCGCGTGCCTCCTCCCGGGCCTGTTTGTAAAGAATCTTTAAAAATGGAGCCCTGCGCCGCGCCGAACGTTGAACATCATTTTTCTTCAGCTACATCATCGCTCGCCTGCGGTCGCTCCTAGCACCGCCTGACGCCCCCAGCGCGCGGCCTCGCGCGCCGGGCGGCGAGGGCTGCCTCTCCGGCGGTTTCCCCGCCGGGGCGTGGCTCACGAGGCCCACGCCGCACCGCCGGGCGGCTCGAATGGCTCCGCGACCACAGCTGAAGAGTGGATGAAACGCGCCGCTTTCCTGCTCGTGGCCGCTCGCCACGGCCGGGCGCTGCGCCTGTAACGGAGAAAGCTCGATGGGACGCTCGAAGATGGGGCTGCTGCTCGCGTGCGGGGTCGGAATGGCGCTGTTCGCCGGGGGGTGCTCGGAGGCAGAGGACGAGATTCCGGAGCCCCTCGATGAAGCTTCGCAATCGCTCGCCCTGGCGGATCGGCTCGCTGAATGCGCGCAGGATCCGCGCGTGGTCGCCGGGCTCGTCTCGCAGGACATCTGCGCGGGCGCGGGGGTCTTCTTCCACGAGACGTTCGAGGGCAACGGCCGCACCTGCGGCACCTGCCACCCCGTGGCCAACAACACGACGCTCGACGTGCCGTTCATCCAAGCCCTCGACCAAACCAACCCCAATGACCCGCTCTTCGTGTTCCGGCAGGTGCCGGAGCTCGCCGAGCTCGAGACATCGGATCTGCTGGACGACGCGGCCATCCTCGAGAATGTGGACGGCTTCGCCGATCCGACGCACCGGTTCGTCTCGCGCGGGGTGAACCACGTCCTCTCGCTCAGCACCAGCATCCGGGCGGATTCGGGGGACGGCACCACCAATCCCCCCACGGAGCGGACCGGCTGGGGCGGGGACGGCTCGAGCGACGGCACGCTGCGCGGCTTCCTCAAGGACGCGATCACCCAGCACTTTCCCAAGCGCCTCGCCCGCGAGCCGGGCGTCGATTTCCGGTTGCCGACACCGGAAGAAGAGGACGTGACCCTGGCCTTCCAGCTCAGCCTGGGCCGGCTGAACGAGCTCGATCTGGCGAGCGTTCGCCTGTTCGACGCGGAGGCGGAGGACGGCCGGCAAGCGTTCATGGACCCGAACCGCGGCCGCTGCAACTTGTGCCACCACAACGCTGGCGCGAACTTCCAGGACACCGGCAACAACCGCAACTTCGACACCGGCACGCGCACCAAGGGGTCGCCGCTCAACGGGGGCAGCTTCGGGGGCGAGTTCCTCGCGGACGGCGGCTTCGGCGGGCGAGACCTGCCGGCGCCCAACTTCGACGCCACGGGCATCGGCTTCCCCAACTCGTTCGGCAACGGCACCTTCAACCCGCCGCCCCTCATCGAGGCCGCGGACACGCCGCCCTTCTTCCACAACAACCTGCAGATCAACGACAAGGCGGATCCGGGCCTCACCGACGCCGTCACGTTCTACGCCTCGACGCCCTTCCTCTTCTCTCCCGCCGCCCAGGAGCTCGAGCAGCGCTTCGGGACGCCGCTCAACCTCGTGCCGCTCGACGCGAACGCCATCGCTCGCTTCCTGCGCGCGCTGAACGCCGCCTTCAACGCCGACATCGCGAAGCAACGGCTGGACGCCGCGCGGGTGCTCGTCGACCAGTTCGCGAACACGCGCGCCGACGTGCAGCAGAAGCTGATGGAGCTCGCCCGCGTCGAGATCGACGACGCCATCGAGGTGATGGCCCCGATGACGCTGTATCCCGCTGCGGCGCAGCAGCTCGACCTCGCGCGCGCCGAGATCGCTCAGGGCCTCGCGGCGAGCTCGGCGGTCGAGCGCCGCAACCGCATCGTGAACGCGACCGCGCGCGTGACGACCGCCCGGGCCCAGTTCGGTCAGAACATCACCTTCGTGCTCGGCCAGGGCAACCTGATGTACTGAGCGCGGCCGTGGCGCCGCGCCCCCGCGCCGCCACGCCCCTCCCGCCCACCGAAGAGCCCGTCACCCGTCGGGGATGACAGCGGCGCCCTCGTTCTTGGGCCTCTTCGTGCCCCGCGCATCCCCGAGCGCCAGCCCGCGTTGGTGGCCCGCGCGGTTCTGCTTTTTGTGATCCGGCCGGCTCGTCCCGGCCTCCAGGCGATGGCCGCGCTGCCCATCGCCTTTCGCCCGATCATCGCGTCAGAAGACGTAGACGCTCTTGGGAACGAACGGCAGCGGGCTCAGGCCGCTCTCGCCGTAGACGGGGTACGGGTAGCCGATGCAGTTCTCGTTCTGGAAGATCGCGGCGCCGGCGCCGTTGGTGTTGTAGGCAGAATGTGCCCTTCCCTCCCAGCCGTGCTCCGGAAGGTTGACGCACGTGCCCACCTGCGGGTTCAGCGCCCGGACGTTGAAGATTTCCCCGCCGTAGCCCTCCTCCTCGAACAGGCAGAGGACGTTGTCGAACGGGCAGGGAATGGGGTCCTCCTGCGCCGAGGCCACCTCGGGGAGCAGCAGGCCTGCCCCCGCGAGGAGGCCGACGCCCACCAGGGCACGCAAGCCCAGGGAGCGGGACGGAGTGAAACGACGGAGCTTCTGAACGTGCTGGAGCAAGTGCATGTGGTTTCCTCCTCCTGCCCACCCATGGGCAGGTACTGCGGAGGGACCTAGCACCGGAGGCTATTCACGCATCCCCGTCTTCGACTGTTGTTAACATGATTTAGCATAAGAACCACGCGGGCTCGCATGTGCCTGGAATCTTTCATCCATCCCGGATGGCGGCTTCATCGACATGGAAGTTCTTGTGGCGCCTGCCTCGAACTCGTTGCATGGGCGGCACGCGAGGCACACGTTCTCGTCGATCGAGGCCGCAGGGCGCGGAGAGCTCTGACTGCTCCGTCGCAAGCATCGCATCGTGGACCTCGACTTGGCGCGCTTCTTCGATTCCCGGTGCGTGGGCCGACCGCGCGCTCAAACCGGGAGAAGGCAGAGCTGCCAGGTAGGATCAGGGGGCTGGAGGCGGTGCAGTCTCGGCGAGCTAGCCTCCGGCCCCACCGTGACGAGCAAGCGTGACATGTCACGGTCGCACCGTGACGAGCAAGCGTGACATGTCACGGTCGCACCGTGACGAGCAAGCGTGACATGTCACGGCCGTCTGCATGACGCGCGCGGCCCGCGGTGGCCTTCGCCGCTCGCGAAGGTCAGGGCTCCCGCGCCGTCGACGAGCGCCATTCGGCTGGAATCGCCGCGTCCCCGCGGGGGACAGGGACTCGCTCCGGCGCGGAGACGGCGGCGGAGAGAAGCGCGCTTCCTCCTGGTATGCGCGTTGCTCTACGGGGCTCCCGGGCGGTGCAGGGCACCAGAGTCGCGCCGCCTCAGCCGGGATAACGGCGGGAGCGAACGCCTTTCCTTTCGCCGGCGCTGCGCGAGCTCGACGAGCTCATGGCCGCGCCGTGAGAAACCAACCCGAACAAGAGAGACCGGAGAGACCCATGAACACCACGGTTCGAACGTTGCTGCGCGGCGCGGTGGCCGCCTCCATGGCGCTCGGCGCGATGCTGTCGGCCAGCCCTGCCAGGGCGGCTTTGAGCTGCTTCGTCGGCTTCGACGATTTCGATGCGCTGAACGGCATGTGGGCCGACGCGAGGGCGACGTTCACGTATGAGACGGGGTACGCGGACGGCTACCTCGTTCCCTGCGAGGAAGCGGAGGGCTCGTGCTGGACGTATCGCCAGTATTGCGAGGGCATGCAGCAGGGCACCAATTACATCAACGTGGAGGACGGATCGGGGTACGGTCACTACCACCTGTCCTTCACCAACCCGGGCTTCACGGGGTGTGGCTTCGTCGACCCCGGCGACGGCCAAGGGCCGGGGACCGCGAAGCTGATCGGCGGTGCGTGCGGAATACCGAACTGGCCGGCGGAGCCGCGCAAGCTCCAGTCCCACGTCGCGGACCAGTGGATCAAGGTCTGGAACGGGACCAACGAGCGCTTTCCGCAGCCGTTCAGGATGTCGACCATCACCGTGGGGGACATGCCCATTCAGCTCTGGTACCGCAGGATCAGCGACGGGCAGTGGTTCGTCTATGAATCCCTGGCGGCAAACACGATCCACACGCTGTTCATGGATTACTCGAGCCATGTGTTCTTCAAGGCTGCCAGCGAAGATGCCGTCGGTCCTTACACGATCTGGAACTTCGAGGTCAACGCCCCCTCTTGAGGCCAGCCGGGCCTCACGACCCCGGACGCTCGCGACGGTCCGCGGCGACACCCAGCAGCATTTTTCAGCCGCGCAGTCGATCGGCCAGGGCAACGACGGCGTGAACGACATCGCCGAGAAGGACGATGGCTTCGGTCAATGACCGCCTGATCCCCCGCCATCGTGGCGGCGCTGCTGCCGCTTCCTCTGCGGGGCCTCGTCGCAGCCGCCGCCGCCAGCCGCACGCAAGGTCTCCATGATGACCTTCCGCAAACAGGCGGCCGCCGGGTCCTTGTGCGTCCGCTCATGCCACGCGAGCGAGATCTCGTGCCCGAGGTCCTTCACGGGCAGCTCGACGATCCGGACTGGGAGGTGCGACCCGAGCGCCACGGCGACGCGGCGAGGCATGAACGCCACCAGGTCGCTGGCCGCTGCCGCCATCGTCGCGGCCGCGAAACCAGGGACCACCAGGGCGATCCGGCGGACCAGGCCCTGCGCGCGGAGGGCCTGCTCGACCATGGCGTGACCACGACCCGGACGGCCTAGCGGGATGTGCACGTCGATGAAGCCGAGCCGCGGGAAGGAGCCCCGCGTCAGACGCTGGCCCACGATCGGGTGATCGTGGCGGACGACCCCCACGGTCGGATCCCGGTAGAGCGGCGCGACGCGCAGCCCAGGGTTGCGCTTGTGCACCCCGATCGCCGCGTCGAGCCCGCCCGCGGACATGCCCCCCGACGCCACCAGGTAATCGATGCTCACCACGCGGAGCCGCGCGAGCGGCATCTCCCGCGCGAGCGCCGCCGCGACGGGCGGCACGTCCGCGATCTGCGAGTTGTCGGCGCAGGCGAGCGTGAGCTCCCGGGTCGACGAGCGCGGGTCGAACACCCGCCGGTGCTCGATCATCGACCGCAGCTGGCCCATCGCCGCCGCGAGCTCCGGCAGCAGCTCGTCCGCCGCCGGCGTCGGCGCCATGCCGCGGCCATCGCGGACGAGCAGCGGATCGCCGAGCAGCTCGCGGGCCCTGGCGAGCGCGTTCGAGACCGCCGACTGCGTGACGCCCAGCCGGCGCGCGGCGCGCGTCGCGCTGCGCTCCTCGAGCGTGACCGCGAGGACGTGGAGCAGGTTGAGGTCGATGGTCGATAGATTCACCATGGTGATATTCTGTATCACGAACCATCACTGGAGATGGCACATGGCCTCTGTCTAGATACGGCCATGTCCACCCGCGAGAGGCGCCCGACCCGCGCTGGTTCCGCCCTGCTCTGGCTCGCCGTCGCCGGCCTCGCCGCCGCCGGCTGCGACGACTTCCACGAGTGCGATCCGCCCGATCCAGAGCGCCAGGCCGAGCTGCCCGCGGCGCTGTCGGAGACTGGCCTCTACGCTGACATCGCCGCGCGCGCGGTGGCGAGCGACGTGGTGGCCTACGAGCCCGGGTTCGCGCTCTGGAGCGACGGCGCCGAGAAGCAGCGGTTCATCCGGCTGCCGCCCGGCGCGCAGATCGACACCGGCGATCAGGATGCATGGCAGTTCCCCGACGGGACCCGCCTGTGGAAGGAGTTCCGGAGGGATGGGGCGCTCGTCGAGACCCGCGTGCTCGCCAAGGTGGGCCCCGCCCCCGAGGACTGGGCCTCGGTCGCCTACGTCTGGAACGCCGACGGGACCGACGCGCTAGCGACGCCCGGCGGCGCCGCGGACGCGCGCGGGACGCCGCACGACGTGCCCGCGGCGGCCGAGTGCATGGGCTGCCACGGCGGGACCAGGAGCCGCGTGCTCGGCTTCTCCGCGATCCAGCTCGCCACGAGCCGGGGCGAGGTCGACCTCGACGAGGTCGTCGCCCGCGGGATGCTGTCGGATCCTCCGCCCCGGCCGATCCAGCTGCCCGGAGACGCGGTGACGCGCGATGCCCTTGGCTGGCTGCACGCGAACTGCAGCCACTGCCACAACCGGAGCCGCCCGAAGAGCGACGGCGCGCGCTGCTATGACCCGGAGCGCAGGTTCGATTTCACGCTCCGGGTCGGCGAGCTCGCGTCCGTCGAGTCGACGGCCACCTACCGCACCGCCGTCGGCCTGGTGATCAACCGGGGCGATCCCGACGGCAGCGACGTGGTGGATCGCGCCCGGAGACGCGATCCGGGCTGGCCTTCGATGCCGCCCCTCGGGACCGAGATCGTGGACGAGGCCGGGTTGGCCGTCCTCCGCACCTGGATCCGCAACCTCTAGAGCGGCGGTCACCCGCTTCGGATACGGGCCCACCTCGGCGTTTTCGGTGCTCAGCGCACGGGAGTGCGCTTGCGCGCCGAAAACGCCGATCTGGGCCCGTCTCCTGTGCGGGTGACCGCCGCTCTGCTCTGCGCGTAGCGGGAGACCGCCGCTCTGCTCTGCTCCTCGTCCTCGTCCTCGTCCTCGTCCTCGTCCTCGTCCTCGTCCTCGTCCTCGGCGTCGACGAGCGTCGCGTCGCCCGGCAACGGGGCGAGGAAGGCCGGCGCCTCTGCGCTCGCCACCTTGAACAAGGTGTCACCGAGGGTGACGTACCAGTCCCCGTCGAACCAGCGCCCGTGTCCGAGGTCGCTGCTGATCTCCTCCGGGGCGACTCCAGGCCGCCCGATGTAACGCTTCTCGTTGTTGAGGAACATGACCTCGCCGGTGTCGCTGATGCCGTCGTGCCCGATGCGCAGCTCCTGCTGATCGAACTGGCTCGGCGCTGCGAAGTTGCTCAGCTGGTGCTCGTCGCCCGCGGGGGTCCGCAGCCATACCTGGTTGACGGCCCCGTCGCTCTTCAGGTAGGCCGCATACCCTGCGTGCAGCAGCAGCCCTGCCGCATCGCCGGTCCTGGAGTCGCCCAGGAACACCTCCGCGCCGTCGGCCGTGTAGAGGTAGCTCGAGCTCACCGATCCGCTCCACCACCGGCCGGCGACGTTCGTCCCGTCGGTGATCGGCCGTTGCAAGTAGCCGGGATGGTTCCCGAGGCGGATCTCGCCCGGTCCGCGGATCCACGGCTCTTCGTGCGTGCTGTAGTAGGCGTCGCCTGACGCCGTGATGTCTGCCTGGAACGGCGACGCGCTGCCAGGGTCGTGCCACAAGCTCGTCTCGATGCCTGTCGAGAACGTGTGCACGATGGCCTCGTCGTCGTCGGCCCTCGTCCACAGGAGCGTATCGCCGTTCACCGCGTCGAGGCGGCCCTGCCTGGGCGTCCGGTCCAGCGCGCCGTCCTTCCACATGAAGACGTATCCGTACCACGCTTGCATGGCGACGCCGGACGGCGTGAGCGCCCCGTAACCAGGCTTGTGCATCCAATCATGGTGGAGCCGGAGCTCCCCGAGCCACGTCACCTGCTGCGTCATGCGATCGACGACGCCGATCTGGAGCGCGTGATCGATGAACAGGACGCGCGTCGCGTCGAAATCGAGGATGGCGCCGGGGGCGCGCTGGACGGCGGTGAGCTTCGGGCTCCGCTCGACGTAGACGCGCGGGAGCGCCCAGTCGTAGAAGCCGAGTCCCCCGCCGAGGGTCGGCCCGTACCAGACGGGGCCCACGCCGTCCATCGCCTCGAGCCTGATCGTGAGCACCTCGCCCGACTGAAGCGGCGATGACAGGTAGTGCAGCACGTCCATCCTCCCTGGCACCGACGACGGGACGCCCACCAGCTCCTCATCGCGCACCTGGCTCCGGACGCGCGCCTTGAGCTGCGTGCAGGAATAGGGAGGCGTCCCGACGCACGTCGCAGCGATGCGGGTGTCCCCGGTCAGCGTGCGGTTTGGCCGCGGGCTCGTCACCCAGACGCTGGGCGGCGCGTACTTGTGCACGATATACTGCCTCGTCGACGCTCTTCCGAGCTTGTCGTACGCGGTGAACGTCAAGGTGTGAGGGCCGTAGGGCACCGTGCTCGTGTCGATCGTCGCATAGTAACGATCGTTGTAGTCGTTGAAGGTGAGCGGGGTCGTCACCCCTGCGTATTCCGCTTCGACGGAGTAGACATCCTCGTAGGGTATTGCGGCGATGCTGACCTGGATGTTGTTGAAGTCGGATATCGCGCTCTTGTAATCTTTTCTCCAGGTGGTTCGCCCGAAGAACTGAATCTGGTCCAGGACCACCTCCGCCAGCGCGGAGGTGGTCGAGAGGGACATCCACGATGCAACCGCACAACCGGCGAGCGTCCGAGAAAAACGCATGGGGCCTCCGGGGCTAGCACGCGGCTCTGATGCCGCCGCGGTTCGCCCCATTCAACCGGCGGGCCCGCGACGCGGCGGAAGCGGCCGGGGTCAGGAGACGGTCAGTAGAAGCACACCTCGAGCGAGGGGCGGTCGCCGAGGATGCCGTGCTCGCTCGAGCGGTAGCTGGTGAGCGCCGTCAGGTCCTCCTCCACAGGAGGAAACCGTGGTTACCGCTGGTGCCGATGAGATAGGCCTGCGCCACACGTGCGGAGCTGGGGCACCGATCACGTCGATCTGGCGTGAAATGAACCGCCACGGACGTCCCGAATCGTGTCCGCTTCTTGGCGTCCGTGGCGCGCTTGGCGGTTCGAGACTCTGCTCGTGTCCGGTGGGTTCAACCCGTCTGTCGCTCTGGCTGCTGGATTCGTCCCCAGGAGTCGTCCGGCACCAACATCGTCTCGCGGCCAGCGTCCCGCCGCTCAGGGGGGCCGCTTCCGCGGCCGCGGGATGCCGTACTCGTCGATCCGGTTGATCAGCGTGCGCAGCGAGACGCCGAGGAGCTTGGCGGCGCGCGTCTGGTTGCCCGCGGACCGCTCGAGGGCCTCGACCACGCGCTGTCGGTCGGCGGCCTTCATCTCGAGCCGGAGCCTCGCCAGGGCGTCCCCGCTCGGCGGCGGCGCGTCGGTCGGCGGCAGCCCGGCGCCGCTCGGCGGAGGCGGCGGCAGCGCGGCGCGGCCCGACGGAGGGGCGTCGCCGCTCGACAGGGGCGTGGCGCGGCTGGACGGGGGCGCGGCGCCGCCGGGCGGCAGCGCGGCGCCGCTGGGCAGGGGCGCGGCGCCGCTGGGCGGCAGCGCGGCGCCGCCGGGCGGCAGCGCGGCGCCGCTCGGCGGCAAGGGCGGCGGCGGGGGGATGGTGCCGCTGGGCCGCGACGCGGCGCGGCTCGACGGGGGCGTGGCGCCGTTCATCAGGTGCGGCGGCAGATCGGCCGGCAGGACCGACTCCCCCGCGCAGAGGACCGCCGCGCGCTCGATCACGTTGCGGAGCTCGCGCACGTTCCCCGGCCAGGCGTACGCCTCGAGGGCGGCGAGCGCCTCCGGCGAGATGCGGGGGGCGCCGCGCTGGTCGAGCTGCCGGCACGCCTCCTCGAGGAACCTGCCGGCGAGCAGGCCGATCTCGGCGATCCGCTCGCGGAGCGGCGGGACGACGAGGGAGATGCCGTTCAGTCGGAAGTAGAGGTCCTGGCGGAAGGCGCCGCGCGCGATCTCCGCCTCGAGATCGCGGTTGGTCGCCGCCACGAAGCGGAGGTCGAGCCGGCGAGGGGTGCGGCCCCCGATGCGGAGCACCTTCCGGTCCTCGAGGACGCGGAGCAGCTTCGCCTGGAAGGCGAGGGGCAGCTCGCCGATCTCGTCGAGGAACAGCGTGCCGCCGTGGGCCGCCTCGAGGAGGCCGGGGCGCGCGTGGCTGGCGCCCGTGAAGGCGCTCTTCTCGTGGCCGAAGAGCTCGCCCTCGAGGAGCGACGGCGGCAGCGCGGCGCAGTTCAGCTCGACATAGGGCCCGCTCGACCGCGGCGAGCGCGCGTGGAGGGTCCGGGCGAGCACCTCCTTGCCCACCCCCGTCTCGCCCAGGATGAGCACGCTGATGGGGCTCCGCGCGGCGCGGGCGGCCTGCTCGTAGAGCGCCACCATCACCGGGGCCAGCAGCACGATGTCCGCGGGCGGCTTCCCGCGGTCGGGCTCCTCGGCCGCCCCCGCGGGCGCGCGGCCGACGACGACGGTGGTCGCGCCGAGGTTGAAGCGCTCGCCGACGCCGACCTCCGCGCTCTCCCGCGAGAGGCGCCGCAGGCGGTGCGTGCGCGCCGTCAGCGCGCGGGCCTGCGGCTCGCCGACGAAGGTGCCGTTGGCGCTCCCGAGGTCCTCGATCCGGAGCGGCGGGCCGACGTGGAGCGCCGCGTGCCGGCGCGACACCGAGCGATCGTCGATCCGCACGTCGCACCCCTCGTCGCGGCCGAGGACGACGCGGCCGTGGGGCGGCAGCGGGGCGAAGGTGACCGTGCTGCCGGCCACGATCGCGAGCCGGAGCGTCGTCGTGCAGGAGCCCCGCACATCGCCGCCGGGAAAGGCTTCGTCCACGAGCACATCCTACGCGGCGCCGCGCGCCGCCGTGCGCCGGTTTGGCGTTGGTTTGCACGAATCATGCAAAACCGTGCAGAGCGATGGGGCCGTGCGGGTGATCACGCGGCCGATCGTGCAGGCGGGTGCACGATCGGCGCACCGTCCGCTGGAGCTCTCGCGGCGCGGCGCCGCGAACCGTCGGGGACGCTGCTCGGCACGCCTCCTGCTGTCCAGGAATTCGGGCGTTCGCGAGCGTCGATGGCGACCTCAGCGAAGGCGCGCGAAGGCGCGCCCGAGCGGGCTCTGCAGCGGCACGACCCGCCCCCTACGGATCACGGATCAGGAGCGAGCATGTGCACCGAGCATGGATCTTTCAATCGCAGGCGCCTACTCCAGGGGCTGGGCCGTACGGCGGCGGTGGCCGCGTTCGCGCCGGCGTTCCTGTCGACCAAGGTGGCTGAGGCGTACGCGCAGACGACGTACGAGCACCTCGTCCCTGGGCGGCCCGAGGGCGTCGGCCTGTGCTCGGAGCGCCTCGAGGACGTCTTCGCGCGCATCCAGCGCCGGGTGACCGACGGCCTGTTCCCGGGCGCTGTCGCCCTGGTAGCGCGGCGCGGGAGGATCGTCGGGCACCGGGCGTTCGGCTCCCGGGTCCGCGGCGCGGACGAGCCGATGACGCTCGACACGCTGTTCGACCTGCTCTCCATCACCAAGGTCCTCGCGACGGCGACGTCGGCGGTGATCCTCGCGCAGGACGGCGTGCTTCGGCTGAACGATCGGGTGGCCGACTTCATCCCGGAGTTCGCGGCCAACGGCAAGCAGGCCATCAAGGTGCGCGACATGCTCCGGTACACGGCCGGCTTGCCGCTGGACAGCCAGTTCCTGGACGATCCGGACTGCGAGCGCGTCTGGCAGCGCATGGCGGAGTCGCCGCTCGAGTACGTGCCTGGCACGCAGGTGCTCTACAGCGATCTCACCTACCGCCTCCTCGGGCGGGTGATCGAGGTCGCTTCGGGCATGGATCTCGACGCCTTCGCGAAGGCGCGCATCTGGGGCCCGCTCGGCATGAGCGACACGACCTTCAACCCGTCGGGGGCGCTCATCTCGCGGACCGCGGCCACGGGCTACTCCGAGATCCGGGGGAGGGTGGTGCGCGGCGAGGTGCAGGACGAGCAGGATCACGCGCTCGGCGGGATCGCCGGCTGTGACGGTGTCTTCTCGACGGCGCGGGACATCGCGGTGTTCTGCCAGATGATCCTGAACGGCGGCAGGTACGGCGGCGTCCGCGTCCTGAGCCGCCAGGTCGCCGCCGCGATGGTGAGCAACCAGACGCCCGAGGTGAGGGCGTCGGAGACCGACGTGTCGCCGCTAACGAATCTCCTGATGACGCCCAAGGGGTATGGCTGGGAGCTCGCGACCCACCGCTTCTCCAACGGCGGGTCGCGCCTCTCGAGCGGCTCTTACGGCAAGGCGGGCGGCACCGGGTGCTTCCTGTGGATCGATCGCCGCCGCGAGCTGATCGGGGTCATCCTGACGAACCACGGCTTGCCCACGCCGTTCGATGAGATCGGCTGGAACCGGATGCTCGACGCGGTCGGGAACGCGGAGTTCTTCGACGGGATCGTCAACGCCGTCATCGACGAGTGAGCCCGGCGTCGGTCGGCAGAGGGGGCGCCGTCACACGGTGATGACGATCTTCCCGCGCGCTCTCCCCTCGCCGAAGTAGCGGAACGCGTCGGGAACCTCGTCGAGCGGAAAACAGCGATCGATGACGGGGCTCAGCTTGCCCGCCTGGAACAGCTCCCCCAGGGCAGCGAGGTCGTGGTTCGCCTTCGCTGCCAAAAGGTGCATCCTCTTTTGCTCGCTCCTCGATATCCACGGCCCGATGAGCAAGAGCTGAAAGATTCGACCGATGGAGCCCCCGAGCATCACGTAGGTCCCCCCTCGGTTCAGCGCTCGTCGCCGATATCGGGCCTCGGGATCTCCTCGAGCCTCAGGACGTCGGGGGAGCCGTATCGGTCGTAGACAATCGCCTTCATGTCGTCTCCGCGGCGTTCCCGCGGCCGCTCAGGCTCCCTCCAGCGCCGCGCGGCGCGGCCTTACTTGCCGCAGCCGACGCGCTCCGAGTTGAGCGCGAGGTCGTCGTACCACATCGTCTTGGCCCCGCCGTGGTACTTCTCGAACCCGAACTTGAAGAGCTTGTAGTCGTACGGGCCCCAGTCCGTGACGCCCATCGCGGTGACCTCGGTGCCGTCCACGAACACATTCACCGAGCGGCCCGGCCCGTCGTAGTGGAACTCGAGGCAGTACCAGGTGTTCGCGACGAGCTTCACGCCGCCGCTGCACATGTACATTCCGCCGTTCGAGAGCTTCTCTTTGTCGTCGCTCTTGCGGTTCAGCTCGAGCTGACACTGGTGCTCGCCGATGCGGATCTGCTCCCCGTTGTTGGGATCCCCGTTGCCTTCCACGGCCGCGACATACGTGTTGTGGCCCATCTGGATGTCGGTGGCGCTCTTGAGGTAGATCCTGCCCCAGAAGTTGCTCGGCACGGCCACGCCGAGCATCTGGCTGAAGTCCGTGCCCGAGACCTTGACGGAGTGGGTGCCGCTGTGACCTGTGCTGTCCAGCGTCACGAACTCGCCCATCCTCGGGCGCAGGTAGTCCGGGAAGAACTGGAGCTCGGAAGGCAGCGAGCCGCCCTCGAAGTCCGAGCAGAAGATGCTGCAGCCGCCGGGGTCCGTGCCGCCGGTCGCCGCCGTGCTGGTCGTTGTGTCGCCGGCGCCGGTGCTCGTGGCGCTCGCGGTGACGTCGCCTGAGCCGCTGCTCGTGGCGCTCGCGGCGACGTCGCCTGAGCCGCTGCTCGTCGTGGCGCTGCCGGTGGTGGCGCCGCCGCCGCTCGAGGCGCTGCCGCTGGTCGCGCCGGGGCCGGAGGAGGTGCTCCCGGGGCCCGGGCCCGCGGCGTCGTCGCCCGACCCGCCGGCGCCGCCGGCCCCGGAGCTGGATTCGCCGCCGCACGCGGCCACGGACCCGAGCGTGAACATGGCAAAGAAGGCAAAGGAACGAGCCGAGAAGGACATACTGGGAGATCTCCTCAAGAACGGGCACAGAACGGCCCAAGCGATGCGCGCGATACTACCAGTGAACCCTGCGCGTGTCAGGCACAACCGGAGGAGTTCGCCGGGGCCAGCTCAGGCCTGCCGGAGCCCCATCGCGCGCGCGACTCCATCCCGGTATGCGAGCCAGGCCGCGTGCGCTGCGGCCACCGCCGACGCGACAGCGTCCGCCATCGGGCCCTCGTCCGGCGCGTGCTCCAGCACCATCTCCCACGCGTCCCGCCGGTGCCCCCCTTCGACCGCCCGGTGCGCCCTCGCCAGGCGCATGCGCTCGGGCGGACACCCGTAGTGCCGCACCATCGGGTGCGCGCGCAGCGCCTCCTCGATCGGCGGCGCCTCGCGCTGCCCGAGGAGCTCTGCGCGCTCGTGCACGCTGCCCTCCACGAAGATCGTCAGCACCGCCGCGCCCACGACCCACGGCGGCGCCGCGCTCACGTGGTCGAGCAGCGCCCTGTAGGCGTGGGCCTCGGGCTCGAGCGGGATCGACTCGTCCTCGATGGCCGCGCGCGGGATGCCCAGGCCGTCGATCATCTCCAGGAAGAGCGCCGGGTGCGACACGCCCAGCGAGAGCTTGCCCGTCTGCTCTTCGAAGAGGTTCTCGGCGAGGGCGCTGCGCACCGCGGCCGGCGGCGACTGGCCGAGCACGCGCGCGAGCAGCACGGGGAAGTCGCGCACGTAGACCCGGTATTCGTGCCTGAAGTGGACCGCGAGCTGGTCTCGCGTGAGGCCGGGGCCGGTGAGGTGCGCCCAGGCCCAGTGGTTCTTGCGGTCCATGATCGCGAGCAGGCGCTCCTGAAGACGACGCGTCATGCGGCAGCTCCTCGGCAAGGGGGGAGCCTTGGTTCTACTGCACCGAAGGCGTCTGCCCAGCGCCGTCGTCGCAGGTCGCGCGGAGGGCGGCGCGCCGCCGGGGCGGGGTGGGGGAGGCGCTGGAGGGCCTGGGGCGCTCGTGCGCCGTCCCTGTCACAGATCGCCCGCTCCGGCCGATGACGCGCCATGAGCTCACGATTCCTGGCGTGCGTCGCCGCGGTCACCGTCCTGGCCTGTGGCTCGCAAGGTCCCGCTCCGCGCGAGAGCCGTCACGCGTCGGCCCCTGTGCCTGCACGCGCAGAGGCGCCCGCGTCGCTCCCCGCGCCCGCGCCTGAGCCTGCTCCAGCGCCTCCTGCCGAGCCCGCCATCGCGCCCGCGTCCGCCGATCCGATCGTCGCCCGCGCGCGCCTCGAGGTCGCCCGCGGCGTCACCTACGATCCCGCGTGGGTCGCGATCGGCTACCCCAACGGCGATCCGGCCCCGGACCGCGGCGTCTGCACCGATGTCGTCGTCCGCGCCGTCCGCGCCGCGGGCATCGATCTCCAGGAGAAGATCCACGAAGACATCCTCGCGCGCCGGGCGGTCTACACGACAATCGAGCGTCCCGATCGCAACATCGATCATCGCCGCGTCGGGCCGATGCTCACGTACCTGCGCGCCCACGCGACGTCGCTCCCCAGGACGTTCGACGAGGCCGCGGTGAGCGCCTGGGAGCCTGGCGATATCGTGGTCTGGGCCCTCAAGCCGTGCCCTTCGTGCACGCCGGACCACGTGGGCATCGTCAGCGATCGCAAGGGGCCGCGCGGCATCCCGCTCGTCCTCCACAACATCGGGCCGGCGCCGAGCGAGGAGGATGTGCTCGACGCCTGGACCGTGCTTGGCCACTTCAGGATCCGCGGGGCAGCCACGCGGCGAGAGGTCGAGCAGGCTCACGCTGGCGCCGGTCCGTGAGCGGTGGGGCGCGAAGATCAGCGGCAGACGACGTTCGCGTCGTTGCGTCTGGCTGCTCTCCGACGAAGCGCGCCGAGCGCCGTCGTCGCGAGGAGCAGGAGGAGCGCCGCGGGCGCGCGACGGTGGCCGGGCACCGTGCACCCGCAGCCGCTCGGCTCGCCGGTGCTGCCCGCAGCGCCGGCCTCTCCCCCGCTGCCGGCTCCGCCGGCGCTCACGCCCGCCGTCACGGCGCCTCCACCTCCTCCGGTGTCGCCTCCACCTCCTCCGGCGCCGCCTTCACTCGTGCTTGCGCCTCCGCTCGAGCCGCTCGTGGCGGCCGCGCTCGAGACCTCGCCCGTCCCGCCCGGCGGCGACAGCGTGTACATGAGCGCCGCGCCGGCGGGAACGTCGGCGGACAGGGCGTCGCTCATGCCGCTCACGTCGGCGCGACGCCACAGATCCCGGATCACCGGCGTTCCCGTGACGCCCAGCTGCGAGAGCGACACGGACATCGTCATGTCCTGGTCTCCATGATTGAAGAACGCCACGGCCTTGCGGTCGCCGCTCAGGTCACGGACCCAGATCTCGCCGCCGTCCACCGTCGTGCGGCGGCCGCGCGCGCCGAGCGCGTCCTGGTTCACGGCGAGCACCTCCTCGTTGGTGAGCAGCGCGAGCGTCCACGCGTCCGAGCCGAGCCGCGCGGGGTTGCCGCCGAACATCAGCGGCGACGGCAGCATGGTCCAGAGCGACATGATCGTGACCTGCTCGTTTTTGGTGAACCTCGTCTGACCCGACGCGTGCCATTCGTTGCGCGGGCCGAGGTAGCCGAGCGGCAGCATGTCGAGGTCGGGCCAGTGGCCCGGGGTGAGGTCGCTCACGCCCTGCCAGGTGCTCGCGGCGCGGAGCACGCCGGGAAGATCGGTGAGCGCGTTGTAATCCCAGAAGTCGTTCACGACGCGCCACATGTTGGCGTTGCTGTTCAGGTGGCCGGACGAGGCGATCAGCCACGAGGGATCGTTGGGACCCGGCGAGAAGCTCAGCATGATCGAGCGCCCGGTCTTCTCCACGGCCCTGTGGATCGCATCGGCCTCGGCCTGGTGATACCTGCGCGTCGAGTTGTTGAGCATGTCGTCGATCTTCACGAAATCGACGCCCCAGGACGCGTACTGCTGGAAGAGCGCGTCGTACCAGGCCTGTCCCGCCGGCGTGTCGCCGCGAACGCCCCACATGTGCTCATCCCAGGGACAGGGATCGTCGGGGTTGCCCGCGTCGCGCGTGGTGTAGCTCGACCCCGCGATGGGGAGATTCGCGTTGTACGATTTGCGCGGCACGCCGCGCATGATGTGGATGCCGAAGCCCAGGCCCATCGCGTGGATGCCGTCCGCGAGGCTCTTGAAACCGTTGCTGCCCGTCGCCGATGGGTACTTGCCCGTGGCCGGCACATAGCGGCCGTTCGCGTCGATCGGCTGCCCGGGCTCGTACCATCGATAGTCGATGACCACGGTGTTCCAGCCGTACGGCTGGAGGTACGTCCTCACCGCTTGCGCCTGCTCGAGCATGTCCTGCTCGGTGACGCTCGCGCCGAACGAGTCGTAGCTGTTCCAGCCCATTGGAGGCGTGAGGGCGAGCGTGCTGCCGGACTGCAGCGTGTACGTGGCGCTCGCCGTGCCGGCGGCGTTGGTGACGGTGACCTGGACCGGATAGGAGCCGGCGGCCGGCGTCTTCCCCGAGATGATCCCCGTGGACGACGTGAGCGTGAGCCCCGCGGGCAGCCCCGAGACAGAAAACTCGAGCGGCGCCCGGCCGGTGGCGGGGATGGCGAACAAGAACGGCGACGAGGGCGCGGCGCCGTACACGAACGGGCCTTGCAGGCGCGGCGTGGCGGGCGCCTCCGTCATCGAGATGTCGATGCTCGACTGCGCATGTGCGGCGCCGCTCAGGGCGCTGGTCGTCGCGAGCGTGGCTCCAGCCAGAAGAAGGAAGGCGCGAGGTCGTTGCATGATCTCCTCAGAGCTCTTGGATGCATGTCAGAATGGGGTTCGGCGCACGAGCGTCGATGCCCGTGCGTCGCGCCGTGAGCGGTTGCGACAGCTAGCTTTTACAGGGCGCGTCGAAGCCCTGGACGGTGATGGGCTCACCGAGCGCCTGGGTCGCGTGGTCGAAGACGGCGTAGCGGCAGCCCATCAAGAGCTCATCCGTGATCGCATCGGAGACGGCCGAGCGAACGGAATCAGCGCCGAGAGCGATCCGATGACGAACGCCTCGGTGCGCATGACGACCCATCCAGGGCGAAGCAAGAGGATGCGATCGAGCAGATTGTGAACGTTCACATTGCCTGCGTCAATGCGAATCGACCGGCCCGCAGGCATCGTCCAGCCCGAGGGAGGACACGGCTGGCGGGGCTCCTCCGGAGCACGGCGTCGATCACGAGGAGCGGGCGTGAGGCGCCGCGCTGGTCCTGCGCAGGAGCACCACGGTCTCCAGGCGCCGCTCGAACCGTGAGGCCCGCGTTTGTGACCGTTCACATGATTCCTCTCCTCCCGAAAATTTTCTCGCCCCCCGTATCCTTCCGGCCGCGCCGTTCGTCGGTGGGCCATGACGACGACACCCCCGACCGAACGACGCCTCTACGTCTCCATGATCACCTCCCTCGACGGCTACATCGAGGGCCCGGGCCGCGAGCTCGACTGGTTCCAGGACGGCAGCCCGCAGTTCGAGCGGTACTGCGACGAGATGATCGACTCCGTCGGCCTCGCGGTCTACGGGCGCACCTCCTACGAGCTCATGCTCCAGTACTGGCCCGACGCCGAGGCGCGCCCGCGCTCGCCGCAGGACCTCGCGTTCGCGCGCAAGATGAACGCCCTGCCCAAGGTGGTGCTGTCCCGGACCCTGACGCACGCCGCGTGGGCCAACACCCGCGTGGCCCGTGACCCCGAGGAGATCGCCGCGCTCAAGCGGCAGCCCGGCAAGCCGATCGTCGCCTGGGCCGGCGCCGCCCTTGTGTCGACGCTGATCGAGCACCGCTTGGTCGACGAACTCCGCCTGATCGTGCACCCCGTGGTGCTCGGCGGCGGCACGCCGCTGTTCGCGCGCCGCGATCAGCGCCTGTCGCTGCGGCAGATCCGGACCCAGAACCTGGGCGGCGGGCTGTCGGTCCTGTGCTACGAGCCGGTCTGGTCATGAGCGACGATCCGCGCGACCTCGGCGAGCTGAGCAATGACGTGAAGGCGTCATGGCAGCGGTTCCTCGACGTGTTCGAGCCGCTCCGGCCCGAGCTGTACCGCTATTGCCGCTACCTGACCCGGAGCCCGTGGGACGCCGAGGATCTGGTGCAGGACACCATGGCCCGCGGCTTCGTCACGCTCGGCACCCTGTTCCACGAGGTGCCCAACCCGCGCGCCTGGCTGTTCCGGGTGGCGTCGAACCTGTGGATCGACCGCGCCCGGCGGCAGCGGCTCGAGCGCGACGCGATCGGTGAGCCCGCGGCAGCGGCTCCGGCGCCAGGGCAGGCGCTCGACGAGCGGGCGTCGCGCGAGGCCGCTGGCACCCTGGTCGCGCACCTGTCGCCCCAGGAGCGCGCGGCGGTGGTGCTCAAGGACGTGTTCGATCTCTCGCTCGAGGAGGTCGCCGCGTCGCTCTCGACCTCGGTCGGCGCGGTCAAGGCGGCGTTGCACCGCGGCCGCGGCAAGCTCGTGGCGCCCGAGGCCGATGAGCCGCGGGCGCCCGCGCCGGGCGTGCTCGACGCCTTCTGCGCCGCCTTCAACGCCGGCGACCTGCAGGCCCTGACCTCGCTGCTCCTCGACAGCTCGATCACCGAGATCGTCGGTGTGGTGACCGAGTACGGGCGCGAGCCCCCGGCCGATCCGCGCACCGGGTCGTTCGTCGGCAGCCTGTCGTCGATCACGACCACCGACGCCGGCGGGGTCGATGCCCGTCACCTGGCGGGCTACCTCGGCGGCCCGCCGCGCTGCGAGGTGCGCGAGCATCGCGGCGAGCTCTTGCTGCTCTTCTGGTTCGATCACGACACCGGACCCGCGGTGCGCACCGTCTGGACCGTCGAGACCGACGGCGAGCACATCGCCCGCATTCGCAACTACTTCTTCACCCCCGATGTGATCGCCGAGATCTGCCGCGAGCTCGCCGTGCCCTTCCGCACCAACGGCTACCGCTACTGGATCCACGGTTAGTACTACCGTTGCACTCACGGCGGCCGAGCGCCACGGCGCCGAGCGTGACAGCGGCGCGCCAGCGCCTGATGATGCCGCGGCCGGGCGGACCGGCGCTTTGCGCTGCTTACGGGAGCGGCTTGTTCCGGAGAGCCTCGTTCTTGATATAGGCAGCCTTGTAGGCGTCGTGGCACGCTTTGCAGTCGGCCTTCACGTCGTCCGTCTTGTTGGCCTTGGCGTCGTCGGCCGTCTTTTTGGCCATTTTGGCCCAGTCCGTCATGTTGGCACCGCCGAACTTGCCTGCGTTCTCCATCGCCTTCGCAACCGTGGAGAGTTCGCCAGATGCCATGGGCGTACCTGCGTTGTCGCGCATCCACTGCTGGAGCGGACAGGGCTTCGCCTTGCCATCGCACTTCCCCGCGGCGATCGCTGCGCTCGGGAGCGCTGCGGCACCGGCGCCCCCGGCCACGGCCGCCACCAGGACGGCCAGCCACACTTTCTGCATCCTTACCATGAAAGAATCCTCCAGGTTGAACCCATCCAGCGCGTCGTGTTCGCCGAGAATGCGGCGCCCTCACGAGCATCAGATGACGCAGAGGGGCCAAGCGAACCATGTGCCATGCTCGTCGCATCTGTTTGGCTGCGGGAAAACTGGGTTACGGGTGTGCCGACGGCTGCGTTGACGGGTGCCTCTTCGGGGCCGCGCCTGCCTCGCCGGGGCCGCAGTGATGATGGGAGGCTGCGGCCTCGGCGCATCACCCCGCGCACCTTCTACGGGGCTCGAGGCGGTTTCGCGCAACCCCAGGGTTGGAGCTTCTGCGCCGTGCTGACCGGCTGCGATCACAATGCCCGCACGGCCCGGCGCAGCGCCGCCCGTGCGAGCAATCGTGTGGAGTCGAGCGTCGGCAGCGGAGAGCTCGCGTCGCTCATGATCAGCGGGATCTCGGTGCAGCCGAGCACGATGGCGTCACAGCCATCGTCTCTCATCCGGCTCATGACCCGCTGAAAGCAGGCGGCCGCCTCGGGCCTGAAGACGCCGTATACCAGCTCCTCCAGGATGACGCGGCTCATCTCGTCGCGTTCGTCGGCGTTCGGGCGCACCCACTCGAGCCCGCGCGCCGCGAGCTTCTCTGGATAGATCTCGCTCTCGACGAGCCAGCGAGTCCCGGTCAGGCCGAGGCGCCGGAACCCGCGCTCGACCGCGTGTTCCGCGACGACCTCGGCGATGTGCAGCCAGGGCAGCGGCGACAGCGGCTCGACGTGACGCAGCGCCTGGTGGATGGTGTTGTCCGGGCAGATCAGGAAGTCGGCGCCGATCTTTGCGAGCTTGTTCGCGGAGGAGAGCATCAGCTCACCCACGCCCTCCCAGTCGCCGCGGTCGATGTGCTTCATGTACTCGGCGAGCGAGGGCGTATGCATCGAGACCTCGGGGTGTGCATGCGCGCCGAGGTGCTGGCGCCGCCGGAGCCTTCGCGCCCGGCGCTGGCGCCGTCGCTGCGAGCGGCGACGGACGCAAGGGGAGCACGGCCCATGCGGCGAAGGGACGAGCCGAGAAGTACGTGCTGGAGATCGCTCCGACAACGGGCGCAGAATGGCCCCGGCGATGCGGGCGACCTCCCGACCTGCCTTCGAGCTCGCGAGCCGCCGCGTCGCGCGGCGCCACGAGGGCCTCGGCCGCATCTTCGCGGGCCTCGCGCTGCTCGCGATCGCGGGGCCCTTCCTGGTCAGCGTGATCGCCGCGGTCCTCGCCGACGCGCTGGACGAGCCGAGCCTCCGCAGCTTCTCGCTCCACGCCCTCGTCATGACCCTGCCCGGCGTGCTCGCCGCCCTGGGCCTCTCCTTCTTGAGCGCGCTGTTCGCCACCACCGCCGTCGGCCGGAAGGGGCCGGTGCGCGTGGCCGCCGACGCGGCCGGGCTGCGCTTCGCCTCCGGCGCCGTGGAGCGGTCGATCCCGCGCGCCGAGATCCGCTCCGGCATGGTCCTGTCGGATCTGCACGTCCGCGTGGAGCTCCGCCTGCGCCGCGGGTGGGTGATGGAGGTGCACGTCGCGCGGGAGGACGAGGGCGCGCGCCTGCTCGCGGCCCTCGGGATCGGCCCCACGGAGAGACGCGTCGCGGTCGCGCTCGGCAGCGTCCACCGCGAGCTCGCGGCTGGCTGCGTCGGCCTGCCGCTGTTCATGGTCCTCTGGCTCATCGTGATCGCAGAGATCTCCCCGCCTGTGACGATCCCCGGCAGCTCCGCGCCGATCGTGGCGTGGTTTGCCCTCACCCTGCTGTCGACGTGGCTCCTCCGCCGCGCCGCGCGCCCCACCCAGGTCGTGGTGGGCACCGACGGCGCGCGCATCGAGCGGCCCTTCTCGTCCGTCTGGCTCCCTTACGCCGAGCTCGACTCGGTCGAGACGCGCGGCGATCGGCTCGTTCTCTCTCGCCGTGGCGGCGGCATCCCGCTCGTGCTCCGGACGGGGGACACGATGACCGAGGCGCTCGCGCAGCGCATCCGCGATGCGCACGAGGGCGCCGCCAGCGGCGCTGCGCTGCGCGGCGCCGAGGCGCTGGAGCGGCGTGGCCGCGATCTAGCGGCCTGGCGCGAGGACCTCGGCAAGCTGTTCGCCGGCGGCGACTACCGCGCCGCCAGCCTGACCCCCGAGGACGCGCTTCATTCCCTCGACGATGCCAGCGCCCCGCGGGATCGCCGGGTGGGCGCCGCCTTGCTCCTGCGTATCGCCGGCTACCCCGAGGCGCAGGAGCACATCCGCGTCGCCGCCGGGACCACGGCCGACGATGCGCTGCGCGCTGCGCTGGAGAGCGCCGCGGAGGACGAGGTCGACGACGCGGCGCTCGCGCGGGCCCTGCGGTAAGCGGCTGAGTGATCTCCCCGACAAGGAGCGCAGAATGGTCCGGGCGATGCGGGCGACCTCCCGATCAGGCTTCAGGCTCACCAGCCGCCGCGTCGCGAGGCGCCACGAGGCCCTCGGCCGCATCTTCGGAGGCCTCGCGCTGCTCGCGATCGCGGGGCCCTTCCTGGTCAGCGTGATCGCCTCGGTCCTCGCAGGCGTGCTCCACGATCCGAGCCTCGGCAGGTTCGCGGTCAGCGTTCTCTTCCTGACCCTGCCCGGCGTGCTCGCCGCCTTGGGCCTCTCCTTCTTGAGCCTGCTGTTCGCCACCACCGCCGTCGGCTGGAAGGGGCCGGCGCATGTGGCCGCCGACGCGGCCGGGCTGCGCTTCACCTCCGGCGCCGTGAAGCGATCGATCCCGCGCACCGACATCCGCTCTGGCCTGGTCCTGTCGGATCCGCACGTCCGCGTGGAGCTATGCCTGCGCCGCGGGCAAGTGATCGAGGTGCACGTCGCGCGCGAGGAGGAGGGCGCGCGCCTGCTCGCAGCCCTCGGGATCGGCCCCACGGAGCGGCGCGTCGCGGTCTCGCTCGGCAGCGTCCACCGCGAGCTCGCAGCCGGCTGCGTCGGTGTGCCGGTCTTCACGATCCTCTGGCTCATCGTGATCTCGGCGCTCACCAGGCCGCTGTCGAACGCCGGCAGCTTCTGGCCGGTCGTGGCGTGGGCCGCCCTCGCCCTGCTGTCGACGTGGCTCCTTCGCCGCGCTGCGCGCAGCACCCAGGTCGTGGTGGGCACCGACGGCGTGCGCGTCGAGCGGCCCTTCTCGACCGTCTGGATCCCCTACGCCGAGCTCGCCGCGGTCCGGACGCTCGGCGAGCGGCTCCTCCTCTCTCGCCGGGGCGGCGGCTCGGTCGTGCTCCGGACAAAGGACACCCTGACCGAGGCGCTCGCGCAGCGCATCCGCGATGCGCACGAGGGCGCCACTGCGGGCGGCGCAGCGCCGCGCGGCGCCGAGGCGCTGGAGCGGCGCGGCCGCGAGCTTGGGGCCTGGCGCGAGGACCTCCGCAAGCTGCTCGCCGCCGGCGATTACCGCGCCGCCGGCCTGACCCCCGAGGACGCGCTCCACGCCCTCGACGACGCCAGCGCCCCGCGGGATCGCCGGGTGGGCGCCGCCTTGTTCCTGCGCGTCGCCGGCTACCCCGAGGCGCAGGAGCACATCCGCGTCGCCGCCGGGGCCACGGCCGACGACGCGCTGCGCGCGGCGCTCGAGCACGCCGCCGAGGAGGAGGTCGACGACGCGGCGCTCGCGCGGGTCCTGCGGTGAGCCGCGCGCAGCTGAGCCACTCTGGGCCACGCGCGACGGGTGCGTCGGGCAGCGCTGTAGAAGGCGAGATCTTCAGGGATATCCGGCGGTAGCGAGATGGCACATGCCCTGCACGCTGACGCCGGCGGAGGTGTTCATGTCACGTAACTTTCTTTCGGACGATGCAGCCTTGCTATCGCCGTTGCCCACGCCGCCGCCTCGGACGGCGGCCCTGGTGCAGCGGGTGTCTCGAGCGGCTGCGGCGGCTGCTGCCGTCTTCGTGGTCGCCTGTGGTCCTCCGGGCGTCGACGGGGGACACGACCCGGGCGATCAAGGCGAGATCATCCCGCCGATGCCGCCGCCGCCTCCGGATTGCGAGGGCGGCGAGATTATCCCGCCGATGCCGCCGCCGCCGCCGGACGGGGAGGGTGGGGAGATCATCCCGCCGATGCCGCCGCCGCCGCCGGACGGGGAGGGTGGGGAGATCATCCCGCCGATGCCGCCTCCTCCGGATTGCGAGGGCGGTGAGATTATCCCGCCGATGCCGCCGCCGCCGCCGGACGGGGAAGAGGGGGAGATCATCCCGCCGATGCCGCCGCCGCCGCCGGACGGGGAAGAGGGGGAGATCATCCCGCCGATGCCGCCGCCGCCGCCGGACGGGGAAGAGGGGGAGATCATCCCGCCGATGCCGCCGCCGCCGCCGGACGGGGAAGGAGGGAAGATCATCCCGCCGATGCCGCCGCCGCCGCCGGACGGGGAAGAGGGGGAGATCATCCCGCCGATGCCGCCGCCGCCGCCGGACGGGGAAGGAGGGAAGATCATCCCGCCGATGCCGCCTCCTCCTCCCCCGTGCAAGTGAGGCGCTCGATCGTCGCACCGTTGCGCTCCCCAACATCGTGAGGTCGAAGATGGGCGAACAGGAACGCGAGCTGGAAGTTGCGCCCGAGTGGTGGCGCTGGGCCACGGAGAACCTGCTGCGCGGCGTGTCCGAGGGGGTGATCTCGGAGCAGCTCCAGGCGGCCGGCGTCAGCAGCGCGCAGGTCGGAGAGTTGCTCTCTGCCATCGTCCGTTCGCCCATCTTCGTCGCCGCTCGGCCCTTCGCCAGGTCGGCGCGGCGGCACGAGATGCTGGCGCGGCTCCAGCAGAGAATGGCGTCGACCGCCTGCGATCCGACGGGAATTCCGCGGCGCTCCGGCGTGTCTGGCGAGGAGCTCCGCGACGTCTATGTCGCCGGCAACATCCCGGTCATCCTGACCGACGTCGTGACCCGCTGGCCCGCCTTCGGCCGGTGGACCCCGGCCTACCTCTCCGAGCGCTTCGGCGATGTCGTGGTCGACGTCACGACAGGACGCCAGAGCGATCCCGACTACGACATGCACGCGGCGCGGCACACGGAGAGCACGCCGTTGCGCGACTTCGTCGCGCGCATCGTCGGCGCCGCGCGCGAGGAGACGAACGACTTCTACATGGTCGCCAACAACCGCGTCCTCGAGCGGACGAGGCTCGGCGCGCTGCTGGACGACGTGGTGCTCCCGGACGGGTACTGCGCCGTTCAGCGCCTCCTGGGCGCCTCGGCGCTCTGGCTCGGCCCTGCCGGGACCGTCACGCCGCTCCACTACGACACGTCCAACATCCTGTTCGGGCAGGTGTACGGCAGGAAGCGTTACCGCATGATCGCGCCGTTCGAGACGTCGCTGTTCGACGGCGCACGCGCGATGTACGCCGATCGGGACCCGGAGCAAGGCTCGATGGCCCCGGTGCTCGTGAAGGACGTCGTGCTCGAGCCGGGCGAGGCGCTCTTCATCCCGGTGGGCTGGTGGCACCACGTCCGCGCGCTCGACGCCAGCATCAGCCTGGGGATCAACAGCTTTCCGTTCCACAACAACTTTGACTGGTACCGGCCGAGCAACATCGGTTAGCCGAAACATTCGGCCGTCGTTCACCAACGTGAACGTGAACGTGAACGTGAACGTGAACGTGAACGTTTACGTGGTCGTGGTCGTGGTCGTGGTCGTGGTCGTCAACGGTAGGCCGTGAACGACCACGACCACGACCACGACTACGACCACGACCACGACCACGACTACGACTACGACTACGACTACGACCACGACTACGACCACGATGACGACCACGTAAACGTTCGGATGTAGGAGAAGGCTTAACGCCTATGGCGGGGTGGGAGCGGGTCGTCGACGCCCTACCCGCGCCGCCAGGAGGCGCCTCGGCTGGCGTGCTCTCTCCCTGCATCGCGCCCATAAACCTGCACGAGCGCGCCGTCTTCGGCATACGATGGCTCGCGGGAGGCTGCGTCTTGACCATCAGAAACCTCGTGTTTCAGGGCGGTGGCGTCAAAGGGATGGCGTACGTGGGGGCCATCGCCGAGCTCGAGAAGCGGAGCGCGCTGGCCGCCGTGACCAGCGTCGCGGGCACCTCGGCCGGCGCGATCACGGCGGCGCTCCTCGCCGTGGGCGCCGGCGCGGAGCAGGTGGGGCGTATCCTGCGCTCGACCGACTTCACCTCGTTCATGGACGGCAGCGGCTGGGTCGTCGGCGATACGGTCCGGCTCTTCAACGGCTATGGCATTCACCCGGGCAAGGCGTTCGAGACCTGGCTCCGCGCCCAGATCGCCGAGCTCACCGGGGTCCTCACGGGGCGCGCCCAGCCCGACCTCACCTTCGGCGACCTCCAGGCCCTCGCCGCGCAGCACCCGGGCAGGGCGCGCGCGCTCTACGTCGTGACGACCAACCTCACAAGGCAGGTGGCCGAGGTCTTCTCCGCCGAGGCGCAGGCGGACGTCCCCGTCTACCAGGCCGTGCGCATGTCGATGAGCATCCCTCTCTTCTTCGAGGCCTACCCCTTCCGCGGCGATCTCTACGTGGACGGCGGAGTGTCGTGGAATTACCCCATCGACCTCTTCGACGGCACGCACCGCCGGCCGATCCTGGGCCTGCTCGGCAAGGCGGTCGGCGTCAACCCCGGCACGCTCGGCTTCAGCCTGGGGACGAAGGCGCAGATCGACTCCGCAAAGGACGGCTGGCGCCCTCTGCCAGCTCGCATCGACGGCCTGGAGGGCTATGTAAAGGCCCTTACCTCGTTCATCCTCGATACCTCGACCCTCCTGCACCTCGACAGCGCGGCCATCCAGAGGACCGTCTTCATCGACAACGCGAACATCCCCACCACCGATTTCGAGATCACCCCCGCCCAGATGGACGCGCTGATCGAGAACGGCGCCGCGGCCACCCGGCGCTGGTTCGAGGCGCACCCGCTGGCCAGCTGGGCGGCGGCCAGCCGCTGAGACGCCGCGCGCGGGGCTCGTTGTCGACGAGGATGTCTGCTCGACCGGGCGCTGGAAATTCTGCGAAATGCGGGCGCTCGGACTCGGCGAGCGTCGCCATGGCGCCGTGCCTGCCGCGCAGTACACTGCACGGTGGAGGCAAAGGGGGGTTGGCTCGAGGAAGCCCTCGGTGCCGCCCGATGGGTACACGTGCCGCCCAACCCGAAATTGGTTCTTGCGGCCGAGACGCCCGGGCAAGCGCGAGCCAGGCACGCGCACCTGCGGATCCTGGCAAAAGCCGCGAGTCGGCTCGTCCTTTGCGACGAGCCTTCGGCTCTCCTCGGTTCCCTCTTCGAGGAGCTGGCAAACGACCTCGGCGTCGAGCTCTACTTCAATTACATGATCGGCGACGAGCCGAATACCCTCGTCCTCGAGTCGGCCGCGGGCATCTCGCCCGAGGACGAGCAGCGATATCGGACGATCAGGTTCGGCCAGTTCATGTGCGGGACCGTGGCGGCGACCCGGATGCCCCTCATCGCCTTCGATCTCCAGCGCTCGACCCTGGAATGCGGGTCGGAGCTGAAAAAGGCGGGCGTGCAGGCCTATGCGGGATATCCGCTCATCTCGCACGACCGACTGCTCGGGACCCTGGCCTTCGCCACCAGCAAACGCTCGCACATGGACGCCGACGAGCTCTCGCTCATGCAGACGCTGAGCGTGCAGGTGGCAGCCGTCCTCGAACGCAATCGCCTCTGCAGGAGCTTGCGCGCGAGCGAGCAGGCCGCGCAGCGCCACCTCGCGCTCCTGCAGAACGTGTATTCGACGGCCCCCGTCGGCCTCTGCTTCCTCGACCGGGATCTCCGGTACGTGAGCGTCAACGAGACGCTCGCGCGCATCACCGGTCGGCCCATCTCCGAGCACCTCGGCCGCACGCTCGGCGAGTTCATCCCCGAGGTCACGCCTTTCAAAGACCTCTGCGAGCGTGTCCTCGAGACGGGGCAGGAGGTGACGGATCGCGAGCTCCGGGTTGCGCGGCCCGAGGGGGACCACGATTGGCTGGTCAGCGTCCACCCCGTGCGCGACGAGGCGGGCACGATGCTCGGCATCAACGTCGTGGTGCAGGAGGTGACCGAACGAAAGCAGGCCGAGCAGGCGCTGCTCGAGAGCGAGCAGGCCCTCCGGGCGGCCGATCGCCGCAAGGACGAGTTTCTGGTGATGCTCGCCCACGAATTGCGCAATCCGCTCGCGCCCATTCGCACGGCCATTCAGGTCCTCGACATCACCGGCGGCGACGCGCCCGAGGCCGTCCGGACGCGCGAGATGATCGAGCGCCAGGTGGCGCACATGGCCCGGATGATCGACGATCTGCTCGACGTGTCGCGTATCGCCCGGGGCAAGATCGAGCTGCGAAAGGAGCCCTGTGATCTCGCGCGGATCGTCCGTCAGGTCACGGACGATTATGCGCCGACGTTCCGGGGCAATGGCATCGAGCTTCTGGTGTCCCTCCCGGACGAGCCGGTCTGGGTCTCCGGGGATCACACGCGCCTTGCGCAGGTCATCGGCAACCTCCTGCACAATGCGCTCAAATTCACGGACGCGGGGGGCCGGGTGGGCGCCTGCCTGGAGACGGATCCGGCGACGAACACCGCGGTGATCGTGGTGGAGGATTCGGGGATCGGCATGGATCCATCGATGATCCCGCTCGTCTTCGAGACCTTCAGTCAGGCCGACAGCAGCCTTGATCGACGGCGCGGCGGCCTCGGCCTCGGGCTCTCGCTCGTGCACAGCCTGATCGCGATGCACGGCGGATCCGTCGAGGCCCACAGCGAGGGCCCAGGGCTCGGATCGACCTTCCGCGTCCGATTGCCGCTCTCCTCCGCGCCAGTTCGTTCCATCCGACGACCGGAGCCCGTCCGGCCTGCGACCGCGTCGCGGGAGGAGTCGCTCCGGGTGCTCGTGGTCGAGGACAACCGCGACATGGCGGACATCCTCAAGCAATTGCTGGCCCTCCTCGGGTATCAGGCCGAGGTCGCGTACACGGGCCCCGCGGGGCTCGCCATGGGGCGCACGCTCGCGCCCGACGTGGTGCTCTGCGACCTCGGATTGCCGGGGATGGATGGGTATGCCCTCGCGCGGGCGCTGCGCGCCGATCCCGCCACGGCGCGGGCCTACCTCATCGCTCAGACCGGGTACGGCCACGCGGAAGATCGCCGCCGCGCCCGGGAGGCGGGGTTCGATCTGCACATGACGAAGCCAATCGATCCCATTGAGCTCGAGCGGGTGCTCTCCTCCGTCGGCACCCGCGCTCAAGTCAGAACGTCCGCAAGCCAATCGTGACGCCGGGCCAGCCGAGGACGGGGTTTGGATCGTCCAGCGGGAGGCCCGAGCTGGCTGCCCGCGCCGGGCAGCGCCGCAGCTCGGTCCCGCGGTGATCGTGGTGATGGGCCGAGACCGCCCGCTTCAGGCGGCGGGGAAGCGAACGCGCAGCGAGCTCGGCCCGCGGTCCTGCAGGTTCGAGCCGGCGTAGCTCAACGTCTGTTCGGCGAGCTCCCAACGCGGCAGCGAGAGCAGGGCGCGCACCGACTCCTCCACTTCCATCCGGATGAGCGGGGCACCCGGGCAGTAATGAGCGCCGCTCCCGAAGGTCAGGTGCCGGCTCTGCTGCCGGGTGATATCGAAGCGGTCCGGCTCGGAGAACAGCCCGGGATCGCGGTTCGCCGCGGCGATCATCGCGAAGACGAACTGCCCCTCGGAGACCCTGGTGCCCCGGATCTCCGTGTTCCTGGCGCACATGCGGCTGAGGGAGAGCACGGACGGCTCGAAGCGCAGGCTCTCCTCGACCGCGCCGCGGACGAGGCCTGGCGCTTCCCGGAGCTTCGCGAGCTCGGCAGGGTGGTCGAGGAGCGCGAGCACGGTGTTCGCGATCTGGTTCACGGAGGTCACGAATCCCGCGGCGACCATCTGGAAGCATTGCATGGCCGCCTCGCCCGCAAGCTCGGTGTCTCCGTCCTCTGCCTCGATGAACCGGCTCGCGACGTCTTCGCCCGGCGCCTTCCGGCGCTCCTCGACGAGCCGCATCATGTAGTCGACCATGTCGCAGCAGCTCTGCTTCACCGCCCGCTTCTGCTCCTCCGAGCTGACCCCGCCGCCTGCGAGCTTCAGGAGGTCCGTCGACCATCTCATGAACTGCGGCCGATCGGACTCCGGTATCACGAACATCTCGGCGAGCGTGTTGAGCGCGACCGCCTCGGAGAACGCCGAGACGACGTCCATCTCGCCGTCGCGCCGCGCCTCCTCGACGGCGCGCTGCACGAGCCCCACGACCCGTGGGCGCATCCACTCGACGGCCGACGGCGAGAACCCTTTCATGATGAGCTGTCGAAGCTTCGTGTGGCGCGGCGGGTCCTGAAAGAAAGCGAGCCGCGACAGGGAGTCGAACATTTTTCTCGAGAGCTCGTCCTCGCCGAGCATGCCGAGGCCGCCGAGGAGCGCCGTCGCCCGCCGCGCGGTGAAGCTCGGGTCCTTCACGAGCCCCTCGATATCGGCAGGAGCGGTGATGATGATGCACTGCAACGGCTCGAAGAAATAGACCGGCGCCTCGGTGCGGAGCCGATCGAGCGTCGGGAATGGATCGGCGAAGAAGCGTTCGCTCGTGAGGTCGAAGCCAGAGGTGACGGCCATGGTCCTTCTTTCCTTGGGGCGCTCGCGGCGCGGCGGAGATCCACGGCCAGGCTAGGGTATCGCCACGTCGCCGTGAAGCGGCCTGCCCGCGCGTCGATCGCCGCGGGACGGCGGCCGCGATGGGTGCGCGAGGCTCCGCGCGGCGCGCCCTGCAAGGCGCTGGCCCGGGGCGACGCTGCCGCCCTCGCCGACGTGGGCGCCGAGCGGGACCTCAGCGAGCAGGCGCCATGGCCAGGACGATCTTGCCACGCGGGCGGGGGCGGATGCCGTCGAGCATCTCGTGCGCGCCGCGGACCTCGTCGAGCGGCAGCACGGCGCCGATGTCGACCGAGAGCTCGCCCGCGTCGAGCAGGGCGGCGATGCGGTCGAGGTGCGCCGTCGTGACGTCGACGAGAAAGAAGCTTGCCCGCACGCCGCGGCGGGCGGCCTCTTCCTGATCAGGGGGCGACACCGCCGAGACCAGGGTGCCACGTGGCCTGAGCACGGCGAAGGACCGCGCCTGCGTGTCGCCGCCCACGAGGTCGATGACGGCATCGACGTCCTTGGCGGCATCCTCGAAGCGCTCGCTCCGGTAGTCCACGACTTTGTCCGCACCGAGGCTGCGGACAAAGTCGCGATCTTTGGCCGAGGCCGTCGCGATCACACGGGCGCGGGCCCGGCGCGCGAGCTGCACCGCGTACGCGCCGACGCTGCCGGCCGCGCCGTGCACCAGCACGGTCTGTCCGGCCTCGAGCTGGGCCTGATCGAACAGCGCCTGCCACGCCGTGACGGCGATGACCGGCACGGAGGCGGCCTGCACGTCGTCGAACCGGAGAGGCTTGCGCGTCAGCCTGCACGCCTGCGCCACGGTATAGCCCGCCTGCGCGCCGGTGAAGCGCCTGTTGGCGGCGCCAAAGACCGCTGCGCCCGGCGCGAGGCCAGTCACCTCGGGGCCGACCGCGACCACGGCACCGGCGAGGTCCGAGCCGAGCGTCAGCGGCAACGGCTGGGGCAGCACGCTCTTGCCGGCACGAATCCAGGCGTCCCACGGCCCGACCCCGGCCGCCGCGACGCGGACCAGCACCTCGCCCGGGCCGGGCAGCGGGACCGGCACCTGTTCGATGGTGATGACCTCGGGGCCGCCGAACCGGTGGACTCGGGCGGCGTCGGTCGAGCTGGGAAGCATCGTCGTGAACATGGTGTGGCCCTCGTGAGCGTCGAGGGGGCGCGCCGGCAGAACCAACGCGCCCGCGCAGAGCCCGCCCGCGGGGCCCGCGCCGCTCGAACGCCCCGGCTTCGGCGCGGGACTCAAGGCCATGCTGGGCGGCTACGGTTCCCTCTTCCCTGGCGGCGGCTCGGGCGAGCGTGTCTGCCGCTGTCCGAGCCGCCGCGTCGGCGGGGCGCGAGGTCAGAATTGCGTGAAGAAGCTCCAGATGGCCGAGCTCGCGAAGCTCGGTGTCTGGTGGTCACCGGGAAACTCGCAGCGGTGCACGGGGTATCCCTCCCGGCATCCTTGGTAGGCGACGCACGAGTTGGAGCCCACGGGGCTCGTCTCGGTGCTGCAGCCGTTCTTGCGCACGAAGACGTCGAGCGCCGCCCTTCCGGCCGAGATGGGGACGACGCTGTCGGACAGGCCGTGCGACATCCAGACGGCGACGGGCTGGGTGTTGGATTGGTTGCAGCCGCTGTAGAGGGCGCCAGACATCGGCGCGATGGCCCGGAAGACGTCGGGCATATCACAGCCGAGCGCGTTCGACATCATCCCCCCGAAGCTCCACCCGGTCGCGAAGACGCGGCTCGTGTCGACGCACAGGTTGGCCTTGAGGGAGTCGACCATCGCGCGGGCGAAGGCGACGTCGCGCCCGCCCGTGTTGGCCCAGCCGTTGTCGATGCCGTTCGGCGAGACGAAGATGGCGCTGCCGTTCGCCAGCGCCTTGAGCCCATAGTACCCGTTGTTCACGACGTCGTTGGCCGATCCGCCGCGCCAGTGCCAGCCGAACACCAGCCGATACGCCTTGTTCGGGTCGTAGTTCGCCGGAATGTCGAGCACGTACTGGCGCGTGGTGCCGTTGACGTTGATGGTGCGGTTACCGCTGGTGAGCGAGGTGGGAATGCCGCAGCCGGCGCTGCGCGTGCCGGGGGAGCCGCCGCCGCCACCGGAGCCGCCGCTTCCACCGGTGCCGCCGGTGCCGCCGGTGCCGCCGGATCCGCCGGAGCCGCCGCTTCCACCGGAGCCGCTGGTGACGCCGGAGCCACCGGTGGCTCCGGTGCCGCCGGTTCCCGAGCCCACGGGCGTGAGTCGGAATTGCTGATTGGTGCCGCCGTTCGACGCCCATTGAATCACAGCGGTGCCGTCCGCGGTGCCGCGGCCGTAAACGTCCAGGGACTTGCCGCTGTGGCGCGCGGTGAGGCGCACGACGCCGCTGGCGACGTCCGTGAACGACCACTGCTGATTTGTCCCGGTCCAGCAGGAATATTGCTGGATGGCCGCACCGTCGCTGGTGGAGGCGCCCGCGACGTCCATGCAACGGTTGCTGTTGACGTTGCGGATGCGATAGTAGCCGCCGCCTGCCGATTCCATGCGGAACTGTTGCCGCGTCGAGCCGTTGCAGCTGGCGATCTGCATGGCCGCTCCATCAGCGGTGCTGCCTCCAGCGACCTGCACGCATTTTCCACTCTGGACGCCGACGATCGTGTAGACCGTGCTCGTATCGATCGTGATGGCGCCCTCGAGTGAGCCTGCCTCCTCGATCTCGGCGTCGTACGCCCCCTCGGGGCCGATGACGCACGACACGGCGAGGATGCCCGTCGCCGCCGCAAGCAAGCTCTGCTTGGTTCCGAATCTCATCTTGTCCTCCTCGTCAATTTAAGTAAGTAAAACTGGAATCTTCTCACTGCTCAACGCTGCCCTTGCGCAGGTCGAGGTCGCTCGCCGCGCGCTCAAGGCTCCCGAGCGGACCGCCGTGCTGGCCATTGCCGCTGCGGATGATTCTCGAAATGCGCGCAGAGTGGATAAGTTTATTCGCGCGCGCCGGGCAGCACGATGAGGGTATCTATTGTTCCGGGCTGGCAGGTCCGTCAAGCCGATTGTGCATCGCGAGCGGACCTGATCCTCACGAAGGTGCGATAAGCTCAGATGCGGAGTCACGATGGTGACTCGACGCCGACATCGGGCCGAGTCCTTGACGGGCGCGATCGCCCGGCGCGCCAGGCGCGCGAAATTCGTCGAAAATCGCCTGCGACCAGCGGGCCGCGCCGGCCGCGCTCAGCAGGCGAGCACGCTCGAAAAGCTGGAGTGAGATGGACGAGATGACGGGGGCCAGGAGATCCAAACGCGGAAATCAAGCCCCTCGTCGCGGCCGTCCCATCGTACAGCCATTCTGCACGTTGGTCGGCATATAGAACGTTATTCGATCCGCCTCACCCCTGGAAAAATGATGCTGTATCAAACCTATTCATGCATCGAACGGGCCGCCTTCACGCCACAGCCTGCAGGCTCCGACAGGACAATGATGCGCACGAGCAGTGGCCACCCCATCATCGAGCAGCTGGTGTTGCCGTACAACACAACCAGAATGTTCATGGTGCAGCCCCCCGGAGAGCCCTGCTGCTGGGCGAGATACGTCGGGTCGCTTCCGGGGTTCCCGCCGCTGCCGGTTGCACCGGGGTCCCACCGCCGCTCGGATCGTTGCTACAGCCACGGTCCCGCTGGCCAGGACCGCGATCCCAGCCGCGAGCAACATGACCGATCTCTACTTCATGACCGTCTGCTGGATGTGCACGACGGCCCATCCGGAGCGAAGCAAAAGCATAACGACCGGTCGACAGTGTGAGCGTTCACATGTCCGATGTCAACTTCGATCGACCAGCCTGCCGCTCGGCTAGCGAGGTGCGCGCTGCTGTGAGCATTCACAATTTCACCCAGCGGGGCAAATGCGACGGATCGCGACGGTTCGTCACCACGAAATCGTTGCCCGAGCACGAAAACCGTCGCCCTCGGGCATCGGGGGTACCGCGGAGCAGGACAATGTCCGGTGCTACGCCGGGTCCGACGGGGGCCCCGGGGCTCCGGGAACGCAGGGAGCGCCCGGCGAGGGCATCGGACGCCTCACCGAGACAGGATGGGAGGGTGACAGGGGGGCCGAGGGGAGCCGGGGCACGCCGGGCCAGGCGGCGGCGGCGGCGGTCGTCGGGGCGGGCTCGCCATGTGCGGCGTCGCCTCCAAGGGAGGCGCGGGAGGAGGCTCGGGCGGCGCCGGCGGTTGTGGTGGCCGAGGGGGCCGCGGGGGAGCGAATGGACAGCCGGCGATCGGCCTCGTCGCGCTTCACGGCCGCTTGACCGTGCGCGACAGCACGAGCACGACGGGTGACGGCGGCCCAGGCGGCGACGGCGGGTTGCCCCAGGAGGGCGGCAGAGGCGGCAGAGGCGCACCGGGCGCCGCACAAGTGGACGTCTTTCAGGCCTGCATGGATGGCCGTGGCGGCCAGGGAGGGCCTGGCGGCTATGGCGCGGACCGGGGCGCGGCGGCGACTCGATCGGCGTCGCTTACCTCGACGAGGATCAGCTCACGCTCGAGGGCGTCACCTTCGAGATCGGACAGCCGGGCTCGGGCGGCACCAGCTGGCACCACGATGGCACGATGACGACAGGGCCGAGCGGCGAGCGTCACGAGACGTTTCGGTTTCCTGAATAGCCGCATCACTTCACGGGAGGACGGCCCGTATCTGAACCCATCCCACACTTTGTCGGCAAGCTGCTGGCCAACGTGCGCCTCGACCTCCACGGAGTCGCGCCCCCCCGGAGGGGGCGCCATCGAGCTCGCTTCGATCTCCTCGCCGGCCCAAGCGAGCAGCGCCCCCCTTGCGGGGTACAGCCGCTCTACCATGTCAGCGACGGCGCCGGATGCCGAGGACGACCGCGGCGCCCATGCCGACGAGCACGAGCAGTGCCACGGCGACCCACGCCCAATCCCAGGGATCCGAGCTAAAGGAGACTGCCACCGCGCCGCACCCGGGAGACCACGCTCTTCTTTTCATCGGACAGCCCATCCTCTCATAAACCGCTCCCTTCAGTCCGCCGGAAGGTGCGGAACCCGCCGCGGTGCTCCTCGACGCCGCGGCCCCGCTATCTGCTCGGGCGCCGTGTACGTTCGCGCGATCGCGAGGTCGCCGGCGTCCGCCGCGACATGGCCGAGCTCCACCAGGTGGACGACCATAGCTCTCGAGCTCGCCGACGTGCGCATCGACCCCAGCGCCCGCGCCGCAGCGGGCCGAAGCCGCGGAGCTCGCCTCGAGCTCCTCGCCGGCGGCGCGGCACGAGCCCGACCACGTGGACGGCGGACGCCAGGGAAGGTCTATTCCGGATCCACCCAAGTCCACACGACCGAGAAGAGGCACATGTAGATCGTCGCCTCGCCCATCAACACCGTGTCCATCGCCACATCCGGCACCACCTCGTTCCCGAGCTCCGCCGGGATCGGTCGGTAACCGGGGTAGGTGGCCTCGATCTCCCGAGCGATCTCGCGCGCCACCGGCTCCTCCTCGGGGATGCCGGGAAGGTGGATCCCGTAGTATGGCCCGAGCAGGGACACGTGGAAGCTGAGCGCTGTTTCGTCGGTGAGCCAGATGCGGGCCGAGTACGCCGGGTCGCCCCCTCCCGCCAACAGGTGGAGCGACTCGTTCTGAAGGCCGTATCGATCCCCCAGGCGGCGGATCATCGCTTTCCACGTTGGGTACTCCGCTCGTCCTCGGTTTGCGGCTTCCACCAGGCGGCGGTGCTCCTCCGTGTCGTCGTAGAAGGACCCATTGGGAGGTACGTTGCTGCGTTCGGTGCAACGTACGCCCCGTGGGTAGAAATGATAAACGACGTCGAGCAGCTCGGAACGAGTTGTCACCATCATTTCGTCACCCTGGCACCGAGTCGCTTATACTTAGACTTGAACGCAGCGTCCGCCTCTTTGCGAAACGTGTCGCAGAACGCCTCCTGCGGGAGATAGTAATCCATGCGGTTTGCGACGTCCTCCGTGATCTCCTTGCTGAGGCTGGCCGCACGGTCTGCATCGATTTGTCCATAAATCTCAGTCCGGAGCGGCATGCCGATGGTAAAAGCGCAGGACCATTTCTTGATCTCATGCGGGATAGTGAGTCTCCTGAATGTCAAATTGGCCTTGGCCTCTTGCCATCCTCCGCCTTTGTCCATGCCGTCGTCCTTGACAATAGTGACAAACTTGAACTCCGACGGATCAATATCTGCGTATATCCATGGGGCCATCCCGGGCGGCGGGCACTTCGAGCTGCACGCATCGCTACAGCTCAAGAAGGTCGCGCCGTCCCCGGCTATGTCGCCGAATCCTGGGCACGGGTCTGGCGGGCTCTCCGGGCTATCTGTCGGCCTCTCCGAGCTGTCGCTCGGGCTCTCCTCCTCGTCTTCGTCGTCCGTTTTGTTGCACTGCAGCTTGCGCTCGCTACCGTACTGCGATCCGCTCGGCGGCGCATCCCCGAAGTCGCCTGACGAGACGGAGGTGATGACGGGAACAGACGGCCCGACTGGTCCACCTGCACCTGCACCCCTCTCCCACTCCTCGAGGGGATAGCAGTCTCCTACCGTCCAGTTGCATGCCGCTAGCACGCAGATGAGGACGGCCACAATCGGCAGCAGAATTCCTTTTGTGTTCATTTTACACTCCATCGAAGCACGGGGCCGGCGACAACAAGCACCGACACATAACCTGGAAGCACAAGACTTCTCCCGCCGACCCAATCCACGTTCGCGCTCACCGACACGCCGAGCGGTCCGGCAATGTACGCGTTGCTTTGCGCATGGGCGCCTGCCGCCATCCCGGCAACTTGCCCACACATTGTGCGTCCGCAAGCCGGCATGAAGTAGACCGCGACCGATGGCCCCGCACTCAAGTCGCCGTTCTCCCAGCTATATCCAAGGGCAACGATGGTGCTGTTGTAGACACCAGCTCCACCTATCTGGATTGGGGGCACGACACTGAACAGATCGCGAAGACTAAACAGGAGATCGCTCTTAATGCGCCACGATATTCCCGCATGCGGGCTCACCGCGAGACGCGTCGTGGTGCCAGCCTGGAGCCACCCGAAGTTAATTCCGGCGCTCACCTCGGATGCGTCTGCCTGCATCGGGACGACACTGAGGACGAGAGCGAGCACTGTCCCCGATGGGATCTGCCGGCCTGTCATCCTCATCGTCCCCTTCCCGTCTTCCGCAACTCGTGAGCAACGTGCCGACGCGGGCCATTCTTCTGATCAGAGGATCGGCGTCAAACGGAATCTAGGGAGCACATTACACTGGCCAGGGGTCGTACCGTCCAGAGCGTGCGCCAGCGGGCAGCTACCCGCGCGGCTCCAGCGCGTGTTGACGTGCTGGCGCCAGCTGCCTGGCCGCGCCGCCGCGGGAGCGCGCGACCGGCCACACGCCCCGCGCTGCACGATGTCGGCGGCAAGCCCGACCCAGCGTAGCGCCGTGCCCAGGTAGCGGTGACCGCGCGCTGTGACGGCTACGCGCGTGGCACCGCGCCACGTCGCCCGCGCGGCCACGCCGCCCGCGAGCGCGGCGATTGGCGGTGGCCTGCGCGGTCAGCGACGACGACGCGCTAGCGCTCACGCGCCTGGAGCCGCACGACGTTGCTCGCGCGTCTGAGCCGCCCGCGAGCGCCACACGCCGCGGCGCCATCGGTGGGGAGCCACGAGACCGGCTACGGATGGCCCGATGGGGCTCCGCAGTCACCGCAGCCCGGACGGTCCCGCCGTCCTCGCCGCTGCTCGAGGGCGTCGCCGTTATTGCCCCGGCCGGCGGGCCTCTCGGCGTCGTCGAACTGCCGAGCCGCGCCTACGCCGATCACCTCGCGCAGGCGATGCAGATCGCCCAGGAGCGCCATCACCTCGATCACACCGCGCGCGGTACTCCGGCGAGCGGAGCGGGAGAACAAGCGGTTCAAGAGCTCGATCATTCCGCTGCGCATCCGCCCGTCTTCAAGCGACGGCGCCCGCGCGACAAGGGCAGGCCGCGCCGGTGTCTTACGGTTCTGCCGTGCCGCAACCACGCACGGCTTGGACGCCCGCGCTCACAACCAGCGACAGCCGGGCCCAACGCGCTTGAGCACACGGACATCGACGGCCCCGAACTCGCCGGTATCCACCTCGACTTCCGTGCGCGGAGCGGTCGCGGACCTCGGCCCTGCGACCTGTCTGCTCGAGCGCCATGGAGCGCGCCTTCGGGGACCCCGCGCACCCGCGGCCGCTCCGGAGCGAGGAATGCGGCCTTCCTCTCTGCTCCGGCGCCATGTACGTCGCGCAGAACGGGCGCCAGCTGGCCGACGCGCGGCGTGCCGACTTCGCGCGCGAAGTCATCCAGGTGAAGCTCGGCGCCGGCGACGGCTCCGCGCGCGCCGGCATCCACCTCGACCCCGCGGCCGCTGTCTGCTCCGGCGCCAAGCAGCGCGACGCCGGCGCGATCCCGAGCTCGCGTGCGTCCATCTTGTGGCTGCAGCCGCTCCCGCGGAGCGCCCGGCGTGCCCCTTGATCTCCGCAGCCGTCCCCCGCGTACTCAACGCACAGCATCTCTCACCTTGTGCGACCCCGCGGAGCGCCCGCCGAGCTCCGTGCACCACACGGCGGCTCTGGCCTTCCGCGGCACCACGGCACGGCCGCAGCGCCGGCAGCATCGGTGGCGGAGGCAGCGGTGGGCTCCCCGTCGGGATCGCCTTCACATCGACGTCGGGGTCTGAGGAAGGGGACCGGGTGGAGATCGATGTTCGCCCCGACGCCGGCCGCACCGAGTTCGCGGCTCATGCGAGAGCCGGCCGCCGGGCACCAGGCCGGCGGGACGGATCCCGGTGCCGAACCGGCGTGCCGGCGTGCTGGCGCAGCCCGGATGCGAGGAAGCGGACGCTGCCGTGAGGACATAGCGCCCGATGGGGCTCCTGCCGCCCGAGGTGTCCTCTCCAACCGCTTGGCTGCACGCAAGATGTCCGGTGGACAGCCCCACCGATGCGGCTGGATTCGCACACGTGTGCCGCTTGACAAGCTACTGCAAGCAGGTTCAGCGTATGAACGCGCATGAGGTCTTATATCGACATGCTCCGACTTGCGGATGAGGCGTCGGTCGCCACCCGGATAGCCGGCCTCGCGGAGCGCCTCTCCAGCATCGGGGACCGCGCCGCCCTCGCCACCGGAATCCTCGAGAAGCAGGCCGCCTGGGGAGCCGCCTTCGAGCACGCCGAGCGCGCCGCCCTTGCCACCGGCACCCTCGAGAAGCAGACCGCCTGGGGGGCCGCCTTCGAGCACGCCGAGCGCACCGCCCTCGCCACCGGCACCCTCGAGAAGCAGACCGCCTGGGGGGCCGCCTTCGAGCACGCCGAGCGCGCCGCCCTCGCCACCGGCATCCTCGAGAAGCAGACCGCTTGGGGGGCCGCCTTCGAGCACGCCGAGCGCGCCGCCCTCGCCACCGGCATCCTCGAGAAGCAGACCGCCTGGGGGTCCGCCTTCGAGCACGCCGAGCGCGCCGCCCTCGCCACCGGCATCCTCGAGAAGCAGACCGCCTGGGGGTCCGCCTTCGAGCACGCCGAGCGCGCCGCCCTCGCCACCGGCATCCTCGAGAAGCAGACCGCTTGGGGGTCCGCCTTCGAGCACGCCGAGCGCGCCGCCCTCGCCACCGGCATCCTCGAGAAGCAGGCCGCCTGGGGGTCCGCCTTCGAGCACGCCGAGCGCGGCTCCATCAACAGGGCTGTTGACGTTCTATTACGCACGACGACCGCTAGAGGATCTCACGACTCCCACGTTCGTATCGTCCGAACACCAAAATTTGACGCTCGGAACCTGCTCGATCCGGCGTCCAAGAAACACGAAATCGCTCGCAGCGTCGACAATATTGTCAAAGCCATCGAGTCGTTGGCTCACGATGTCACGAACGCGCAAAAAGAGCGGGCGGACGATACGCGAGATGAGCGCACGGAGCACGTTGGAGCAACGGCCGAGCGTTCAACTCGGGATGTCAGAACCAACCGACTGTGGGTTCCTCGGCAACGCTCGTCCGTGTGGACACCGAGACGCACCCGCGACCACAATCCACAAGAGGACCTCGAGCCTGTGCCCGTGTTTTGCGGGAATGCCCGCGTCGACGAGCAACACAGAGAGAAACTGATGAATCACCTCTGCATGCTCAGACACCAGAGGATTATTCGAACCTGGCACGAGGGAGAAGTTCTGGGTGGCGAAGATCTAAAAGAGCAGGTATGGAGAAATCTGGAGCTCGCAAGAATCATACTTCTACTGATTAGCGCCGAATACCTCAACGAGCTCTACGAGCGCGATATGATGAACAAGATCGAGAAGTGCCATAGTAGCGCTGTTATTGTTCCAATTCTAGTGAGCCCGGTCGACATGACCGACGATGATGCCCTTATCGCTCGACTTCCGCCATTTCCATCGAACCGAAAAGAGATCACGAAGTGGCAAGATCGCGACGAAGCATGGGTCGATGTTGCCCGTGGAATTCGGTCACACGTCGCATCAATAAGGCACGCAAGCAAGACGCTCTTCAGTTAGCCGAATCAGCTCTCGGCGCTCTCGCTCGCCGACCCGCTCGGCATGCGCGGATCGCACGACCTCGCCGGCGCCTCTCCCCTGAGCCCGCCGTAGTCTTCCCGCCGTAACCACCCGGCCATCGCCATGGGCACGGCCCCTTGCAACTCCCGGCGGCGCACCGCGAGGCCGATGGGCGATGGGTTCATTACGTCAATGATCCTGTCGGCACGCCGGAGCAGCTCCTCGACGACGCGGGCGCCATCGTGGGTTCGCTGGAGCGGCGGGCCTTCGGGCTCGAGGCGCCGCGCGACGGCGGCGCCAGCACTCCGCTGCGGTTCCCGGGACAGTACGAAGATGCCGAGACCGGCCTCTACTACAACCGCTATCGCTACTACGACCCGGCAGATGGCATGTTCGTCTCCCCGGATCCGCTCGGCGTGGCCGGGGGGTCGGGGTACTACGGTTATGCGGTCAACCCGTTTGCGTGGATCGATCCTTTCGGCCTCGCGTCGCTTCGCGAGGCCGAGCGGCTGCTGGAGGATTCCGAGAACCGCAGCTTCGGGAACAACGTGGGGCACGCGCGTGCGCACGTGCCGGGCCCGGGCCAGGATCCGGCCGCGCTCGCGACTTCGCGGCCGACAAAGCAGACGAACACGGTCTTCCGCTCGCGCAACCAGGCGCTGCGCTCGTTACGGGACATCATGACCCGCGACGACGCGGCCCTCCGCTCCCTCGCGCCGGGGCAGGTGCACTCGGGCTCTCACGCGCCCAGGGAGACGCTCGAAGGGCTGGAGTCCCAGTCAGGGCAGCCGGCGCAGCGCGCGTGCGTGAATCGCATCACCTACTCGATCGGCCGCCTTCCGAACGGTCAGCTCCACCTGCTACATTTCGCCCCACGCCAGTCATGAGCTCATCCAGCCAGCGAACCCTCGTCATTCTCGATGAGCGCGGCGCCGCCGCGCGCCTCCCGTCGCAGATCGCGTCGCTCGTGCAGGGGTACCGGATCGTCCACCTCTCCGACACGCGCCACTCCCCCTACAGCACGCTGTCGCGGGTGTCAGCGGCCCGCCTCGTGCTCCTTTGCCTCGACCTGGTGCGGGGATACGGCATCTCCGCGGTGCTCCTGGCCAGCGCGGCGGCGTCCCGCGCGGCGCTCCCGGCCGTGCGGGTCGGGTGCGCGCGGGCAGGGATCGCGCTCCATGAGGGCGCCTCGCTGGCCGCAAGGGAGGTGGCCCGCCGGCACCGCTTCGGCGATGTCGTGGTGCTCGGAGGCGAGATCGTGGACGAGCGCGCCGTTGCCGAGGCGCTCGCCGAGGCGGGGCGCTCGGCCCGTACGCGGGCGGTGCCGCTCGACCTTGCTGGGTTGAGCGAGGCGGGCAAGGACGCGCTCAGCCGGCTCGTGGAAGCGCAACGCGCGCAGGTGGGGACGTACGTGCTCGGCTCGTCGGAGGCCTCGCGCGTCGCGGATCTGATCCGCCGGTCCGATCCGGACGCCGAGATCGTCGAGGCGGACGCGGCGCTCGCGGCGGAGGTCGCCGTGGTGCTGGAGGCCGAGCCGGCAGTGGGCAAGACGGCGTCCACGGTGATTCGCTGCGCGACCGAGGCGTCCGAGCACTGGCAGGAGCGCATCGCGGAGCTCGCCGGCGTCGCGCCCGACGCCGTGGCCGGCCGGTGGGTGATGCCGGCGGGGCCAAGCGCGGGGCCCTTTGCCGTCGCAATCGACGAGGATGGGGATCCGCTGGATTGAGCCAGCCGCCCGACCTGGCCCGGGCTCAGCGACCTGAGATCGCGGAGCGGGACACGAGACGGCGCCTTCTGCGGGAGCGAGCCCGCGCCCGCGCCGCCGAAGAAGAAGCTTTCGAAGGCGGCCGGTTGGGCCCGAGTTGGGCCGCAGCGGAGGAGAACCGAGCCTTCCCTGTCGCGTGAGACTGTTGAGATCGTTGCGCCTTGCGTCGTCCGCCCCTCCGCACGAGCGACGAGGCCCAAGGACGAATTTGCGGTGGCGAACCGGCGCGATCGGGCGGATCCCCCGGGATTTGGGAGGGGCCTGACGACGGATCGCAGCCCCTCGGAAGGCGCGGGCCCAACCTGGGCCCAACCGGCGAGCGTCGGGCTCGGAGAGCTCGCGCCGACCGACCCGTCGCCGCGCGCCGCGGTGGTCGCCTCGCTCGCCGAGACGCTCACCCGTGCCGTCGCCCTCGGGGATCACGTTGCGGCTCGTGTCGTCCACGAGACGATCGGCCGGTTGCTCGTCGTGCCCGCAACGTCCGGCGACGGGGGGGAGCCCGCACCGATGGCAGCCCTCCCCCACGGGCGGGCCCGCTCACTCGAAGGTAACCCCGACCACGCACCAGGCAGGATACAAGGCACGCCTGCTCGACACCCATCTCGGCCGTCCGCCTGCTCGAACGAATCGACACGCCCCAGGCATCACGCCGGCCACAGGCAAAGTTCCGGCGCGTCGCGCTGGCCGGCGCAGCACCCGAGCGTTGAGGCCATGGGGCTGTGCCGCGCGTGGGTGCGCGAAAGCGACACACGCGTCGGCCACCAGCCCATTTTGAGGCGCCCCTCCATCTACTCTACTCGAGCCCGCGTTCTGCGCGGTTTTCGGCCGGGGCGGCTCGCGTCCCCAATTCAATAGTTCTACCCGAGGGATGCAGATGTGTGCTCGCAGTTAGCTTGTCCTCCCTACACGGCGCGCGACGCCAGCGAGAATGCGCTCGCTGCGCGTGTACCAGTCAGGGCCGAGATACTCATTGAGTCGCAAAATTAGAGTTTCACCATCGACGAGTTCGACGCGATCTTCCTCCGCTTGGATTGCGAGCGCGCCCTTGGTAAACCGGCCGGATGTCAGCAGCACCGCTTGTGTCGCTCTGCGGCGTTCCACGACTGCCAAGATCTGATTAACGGGTTCAACGCCCACCAAGCGCGTGTGCTTACATTGAATGAGGTGGCGCTGCCGCTTCCTCCCTGATTCGCTCAATGCGATAACGTCGACACCGCCATCCTTGGATTTGCGCGTCACCTCGTACCGATATCCCATCGCGTCGTAAAGGGCGGCGGCAAGTAGCTCCAGATCTCGGGGCGACAAACTTGCGACGACGCCTTTGCAGCGGTCTCTGGTATGAGGCGATATCAGATATCGCCACCGAATAATCTCGGCAGCATCTTCAAGTCCAGCAATATAGGCATCTGACAACTGCTGCCAGTTTGCACGAAGAAAAGTCCGAAGTACCTGCACTGCGTCACGTGGAGCTTGACGGACGGCATCTAGGACCCAGTGGATTCCCTCCCAGACAGGTTCACTCCCTTTCGTTACAAGATATCGCAGGAGCCGCACGTCGTATTCCCGGATTTCGCGCCGAGCATCCTGTTTGCCTAGCTCTGCCAGAACACCCTGCAAATGATACAGGTCGGCTGGATGCGTTCCCATGGAAGGAAGGAAGTGGCGCAGCAGTCGGCGAATCGACGCGTCGTCGCGAGAGTGAATTGTGTCAAGATACTCCTTGCGATGAGCCGAGGTGGGAAAACATGTCGACAACATCATAAATTCTTGGGTTCCGTCGATCTCATCGACTTTGGAAAGCCATTCGTCGAGAGGCAGCGATTTTGCATCGACGAAGGTGCACCCATCGAGCCGCGTCATGAATTTCTCGCGAAGACGGATCGCCTCCGTCACGAGATCGTTACGGGCCTGAGTATCCTTTCGCTTCGAATTGCTGGTTGCCATCACTGAACCTTTGGAGTAGCCGCGCGAGGCTCAACGAGCTCTGGCAGCCCGTGGCGGCTGCGGTTGCCGCCTAAATCGTAGCGCACGCTGGCATATTGCGGTTGAGAATCTGAATGGCGTGCCTAACGTCTGATGCTTTGCTGCGGCGCGGCGTCAGCAGCAGCGGCGGGTTGGGCTGCGGATGTTGGCTCTTTGCGCTAGTCGGCTGCATTGCTGGCCTCTTCGCCATCGTGAGGTGCCAGGTGTCGACGAAACAGTCGGTCGAGTGTTCTCTTACCAAGATCGCCAAAAGTCCGCTCGGCAATTGGCAGCCGATGGTCCTCAAGATGAGGATGAAGATGGATTAGATATTGCTTAAGAGAAATATACTTCCATCGCGCCGAGGTCTTCTCTTGAAGCATCTCGCATACGGATTTCCCACGAGACGCAAAAGCCATCATGCTTTCATAGTCGTCGGAAGACACAAGAGTAACTGGAAGAACATCATCTTGTTGCAGTGCCCCTCGTGTGACGCACTCTCGCTCCAGCCACTTGTAGAGCATCGGCGTATCGCAGATGTCGTCGAATACAATGAGTACGGGCAAAACATATGCGTCCCTTGGAATCCTCGGTTCGTACTCGCCCGCCCTTACACGATCGATTTTGTCGTGAAGCAACCACAGGGCACCAGCACGATGCCCCTTGGCTTTCCCCTCAGTTCTCGACTCGAAGAAAAACAACCTGAGCCACTCAAGCGGATCGTCGCGCGAGTGCGCAATCTTAACAGCTTCTTCACGAACGATTTTGGCCTTGACAGAGCCCAACATTACTAGATTGCCATCGAAGATAACGACGTCCTCGATCTCATTGTCGTCGCCTAGGTTCGGAGACAGAAAAGCACGCCCAGCGAATAGGCCTTGCGCTTGAGCCTCTGCGACAAGGCTCCGACACCATCGCTCGAACAGCTCGCCAAATGTGCTCGACCATATCTGATTCCCCCTCTTTTCGAACATAGTCTTCGCCGCGGCGTTGAACCGTCCCCAGAGTCCGATCGTAAGCTGCTGAGCGACCATCCATGGCGAACTGGCAACAACAACATCTGGACGTACCGATACGAATGGCTTTCGATAGAAGATCGTTGGCGCATGAGGCAGGCCGTTGGGCCTTCTCCGAGATTCCAGATGAGTTGCCGCTTCGTCGAGCGACCACGTCAACTCAGCAAGCCACCGTTCGCCGACCCCTGGAGCGAGGCTCGTCTCTTTGAACAACGAACTTGGATTCATTACGGGGGGGGCACTTTCGCCCCAGAATCTACTGAGCATGAAGATGGGGCTCAGAAAAGAATCGAGATATTCGGGAAAGGGTGCACCAAGAGCGTGTCGCTGCAGCTCACGCCATTTGGTCGGATCGCTGAGTGCATTGATACGCGGCTGCTGATCCATCATGAGAACCGTGCGAGCCAACTGCCGAAGCGGATCCCCGCCGTGGTTGAAGAGGCTGAGAAACCAGAAATCTGCTACAGTCTTATCAAGCAGATCTAACCGAGAGCTGTCCGGAGCGAGCCAATCATGAACATGGTCGTTCGCGGCCAACAATAGGAATGCGATGAGACCTTCTGTTGGCGTTTCACCTACTTCCGGACACTCCAGCAAAGCGATGGCTTGTGCGAAGTAGATCACCTGTTCGTGAGCGATAGCTCTGTCGTCGGCAGCCGATAGTACATATTCGCGAACCGCGCTCTCCACCGCAGAATCTCCTGGACTAAAAATGAGAGCGCTGCGAGTGAGCAACCTGGACGTTTCACCTAAAATTCCGTCGTCCGTGTTGGCGATAATCGCGGCAAGGTGCGCGAGCATGGTGAACGTCGAAGCGCGTTCCAGCTTCCTGAAGTAGTCGAGAAGGATGTCCACGGGCATCGGCGATCCCGTAGCCTCGCTCAAGCACAGGAAGGTGTGCATGTTCTTAAGAGGATGTGATTGGCTGGTACTCATACTCTCCCGCTTCCAAAGCAGTGGCCGAGCAGTCACGCTAGCCAGGTGCACTTCAACCGCAGCGGGGCATGTTGGCGCCCTTCATCAGGCGGCCCGACGCGGCATTCACCCGTGGGCGGGGTACATCCTGCCCGCCGGGTGCAACGGTATGTTCGGCGGGGCTTGTATTGTGCATTGTCTTACTTACCATGACGCGAACGTCGCTCCCGCTTCTTCTTGTTGCGGTCCTTGCGAAGTTCATCGGGGCTCTTCGCAATTCTACTGGGGAACTCCCAGTCTCGCATACGCCGTCGGTCAGGGTTCTCTTTCAAACCTATTGCGCGCGCCATGGCACGTACACGCGCATAATCCTCGTTTGTCCAGGTCGAAGGCTCAAATAGGATCGCGTCCTCGGAGCCTCCGTCGCTCCCTTCTGGCTCGCAAGCGAATCCAACGATATGGATCAAATCCGGAAACCGGCTCTTGGTGATATGCGCATACGCCTCGAGAAACTTTAGTCGAAACCTTCTGTACTTTTCATAGTCGGTCTCGTTATTCCGCAGTGCAATAACAACAAATGAAGTGGATGTTGATTCGCTTCCAGGGGCGATAGTGCGCACCGCGGAGTTTTTGCCGGATTCGTGGACTCGCTTGCGAACGTCAAGAACCGCCTTTGCGAGATGGCGCCGTTCGACACGGCGAGTGAGAGCCATCCGTCGAAGAAGAAGCTCCGTTTGTGCGACATTGTTTGCGTCTTCTCCAACGAGCTGTCCTTGCCTAAGGAGACCAGAGAAGTGCTCGATCAGTGAGTCCCATAGGTAACTATCCTGATCCGCTACTCGCTTTCTTTGAACATTAGGCAATGAATTGAGCCCGTCCCACATTCCAGGATCGATGGTAAGAGGTGACGCTTCCGTTCCGCCAGGGAACATATGACGCTCACCTGGTCCGACGCTAGCGAGGTACGTAGCGAGAAGGCAGAGCTCGTTCGGCGAGTAAGCCAAACCGCCACGCAATAGCAGTGCCTCCTTCTCCCGCAGGTATGCGATAAAATCCTGAATGGTATCGAGCTGACGAAGGAGCGCAGGAGCTGTTATGTCGTCGAGAACATGAACAACCCGTTTTGCTTCATCGGGGAAGCCGATCACGAAGGGAACTGCACCAGATGCTGTGTGTTGCGCCCCGACAACATCGGGACGTATTGCTATGCTACCAGGCTCCCCGTGCGCTTGCCTGCACGCATCCCGAGCACCCGTAGCGACAACGATTCTATGAAATCTCGGCTTGCCCGAAAGCTCAAGTGGCAGTCTTGCCGTACATGATTTATCGAGATACACTCGTGACGGATACATGCGAAGCCAGCGTTCTGCACCGAAGACCTGGGTGACAGATTTTTCAAGGGCACGCTTGTACCAACGTGCCCAAGCGACATCGGGAGAGGGACCGTTGGGGTAAACACAAGACTTGTCGGAGAAGATGAGAACGTCATCGCCGCAGACGACGAGAAGGTCGCAAAGCTCTTTCCCGTCCGTGGCGGCTCCTCGTTGGCCTTGGTCGCGGTAAAGATTCGAGTAGCTCCACAAAGTGAGGAAAGTTCCGGAGCAGAGCTGATGAAGGAGCTGCTCCGAAGGGGTAGTGCCGTGGGATCGCAGGGCGTTAAACGTCATTGGTGAGCTCTTGAACTCTCTCCTGCGCGACAAGCATGAGTTGTCTGCCGAAATTCCAGTCGATTGGTCAACCGAAGCCGCTGAACCAGGCTGTCTAGATCGTCGCCTCTGGTGACATCGCCCACAAAAATCTCACGGATCGGTTCTGCGCCACAAGGCCCAAATGCTGTCCAGCGCTTTAGCGTAGATCGGTCTAACACCGGCGGCAATCGCCGCCTTGCCGAGTGCCCGGGGCGCCTGAAGGGGGCGCGGCGGACGCGCAGCCGGAGGCGTCGCGCCGCATCGCGCCTGAGTCACACGGCGCGGCCGCTTCATCGGGAGGTTGCCGGACACATACCGGTCCGTTCACAACCTCGTACCGAAGGGGCCGACGAGGGGGCTGCGGCCGGCCAGGCCGCCGCGGTTCAGTACGTGCTTCATCGTCGAGAATTGACCCACCTCTGGTCGCGAAAACTGGTCCACCCCCCGGCTGACGGTGCTCGCGTCGAGCGCGCCGCTGGCGCGTTCGGGATCGAATCGGTGGTGGGCGCGAGGGCCGCGACGGGGGGCGAGGTGCGACGCTCGGGGGATGCGCCGCGCGCGGCCGTGTGTTGACGCTCACGATGGTTGCTGCTCGATTGCGCAGGCTGGTTGATGGTCATCCGGTGCCCGGAGCCCCGCCGGAGGCTCCGTTCGCCCATCGCCCGCTCCGGACGGTTGTCGGAGCGCGGAGGGCGGGTCAAGGGCGGCGTAGCCGCCGCGCCCCCGGCGGGGGCACCCTTGACGCGCCTGAGCACTCCGGCAGGCTCGGCCGCGCGATGGGCCGACCAGCACGGCCGTGACCGGGAGCGCTCACCCTCGCGATGCGGCGCCATCAACGGTGTGACTGCAGCCGTTCACCCTCGCGATGGCCAGCAACCAGCCCGCGCAATCGAGCAGCAACCATCGTGAGCGTCAACAGGCGCCTGTTCTTGTAGCTCGCGGAGGTCGGACAGCAGGCGCCGATCGTCGTGGTGAGCCCGGCCTCGTCCGAGCGGCCCGTGGCCTTTGATGCTCATTGCGACCCCACTCTCCGGGCGAAGTCCATGGTTACCCGAAGCCCGATGATGTCGCGCAGCGCACCGACGGCCTTTGTGCGTCGCTTGTAGAGCGTAGAGAGAGGTAGCCCCGCGTCTTTTGCCACCTGGGCCATCGGGATCCCATCCAGATCGTGTGCCACGAGAACAAAGCGCAGCTGCGGATCGAGCTCGTTTACCGCGTCGACGACGCCCGATCTGATGCTGTCGGATTCCATCGCAGCAGCGGCATCCGGTGCTGGATCGGCTACATCGATGAAATCGACGAGCTCCTGCCTGCGGTGCTGCATGCGCTCGTGATAGTGCGAGGCAATATGTACGGTGATCGCGTTCAACCAGCGTTCCGGCCTGCCACGCTTCGGATCGAACCTGGGCCAGCTCTCCCAGGCGTTGAGCCAGACTTGGCCTGCAACGTCGGTACGATGGCACGGTGGGACCCCCAGCCTCCCCAGCCAGCGCAGCACGGCGCGGACCACCGCCGGGCAAAACAGGAGCGCGCACGCGGCGGCGCGCTCGTCTTCATTCGACGGACGATCCATGGCTTCACCGTCCCCCGCGAGCAATCGCCCGTAATCTGATGATGCCGCGTGTCCGCACACATGCGGCACCGGCTCGAGGACTTCCCCGTAGGCGTCCGCGACCAAAGGATGACGTCAGCCGTAGCTGCTCAGTTCCCGGAGCGGTGGCATGGTCGCCAGCAGGCTCCTGATGGCGTGTAGCTGCGAGGCGCGGCGGCGCTCATCCATGGCTCCCTACTCCCGGAAGTGTCGTGTTCAGCGGAGATCGCTCTGCTTCCTCCCAATCGGCCCCGTTGGGGGAGCTCGCCCCCCCTTCGTCGCGCTGTACCGGGAAGCTCGTCAGTGTGGCAGCGCGCCGGACGAGCTCTGTCCCCGTGGCGGCGCGGACAGGGAGGGGCGACCTAAGGCGCGGCTGTGGAGGCGGCGAGAGCTTCGCGCGCGGGCTCCTGGCCGCAAGCTCGGGAGACGGCACCACAGGCGGAGGAACGTCGAGCGCGCGGGCAGGCATCGTGGGCGGAGCCGGCGGCGCCGAGCTCTCGCGCTTGGTCAAGGGCTCGCCGACCTGGATCACCACGGTCTCCTCGGCGTCCGTCCGGTGATCGTCGTGCAGCCGCCAAAGGCGCTCCCAGTACCGAGCAGGAGTCCCGGTGAAGGCCTCCAGCTGCCGAGCAAGACCGGGCGTCATAGGAAGCTCGCTCCTCAGCAAGCGCTCCACCTCCCTCGGTTCCAACCCCGTGCTCTCGGCCAGCTTTCTCCTCCACGAAGGCGTCGTCGCGCAGAACGACTCGAGGACCCTTCCTGGCCAGGGGACCGGGCGCGCGTGGACCTGTGTCAGCTCTGCGAGCGCCGCGTCGACGTGACAGCCCAGAAGGCGCCGATATCGGTCCCGCTCCCCCGCGGCCTGCTCCTTCGCATCGGTGAGGGCTGCCTCCTCGTCATCATGCGCGTGCTCGCGCGCCTCGCGAAGCCCGCGCTCTCGTCCCAGCGCTTCGCGCGCGGTGACCGCGAAGCCGATCGCGACGCACGCGATCATCGCGAGCCCGAGCGGCGACACGAGCCACATCGCGCCCAGCATGTCTTCCATGAACTTTCGCCTCCTGGACCTGAGCATTCTTGTCCGACACAAGGCAGATCTCGGCCTTGCGCTGCGCGAAAGCAGCACCGCTATCCCCGCCTGCCTAGCTGTTGATGGGTAGCCGACGATTCAGCGAAGCTGCCTGAACAGCTCTTCGCGCTCCGCGGCGAGCCGCCCTCGCGGGAACTGTCGCGCGTGGGCCTCGAGCAGCCGGCGAGCCTCGACGTCGGCCATGACGTCGTTGGCCTCGATGGCCCTCCGCGCCTGGTCGACCAGGCTCCTCTCGACCTCGCCAGCGGTCGGTCGAACGGCGCTCGCCGGAGGCGCGGCCCGGTGACTTGTCGTCTGCGCGTTCGAGGGAGCGGGCGTACCGATCACCATCGCTTCGCCGTGCGCGCTTCCGTGTTCCGTGCGCGACGAGATCTCGTGGGCGATCGCCGCGGCAGGCGCCGCTGCGTCGAGCGCCCCGTCTCCGCCGGCGGGACCCGCGGCGCTGTGGGCGCCACCTCGTGCGGGGGGCGCCACGGCATCCCGCTCCGCGGGCGCGGTGGCAGGGGCGCGGACCGCCGCCGCCCTGGTCCACGATTCCAGGCCGGGCAAGGGCGGCACCGTGGAGACGAGCGCTCCCGCCATCAGGACGAGCGCGGCCTGAACGAGGATCCTCATGCCGAAACGGCGGAGGGAGGTCACCCACGACGCGCGGCGGCCGAACCCCAACGCGACCGGCACGCAGGCGCTGTCGTCCCATCCACGAGAGCGCTGCCGCGCCCGCCGCCGTCCGCCCTGCACCTCGAGTTCCTCGAGCGCCCGCCGGTGTCGCGTCTTCACCGTGTCGAGCGGGATCCCCTGCTCGGCGGCGATCTGGGCGAGCGGGATGTCCTCGAGGTCGTGCTTGATCACGAGATCCCGGTACTTGGGCTCGAGTTGGTCGATCAGCTCCCGGGCGAGCTTTTCCCGCTGCCGTCTCCGGAGCAACTCTTCCGGCGTGAGGCACTCATCTCGGATCTCGCACTCATCGAACGACGTCAGTACCTCGCCGCGGCCACGCGCGTCACGGACGTGATTGCGCGCCTGGTTGACGGCGATCGTGACGCGGTACGGCCCCGGGTCGCCGCCCGGTTCGATCCGCTTGTCGGCGTCCAACCCCCGCAGCAGCGCTTCCTGGGCGACATCCTCGGCGTCTCGCGCCGGCACACCGTGGCGCCTGGCCAGGCGCCGGAAGAGCTCGAAGCCCAGGGAGACGGTCGCTGGCTTGGCCACGGTAAGCAGCACACCTGAGGCGGCCCAAAGGGTTCAGAAAATTGAGTGGAGGAGCGACTTCGGTCGGACAATGTGCCCATCTGTAGCTATTTGGACCACATCCGGTCGGACCTGGCGGATGGATGAACGCATTCCGTCATCCGACCGCCAATTCTCTCCAAAACCGCCGAGACGTGGCGGTTTCCTGCCGGTTGACGCCGAGCAGCCGGCGTCAGTACCGTCGCTGGATGCGTTCCACTGCGCATTCGCTCTCGATTCTTCTCATGCTCGGGGCCGCAACAGCCTTCACGAACTCGTCCAGCGCGGACGATATCCATCCGAAGGCGGGACCGAGCGACGGGTCGACGGTGAAAGAGCATGTTCGCCGTGGTCGGAGAGCGCGCAAGGCCGGGCTATGGACCGAGGCATATGCTGCCTACAAGGCGGCTTTCGAGGCCGCAGACGCGGCGACCAGCACCGAGGTGGAGCGCGCGGAGCTCGCGGGTGAGCTCGGCCTTTGCGAGCTTGCGCTGCACAAGTACCGCGACGCGGCCGAGCACCTGGCCAGGAGCCTCGAACAGCGCGAAGTGTTGCCAGAAGCGCTCCAGCAGCGATTCGAGGCAGGGCAGCGCAACGCAGCGCCGCACGTCGCGCGGCTCGTGCTCGGCGTCGATCCGCCCGACGCCGAGGTGCTCATCGACGGCAAGCGCATCGGCCGGACCGCGCGGACCTACACGCTGTTCTTCGAGCCAGGCCAACACATGGTGCGGGGCCGTGCACCGGGCTGCAAGGACGCGCTTCATTACTTGCGCGCCGTGGCGGGCGCGGAGCACGAGTTCACGATGCCGTTGCTGTGTGCGGCGGCGAGCGGCACCAAGGAGGCGAGCGGCACCAAGGGGACCGCGACCGCGACGCCGACCCCCGTGCGCGCTTTGCCCCCTCCGCGCGCGCAGGCCCCCAGCCCGTGGGCTTCCTGGCCGGGGACGCTGCGTATCGTGGGAATCACGCTCGCGACGGGCACCGTATCGACAGGCGCCATCCTCATGATCAGCGCCAGCAAGCTCGACCAGGATATGAGCGCTCGGCGGGACCAGCTCATGAGCGACCCAAGCGCGAGCTCGTCCATGTGCTGGCAAGCGCCAGAGCGCTCGCCGTGCGGCGAGCTGCGGCGCCTGCGCGACGCGCGCAACCTGTCCGACCGGGTGGGTACGGCCCTTGTCATCACGGGCGGTGTGATCGGCGCGGCCACCGCCGCGTCCTTCTTCACCGACTTCTCCTTCTTGGAACGCACGCCAGCTCAGGATCGGGTCAATGTATCGCCCGTCGTGACCGGGCACGAGACGGGCGTGCGGATCGAGGGGGTGTGGTGACCATGCCGGGTACCGAGGGGATGCGGCCACGGGAAGGCCGACGAGCATTGGCCGCCGCTGTTGCTGTCGCGGTGTGTGCGTGGGGAGCGAGCAGCACGCTAATAGCTTGCACTTCGTACCGCGACGATTGCTGGGAAGTGATGGAGTGTGCCCCAGCGCCTGAGCCGACTTTCTGTGACGGCGACCCAGCGACGACGATGGCGCTCGACGAGTGCGGCGTATTCGTCAGCCCGTTGTCGGGTGACGACAGGAGCCCTGGCACGAAGGACGCACCGGTGAAGACCCTGCAACAGGCGATCGGGATCGCCGCGAGCGGACGAGGCAACGGCGAGGCGGCGACCCGGCGCGTGTATGCGTGCGGCGGGCTGTTCGAGGAGGAGATCACGCTGCCTTCCGGGGTCGACCTCTGGGGCAGCCGCTTCTGTGACGACGACGGTGATTGGTCGTATGAGGGGTCGTTTGGAGGACCGGATCACCCGACGATCATCGCTCCGCCGGGGGGGATCCCGCTGCGGGTCCTCGGGGTGGCGGATGCGGAACTCGCGGGGGACTACGCGGAGTCTGTGATCTTCGGCGTGCGCGTCGAGACGGCCGATGCGTCCGCGGATGATGGCAAGTCGTCGATCGCGATGATCCTGAGCTCCAGGGCCAGGGCGATCGTGCGGGACAGCCAGATCATCGCGGGCAACGGCAAGGACGGGGAGCCGGGAGAGGACGCCCGCAGCGAACCGGCCAACGGCGGCGAGCAGGGGAACGACGGCGCGGACGCCTGTACCGCGGACTTCGCGAAAGGTGCTCTCCTCGTCGTGACGGTGTGCGACGACGGCATCGAGTCGACGGGCGGATCTGGGGGCTACGGCGACATTGAATCGGGGGGCCATGGCGCTGCGGGGCAGCTGGTACCCGCGGAGAATCCAGAAGGCTACGGCCTTGGAGGCATTGGCGCGGAGAGCGAGCATTGCAGTGCTGGCAAAGGCGGGAAGGACGGCCTTGACGGCGGTCGCGCGGCCGGCGCGGTGGGCATAGGCCAGCTCAGCATCGATGGCTGGATCGGCGTCCGGGGTGAGGACGGGAAGAAGGGCGGCGTCGGCCAGGGGGGCGGCGGCGGCGGCGGCAGCAAATCGCGAGGCGAGATGATGGCGTGCCCGGCGGGCCGACCTCAGGCCGGGGCGGCCGGCGGCTCGGGAGGAAGCGGGGGCTGCGGCGGCCAGGGAGGCAAGGGCGGCGGCTATGGCGGGGCGAGCTTCGGCATCATTGCGTTGCAGGGGAGCGCGCTGACGCTCGAGCGGACGGAGGTGTTCGCGGGCAACGGCGGTCGCGGTGGGGTCGGCGGAACGGGCCAACCAGGCGGCGTTGGGCTTCAGGGCGGTTGGGGTGGGGTCGGCTATGGCGACATGTGGCCTGCGTGCAGCGGCGGCCGTGGAGGCAACGGCGGTCGCGGAGGCGATGCCGGAGGTGGCCTCGGTGGCCCTTCGTATGGCGTGGCGTCCATCGCTGCCTCCGTGAGCTTCGGGCCGGACGCGCCTGCGAAGGCCGGAAGAGGTGGAGACGGCGGACTGGCCGGCAATGCCGCGCCTGATGACCACGTCGGCAGGGGCCTGCAAGGCGACTCCATGCCTTACCGGCAATTCGAAGTCCCCGATCCCCCACCGCCCCAATGAATGCCCGCATGCACGACACGACATCGAGGGAGAACGATGCGAACCACAAGAGCGATCTATCTGTCCCCCGCGCTGCTCCTCGTCGCGGCCGGCTGCGGCACCGCACCGGGTCCCAACGAGCCGGGCGGAACGGGCTGCGACGGTACCTCGTCGTGTCAGGGTGACGCGCCGCCAGAGTCGTTCTGTCTCGAGCGCCTCGCCGCGGACGTGTGGGAGGATGGCTGCGGGGTGTTCGTGGCCGGCGTTTGGGGCGACGGCGACGACGCGAACCCGGGTACGAAGGAGCGGCCCGTGCGCACATTGCAGCGCGCCGTGGAGCTCGCGCGTGCCGCACGAGGGCGCGTGTTCGCGTGCGCCGACGGCTTCTTCGGGCCCCTCGCGCTGCCTTCCGGCGTGGATCTCATCGGCGGCTTCAGCTGCATCGACTGGAAGCGGATGCCCCGTGGCGCGCGCTCGATCCTTCAGATTTCACCTACCGACGACATCGCTCTGACCGTCGTACCAGCGAGCGCCGGAGATACGGGAGCCGCGGACGGGGTATCGACGATCGTCGACATGCGGTTCAAGTCGGGCGGCCCGATCGGAATGCTCGTGCAATCCGGCACGGTCGTGGAGCTCATCCGGAGCGAGGTTGGCACGTCGTACGGGTGGGCAGGTCACGAAGGGGAGAAATGGGGCGGGCTAAATGAGGCAGCGACAGGACCGGATGGCGTGTACGGCGGCGATGCGTGCTCGGCAGACACCGTCTCCGGCGGCCCGGCGGTGGTGAATCGGTGCGACGGCGGAATCCCGAGCGTTGGCGGCAAGGGAGGCGACGGGCTCCCCGACGGCGCGGAGGACGGGGACGACGGGGAGCCGTCGCCAACTCCAAACTCCGGGCATGATGGGGGGGGAGGCGTCGGGGACGTGCCCACCTATTGCGGCGATGGACACCCCGGGCGCTCCGGCAGGTACGGCGCCGTCGGCGCCGCGGGTCTGGGCATCGGGCGTATCACCGAGACAGGATGGGAGGGCGACTGGGCAGGCGACGGCGAAAGGGGCATGCCGGGCCAAGGTGGCGGCGGGGGCGGCGGCCGTCGAGGGGGGCTCTCCACGTGCGGCGTGGCCTCCAAGGGAGGTGCCGGCGGCGGCTCGGGAGGCGCCGGCGGCTGCGGCGGCAGGGGCGGCCGAGCGGGCGAGAACGGGCACCCGACCATCGGCATTATCGCGCTACACGCGAAGCTGACGCTGCGCGATAGCGTCATCACGACCATCGACGCGGGTCCAGGCGGCGACGGCGGGGAGCCCGAGGAAGGCGGCGAAGGGGGCCGAGGCGAACTAGGCGGCGCCGTGGGGGACGGCACGTGGTCCTGCAAGGGTGGCGACGGCGGCCGAGGGGGCGACGGCGGCTACGGCGGCCCCGGGCGCGGCGGCGACTCGATCGGCATCGCCTACCTCGACGAGGACCAGCTCACGCTGGAGGGCGTCACCTACGAGCTCGGTCCGCCGGGCAAGGGCGGCATCAGCTGGGACTGGTCGGGCGAGACGATCACGGGGGAGGACGGCATCAAGGTCGAGACACTGCGCTTTCCTGAATAACTGGATCGAAGCTTACCGCAGCGAGCTATCCGGCTCGATAGAACCGGGCGCGAAGGTCGAAGGTCACGTCGGCGAGCTCGGCCCGCTGTGGACGGTTCGAGCCCGGTCCGCTGCGCTTCATGCTCTGCCAGATCGCTTGGGTGTCGGTGAGTGTCGAGGTTGAGAGCATCACCGGCTTACCATGCGTCTGAAAAAAGGCAATCGTATAGCCTGGCCTCTCCCAAACGTCGTAGATTGGTCGCCACGTCCGGCACGACCACGTTGCCGACCTCCGGCGGCATGCGCTCGTATCCCCATGTCGCTTCGATCTCTTGGGCGATCCCTGCAGCGTACGGCTGCTCATCGGGCGATAGCTCAAAGGAGATGACCTGCCGCGTGGGTTTATCTTCCATCGAAGGTGGTTCAACAAGCTCGGGCTTGATCAGCTTGATCAGCTTGCCAACCCAGGCGGGCAGGATGTAGGCCGTATCATGGACGAAGATCGTGACGGCACGAGGTGGCGTCGCGCGGAGCGACTTCTGGCTCTCGATCCCCTCGAGGTCATCAACGAGGCGCGAGCCGTAGACGATGTAATAAGGGACCAGGAAGCTCACCCTCAGTTCGATTGCATGTCGGTGTTCTCCGGTGGCCTTCGGAAGATAGAGAGAACCGGAATAACAGCCGTCGTGGCTTCCCATCGCGAGATGAACTGAGAAATTATCGACCTCGTTCTCGGGGAACTGCTCACGCAGGCGCCGCAACATGCCAAGCCACCGTTCGCAATCGGCGCTGGCTCGGCGACGGGCGTCCACCAGCCGTCGATCCTCTTCTGTTTGCACGCGACCAAGATCCTCGTACGGAACTCGCCGAGGGTAGTAGCGATATACGACGTCGAACAACTCCTCGACCCCGTGCTTCATGGCTGTGTGACTCTGGACCCGGCCACGCGCTTGCGGAGGCTGATGTCCATCTCGTCCTTTAACATGGTACAGTAGATTCCTCGCGGAATAGTGGGGTTTGCCCTCATTATTTTACGCGAAGCTTTGGTCGCCACGTCGGCACTGATGCGCGCGGCCTCGCCCGCTGGAATCTGCCCCTGATCTTTGTTTCGCAGCGGCATCCCGAACGTCATCTGTGGACATTCCCAGAACTCCGGATATATCTCAACCCACCGCTTGACCTTCAGACTGACGGTGGCTTTTTGCCAGCCTCCGGATTCGCCTGTTCCGTCGTCGGGGATAGTCGTGACGAAACTGAAGATGGTTGGCGAGAAGCCGTTCACTCCGGCCGGCGGACACTTCGAAACGCAGAGGTCGCTACAGAATACGTAAGTCTGGCCGTCTCCGACGGTGTCACCGGGGCCTGAGCATGTGCCATTTGTCGGACTCTCCGAGCTATCTCTCGGGCGCTCTTCTTCCTCTTCTTCTGAGCTATCCGTCTTGTTGCACTGGATCTCTTGCTCTCCGGCGCCTTGCCGTTCTCCCGATGGCGCATCACCGAAGTCACCGGCTGCGCTGGAGCTGAAGACCGGAACGGGCTCCGAACCTGGCCCCGCACCTGCGCCCGAGGTCCATTCCTCGCGAGGGTAGCAGTCTCCCACCGTCCAGTTGCACGCCGCCAACGCCCAGATTGCGATAGCGACGATGAGAAACAGGCTCGTTCTTGAGCTCATCTGGAACTCCATCGCATCACGGGACCGGCAACGACAACGACGGATGCGTAGCCTGGTAGAACAAGACTTCTTCCGTCGATCCAATCCAGATTGGCGCTCGCCGATATGCCCAGCGGCCCCGCAATGTACGCGTTGGCTTGCGCATGTCCGCCTACCGCCATCCCGGCAACCTGTCCACACAAGGTGCTTCCGCACGCTGGCATGAGGTAGAGCGCAACCGATGGGCCCACGCCAATGTCGCCATCCCTCCAGCTATATCCAAGGGCAACGGAGGTGTGATTGTAAACGCCGGGTCCGCCTGTCTGGATTGGAGGTAGAACGCTGCACAGATCATGAACCTTCAACAGGAGGTTCTTTTCAAGGTGCCACGATATCCCAGCGTGCGGGCCTACCGCGAAGCGCGGCGCAGTGCCAGCGTGGATCCAGCCGAGACTTACACCGGCGCTCAGCTCCGATGCCTCTACCTGCGTCGAAGCGACACCGATCACGAGAGCGAACATCGCCGCCGATGCGACCCGTCCGCATTCCGTTCTCATCGGTTACTTCCCCCTTTGTTACCGCCCGGAGAACCTGGCGATGCAGCCAATTCTTCTGATGGCAGGATTGGGCGTCAAATGCAACTGGGAGGAGAGTATCCCAATGGACATGGGTCATACCGTCCAGAGCGTGGGCCACTGCGCAGCTGTCTGCGGCGCCAGTGTTCGTCAGGCTGCTGTCACTGGCGGTCTGTCCACGTGGCCGTGAGAGCGCACGGACGGCGGTGCGCCTAGGCTGCACGAGGTCGCCCGCGTGCCAGCGCCACGAGCGAGCGCGACCCGCGGCGGCGCCCTGGGCGGGCCGCCGCTGCGGTTGACGGCGCGCCCGCGGTCGCGCTCCGAGTTGCACGACATCGCCCGTGCGCCCGAACGTGGGGGCACACGACCGCGTCTCGTTCGCGAAGCGCGCACAGAAGAGTCCCCGCAGCGCTGCGGGAGCGCGTCCTCGCGAACACGCAGAGCCCCGCGCCCCCAGTCGAGCTCGTACAGGCTCGGGCCATTCCATGTTCCGCCCGTCGCTGCCCCGCGCGACGGGCACCCTCCCCGGGGGCCGGGCGGCTCGGCATCACCTCACACGCAGCCAGGCAAACACCTGGGCCATGAGGCGCTCGACATCCGGACCTCCTCCTGGGCTAGGGTAGCGATCGCTGGACCGAGGCGACGCCCCGCGCACCCCGCCCAGCGCTGCGAAGGAGCCCCCCTGATGAGCCTTTATGCCGACCATGAACCCGCCTGCGTGGACTCGCCCGCGGACGCCATCGAGCTCGTCATCGACGCGCGCTCCCGCGATCTGGGCGGCTTCTCCGTGCGGCGCGTGCTGCCGTCGGTCCGCCGCCGGCTCGTCGGCCCGTTCGTCTTCTTCGATCACATGGGCCCTGCGCGCTTCGCGGTGGGACAGGGCATCTCGGTGCGCCCGCACCCGCACATCGGGCTCGCGACGCTGACGTACCTGTTCGAGGGGGAGATCCTCCACCGCGACAGCCTCGGCACGGCGCAGCCGATCCGGCCGGGCGACGTCAACTGGATGGTCGCCGGGCGCGGCATCGTCCACTCCGAGCGCGGCGATCTGGCGCACGAGACGCACCTCCACGGCGTCCAGTGCTGGCTCGCGCTGCCGACGGAGCACGAGGAGGACGCGCCCCGCTTCGAGCACCACCCGGCGGCGACGATCCCCGTCGTCACCCGGGACGGCGCCGTGCTGCGCGTGATCGCGGGGGAGGCCTACGGCGCGCGCTCGCCGGTCGGCGTCCTGTCGCCGACGCTCTACGTCCACGCGGAGCTCGACGCGGGCGCGACGCTCCCGCTGCCCGAGGAGCACGCGGCGCGCGCGGCCTACGTGATCGACGGGTCGGTCGGCTGCGAGGGCCAGCGCTTCGGGGAGGGGACGATGCTCGTGTTCCGCGCGGGCGCGCGGCCTGCGCTCCGCGCGCTCTCGCAGAGCCGCGTGATGCTCCTCGGCGGCGCCCCGCTCGACGGCGACCGGCACATCCTGTGGAACTTCGTCTCGAGCTCGCCGGAGCGCATCGAGCGCGCGAAGCAGGACTGGAAGGCGGGGCGCTTCCCCAAGGTGCCGGGCGACGACATCGAGTTCATCCCGTTCCCCGACGGGTGAGGGGGGCGCGAGGGCCAGAGCGGCGCCCCCAGGCGCCGGGTTCGAGGGAGCCAGAGCGGCGCCCCCAGGCGCCGCGTTCGAGGGAGCCAGAGCGGCGCTCTCCAGCGCCGCGTTCGAGAGAGGTAAACGGGCCATGTTGAACGGAGCTTGTTATTGCGGTGCCGTGCGCTTCGAGGTCGACGACGCGTTCGGCTACGCCTTCTACTGCCATTGCTCGAGGTGCCGGAGGCGCACCGGCGCGGCCTGCGCCGCCGTCGGCGGGATCGAGATCGACAGGCTCCGCGTCACCGCAGGGCGGGAGCACCTGCTCCGGGTCGGCGAGTCCGAGGACGGGTACCGCTGCCTCTGCAAGCAGTGCTTCTCGCCCGTGTACGACGTCGTCCGCGAGCAGCGCTTCGCTCACGTGCAGCTCGGCACGCTCGACGGCGCGCCGACGAAGGGGCCCGATCACCACATCTACGTCGGCTCGAAGGCGCCCTGGCATCAGATCACGGACGCCTTCCCCCAGTTCGAGGAGCTGCCGACGTAGCGCGCGGCCCGACCCGGGCCCGGGATCCCGGCGGCCGTCCCCCCGGAACTCGGGCGACTACATTTGTAGTTGACGAACGGCCGCCCATGAACGACACTTGTCGTCGTGGGCACCGAAGCGCTGACCGATCTGCAGCTCGCCGTGATGAAGGCCCTCTGGGCCGTCGGGGAAGGCTCCGTCGGGGATGTCGTCTCGGCGATGGCGGAGGACGGGCGGGAGCTCGCTCCCACGACGGTGGCGACCTTGCTGCAGCGGCTCAGCCAGCAGGGGTGGGTGGAGCGCAAGCGGTCTGGCAGGCAGTTCGTGTACCGCGCGTCGGTCGACCAGAAGGAGGCGGCGAGGGGCGTGCTCCACCGCGTGCTCCGCTCGTTCTTCGGCGGCAGGGCCTCGGCCCTCACCGCGCAGCTCCTGGAGTCGGAGCAGCTCAGCCCTGAAGAGCTCGAGGAGATGCAGCGGCTGATCAAGGAGAAAGGCGCGTGATCCTGGCGCTCCACCTGCTCGCAGGGCCGGGCACCTGGCCCGGCATCGCGGCCCTCTGGCTGGCGCTGCTGCTCACCTGTTCGGCCCACGCCGCGGTGTGGACCGGGGCGGCGGCGCTCCTGGCTCGGCGGAGCTCCCTCTCGTCCGCCACGCGGCACCTGCTCTGGAAGATGGCGCTGTTCGGTCCGCTCGCGACGGTGCTGCTCGCGGCGGCGATGTCATGGGGCTTCGAGCGCGCGCCCGGGGACACGGCATCTCCTGGAGAGATCGCTGTCCTGTCGCTCGAGGACGCTCCCGCGCCGGCGGTCCTCGATGCCGCGCCGGAGAAGGGCGGTTCGACCAGGGAGAGCGCCGGCGCCGCATCGCCGGCGCGGCGCGCGGGGGGGAGCCCCGGGTGGAGCCTGCTCGCTGCGTGCACGGCCGGAGCGGCCGCGCTGGGGCTGCTGCGGTTCGCCACGTCGGCGCTGCTGCTGTGGCGTGGCCTCCGCGGGCGCAGGGAGGTGCAGGACGCGCGGCTGCTCCAGCGGCTGGAGCGGCTTCGCGCCCGGGCCGGGCTGCGCCGGGTCGCGCTGACGGAGAGCGCCGGCATCGGCAGCCCGCTCGTGATCGGAGCCTCCGAGATCTGCGTCCCGCTGGCGAGGCTCGCAGCCCTCACCGACGCGGAGGTCGACGCCGTGTTCGCGCACGAGCTGGCGCACCTCGAGCGCCGCGACGGGCTGTGGTTTCCGGCCGCGGGCCTCGTGCAGTCGGTCCTGTGGGTGCATCCCCTCGTGCACTGGGCGTCGTCCCGCTTCCGCCAGACAGCGGAGCTCGCCTGTGACGATCGCGCCGTCGAGCTCACGGGGGATCCCCTCGGTCTGGCGCGCGCGCTGGTCCAGGTCGCGTCGGGCGCGTCGCTCGCCCCGCGGCGCGCGCTGGTCCCGGCCATGGCGCGCTCGTCCGGCGCGCTCCTCCCGCGCGTCAGGCGCCTTCTCGATGCAGGGAGCCGGGCGCGATCCACGCCGAGCCCTCGGGGCCGGCGGCGGGCCATCGCCAGCCTCGCCGCGGCCGGCGTGGCGGCTGCGGGCCTGAGCGTCCAGGTGGCGCGCGCGCGGCCGCCGCTGCTCGCGGCAGGCGCGGGCGACGCGCTCGCGCGGGATCGTGGCGCTGCCCTCGACGCGACGGCATCGCCGCCCGACGCGGCCGCTGCGAGCGAGCAGATGGTCGAGCTCGCGCGCCGCGAGCAGGAGATCGAGGCGCGGCTCGAGGAGGCGCTGCTCCTCCCCGACGCGCAGCGCGAGGACACCCAGGCTGCCGTTCTGGTGCTCGAGCTGCGCCAGGAGCTGAGGCACGCGCGCGCCGCGAAGGCCTGGATCGAGGAGCGGTTCGTCGACGAATGGACGACGTGGGAGAGGCGCCCCCGGGCGTCCGGCAGCGCGCCTCGGTAGCGCGCTCCGCACACCGCACGAGCCTGTCCAGAACAGGCCGAGAATCCCCTCGTTTTGCAGCCATTTTCAGCGGGGAATTTGAGCAGGGAAGCGGGGAAACAGGGAGTATTTGAAGACTTCCCTCTCCGTCTCCCTGTCTCCCTGTGACTTTCCGAAGAAACTGAGGGGATACCTCAGCAGAACAGGAGCTGACATGTCGATCATGAACAGGACGCCGAGCGCGCGGCGCACGGCTGCGCGCTCGGCGCGTGCGGGGTTGACCGCCCGGGCGCTGTGCGCGGTTGCGACGATCGGGCTGACGGCCGCCGGCTGCGCTCGCACGGAGGTCGTCACCCTGGAGCGCACGGGACAGCCCATCACCGTCCACAGGCCGGCGCTGTATCCGGAGACGATCGAATTCGACAGCAGCAGAGGCAAATTCCTTGTGAGCTCGTTCAGGGAGGGGGCGATCTACGCGGTGGACGGCGATGGCGGCGTCTCCCGTGTCGTCGACGACCCACGCCTCTGCTCGGTGCTCGGCATCGCCGTGGACGTCGAGCGCGGGCGCCTCTGGGCGGTGAGCTCCGACCTCGGCGCGAGCGTCAAGCCGTCTGCCGCGGGGCCGAAGAACGTGGCCGCCGTGGGCGTCTACGATCTCGCCACGGGCAAGGCCATCCACTACGTGGATCTCGCGCCGCTGTCCCCCGGCGCTCACCTCGTGAACGGCATCGCCCTGGACTCGGCCGGCAATGCCTATGTCACCGACAGCTTCTCGCCGACCATCTACAAGGTCGATTCGCAGGGAAACGCGGCCGTCTTCCTGCGGGACGAGCGATTCGCCGGCGATGGGATCAACCTCAACGGGGTGGTCGTCCACCCCGATGGCTATTTGCTGGTCGTCAAGAAGAGCGATGGCAGCTTGTTCAAGGTGCCCCTCGCGGACCCCTCGCGGTTCTCCAGGGTCGATGTCGCCGAGCGGTTCGTGGGCGGAGACGGGCTGACCCTGGTGGGGAAGAAGGATCTCGTGGTCGTCGCGAACCAGGCCGCCGGCGTCGCGTCGAACGCCGCGTTCTCGCTGTCGAGCGAGGACGGCTGGAGCACCGCGAGGTTGCGCGCGGTCCAGCGGCTCGGCGACGTCTATCCGACGACCGGCGTGCTCCGGGATGGAAAGCTCTATGTCATCTACAGCAAGCTGAACGAGCTCATCCAGTCGTCTCCGGAGCAGCGAGAGCGGCTGCAGGTGGAGGCGACGATCCAGCAGATCGGGAGCGCTGCGCTGTAGCCGCGGCGCGCCTCGCGGCCGGCCCGAGGCGGGCAGAGGGCCTGCGAAGCGCGCCTCGCGGTGGCGTCAGGGCTGCGCTTCGCCCTCGCCTTGGTCATCGTCGGTGTTGCCGAGATCGGGGCATTTCTGCGCGATGAGGTCACACGCCGGGACGGGGGCCTCGAGCGCGCTCGTCGCGGAGTCGCAATCGAGCGCTCGGACCTTCTCGGCGTTCGCCAGCATGCACGCCTCGTACTCGGCCACCGTCGCGGTGCAGCCTGCGCGCGACTCGGCCGGCGGCAGACAGCTCGCCGTGGCCGTGTCCTCCGCTCGCGCCGGCGGCTGCTGGGCCTCGGCCAGGCACTTGTCCCTCACGACGGTGCAGACCTGCCCGACCGTGGACCACAGGAGTCCGACGAACTCGCAGGTATCCTCCCTAGTGAGCACGAGGCTCGGCGTGAGCGACTGGCACGTGGTGTCTTCGTCCGCGGTCGTCAGGTCCTTGAGCTGCTTGCTGCTCAGCGCGGCGGGGATCGGAGCGGCCGCCACGTCCTTGCCGCCCCAGAGGACGAGCGACAGGAAGGCCGAGAGTGCTCCGAGTCGAATCAGTCGATTCATTCGTTCTCTCCCTTGTACGAGCGGCCGGCTCCGGCCGCGGACGGGCTCGGAGCAACCGACGTACCCGGGGCCGCGTTGTGCACGACGGGGCCGCGCGGGTCTCCGTCGCCGCCCGCGGCGCGACGATCGAGGACCAGGCGGTCACGGGTCTTCCAGGCTTCTCTCCCTTCGCGATCGCGCGCTCTGGCGGGATCCCATCCAATCCACCCTGGCGGCGTGTCCTTCGGTGTGTGTGTGCGCGCGCTCGCCGGCGCGGGCAGGATCGGTACAGGGCCGCTCGCCCCGCCATGGCGGCGACGGGCTCACAGGGGACGGCGCTCTGGTGCTCGGATGAAGTGAATACGAGCCATCCGGCGCAAGGACGCCAGGGAGAGAAAATCCTGGCTCTCTTGGCGGCCTTGGCGTCCCGGTGAACTCCCGACACGCGCTGCCGCGCCGGCCGCGGCGAGCGCCGCGCCGGAGCGAAGGGCGGCCGGGGGCGGGGCCGTCAGAAGAGGTCCCGCTCTCCTCCCGGATACACGAAGGAGCTGCGGGGCGAGTACCATGAGGCGGTCTTCACCACCTGCATCGGGCTCCCGGGCCGGAGCGCGTACACCGGGTGATCCTTCGCGAGGAACTCGACGGCGAGGAGCTCGTACGGGTCGGCCATGTCCGCGATATAGGGGTAGTTGCCGGCGACGAGCCGCCCGTCGACCTTCGTCACGTAGGCGAGGTGGCCGCGCGCGACGACGCCGATCTTGTTGCCGACGAGCGCCCTGGTCCGGAGGATGGGCACGCCGTCGACCGAGGTGGTCGCCACGAGCTCTCTGCCGTGCAGCTCGAGCGTCGTCGCCCCGGGCGACGCCGGCACGCCGCGCTCGCGCACGTACCCGATCACCGTCTCGGAGGAGTTGAAGTAGTGCGTGAAGAACCGGGCCGGGCTCCCGCCGTCGGGCGTCGTGTGATCCGCGAGATCCAGCCCCAGGTAGGTGAGCGAATAGGCGCCGAAGCCGGAGGTCTGCTCCGGTTTGTCGACCACGTACTGGTTCATGTAGATGGCCTTGTTCTCCGCCGGCCTGATGCCGTCCGGCAGGAGCGCCGCGGCGGCGGCAGGATCCGCTGGGACCCAGCTCGAATAGAGCATACGGCTGTCGACGACCATCTGCGGCGCGGCGAGCTTCGACTCCGACATGGTGCTTTCCTTCTCCCCCCGGGGAGACGAGCAGTATCACAACTCGGCGCCCGGCGACCCGCCTCGACGGCCGGCGGGCGGCACGCCTGTGAGCGACCTCAGCCCGCCGCGGGACTTCGTAACAGCTGTTCTCCAATCCCCCGTCCTGGGTCGAGCGAGGGGCTCAGGCGTGGGTGTGCGTCGTCCCTTCGCGTGAGGCGACCGGCGCGAGCGCCCGCTTCAGGGCGTCGCTCGGCTGAGTGATGGGGAGGTAAAAGTACAGCAGTGATGGAAGATGAACAATCGACGTCGAGCCGTGCCCGAACCGGGACCCCTGCGGTCTCTCCATGTCGAAGGGGCCAGCGAAGGCGGGGCCCCCTCTGGGGCGCCGCGCTGCACCGAACGGCAGGCGCCCCGCCGTGCCTCCAGGAGAGCTCCGTCGGCGGCGAGACCGCACCACGGCGGTGACGGCGCGCGCTGCGCGCGGCGTCCTCTCGCGGATGGCTGGTTTGCTCCTTCACCATGGCTCGTTGTTCTTTTCTCAAGGAGAGATGTCATGAAGCATCGTTCGATTGTCTCTTTTGCGCTCCCGCTCCTGCTCGCCGCGTGCGGCGACCCCCAGGTGGGCTCCGATTATCCGGGCGAGGCGCTCCTGACGGTCGAGGGCACGATCGTCAATGAGCTCGACGTCGCGCCGACGGGGCCGGTCGACGCCGTGCTGGTCTGGAACACCCAGGGCGATGTCGAGAACTTCCCCGTCCAGACGGCGGTGACCGGGAGCTTTCCCGCGAGCTTCACGCTGTCGATCCATGCGCCCCCGCCGGAGAGCGCGCTCAACGATTTCAGCGAGTTCGGCGTTGTGGACACCCGGGTCGGCATCGCCACCGTCGAAGCGGCGCTCGACGAGGCCTCGGCCGGGGAGGGCACCTCGCTCGGCGTCGATGAGGACCATGTGATCGTGTACGTCGAGAGCGAGATGGCGGAAGACAGCTTCTGGTCGAATCTCTTCGGGGGACCGCTCTCCCCGGGATTCCATGTCATGGATGTGTTCAGCCGCGAAGGCGACGTGGACGCAGAGCTGCAAGCTGCCTTCGACGCCTGCGACGCCGCGGCGACGACGGAGGCGGAGCACAACGCCTGCGCCGGCTATGACGTGAAGATCAAGATCCGTCCCTCGGCCAGCGGGTCGAGCGCGTCGCTCACCGTCCGGATGGCGCCTGCCGAGGATTTGACGTACCCCGACTGGCACTGATCGTGGTACACGCTCGGACGTGGAGGATCGCGAGGCGCTGGTGTCGCTGATCGAGGCGGCTTACCGGCAGCATGGGCACATCGTGCTGCGCCGGGCGCGGCGGCTCCTCGGGAACGAGCAGGAGGCGCGGGAGATCCTCCAGGATGTCTTCGCCTCCCTGCTCGGCGAGCCCGGGCAGCTCGACGGCAAGGGCCCGATGGTGGGCTGGCTCTACGGCGCCACCACGCACGCATGCCTGAACCGCATCCGCGATCACAAGAACCGGCTGCGGCTCCTCGACACCCACGTTGCACCCCTGCAGCAAGAGAGCGCGGCGGCGTCCGCCGAGAACGCCCTCCTCACGCGGGAGCTCCTCGCGCAGCTCCCGGGCGACCTCGCGCAGGTCGCCGTCCACTATTACTCCGATGAGATGACCCACGAGGAGATCGCGCGCGTGATGGGCTGCTCCCGCCGGCACGTCGGCAATCTGCTGGAGCGGCTGAAGGCCACGCTCTCCGACCGGATGAGAGAAGGGAGTTCGAGTCCATGACGCCAGCGCGACCCGAAGGGTGCCTCTCGGATCTGACGCTCGACGAGCTCATGGCGGGCCAGCTCGACGCGGCCGCGGCGCAGGAGGCGAGCGCGCACGTGGCTGGCTGTCCGCGGTGCTCGGCGCGGCGCTCCGGGATGGAGGCGGCGCGGGCCTCGTTCACGGCGTCGGCGCCGCCCCTGCGGCTCGCCCGCGGCGCCCCGGCGGCCCGCGCCGCGGAGAAGGTCCGCCCGCCGCGCCGATGGCTGGCGCCCGCGGCGGCGAGCGCGCTCGCCGCGGCGGCGGCGGCGCTCTTCTTCTTCCGCTTCCACGCCGCGCCGGAGGGGCGAGACGCGGAGATCCCGGGAGAGCGCATCAAGGGAGCGGAGCGCATCGGCTTCTACGTCAAGCGCGGCGGGAGCGTCCTGCCCGGCGGCGCCGGCGAGCGGCTCCAGCCCGGCGACGCGATCCAGTTCACGTACTCCAGCGCGGAGGCGGGATATCTCGTGATCCTGAGCGTCGACGGGGCCTCCCAGGCGAGCGTCTATTACCCGAGCGGTCCTGTCGCGGCGCGGATCGAGCCGGGGCGGGAGGTCCTCCTCCCCCAGAGCACGGTGCTCGACGACACGCTCGGGACCGAGCGGATCTTCGGGCTGTTCTGCTCGGAGGCGATCGCGGTCGAGCCGCTCCGGGCCGCGCTCGCGGCTCACCCCGACGCGCCGCCCGCCCCGCCGGGCTGCGACGTCGACGCGCTCACGGCGGAGAAGGCCGCGGCGTCGCCGTGATCCGCCGTCGCAGAGCGGCGCTCGCCGGGGCGTGCGGCCTGGCCGTCGCCGCCTCGGCGGCCCCGGCCGAGGCGCGTATCGAGCGCTTCGCTGTGCTCATCGGCAACAACGCCGGAGAGAAGGGCGAGGTCGAGCTCCGGTACGCGGAGGACGACGCGTCGAAGATGTACGATGTGCTCAAGGACCTCGGCGGCTTCCCCCCGGCGAACCTGGTGCTCTTGCGGAGCGAGGGCGTAGAGACGGTCCGGCGCACGCTCATCACGATGAACGACCGTGTCCGCGCGGCCATATCGAGCCCGGACACCGATGTCCTCTACCTCGTCTATTACTCCGGCCACGCCGACGCCAACGCGCTTCACCTCGGGCCGACGCCGCTCTCGCTGACGGAGTTCGAGCAGCTCGTCCGCGGCTCGGCGGCCTCTGCGCGGCTCTTGATCGTCGACTCGTGCCGCTCCGGGGCGCTGACGCGGGTCAAGGGCGGCTCGAGCGCGCCGCCCTTCGTCATCAAGCTCGATCAGCGGCTCGCCGGGCAAGGGATGGTGACGCTCACGTCGAGCTCCGGAAACGAGGACGCTCAGGAGTCCGATGAGCTCAAAGGGTCGTTCTTCACCCACGCGCTCGTCTCGGGGCTGCTCGGGACGGCCGACGCGGATCGAGACGGCGCCGTCTCCCTCGAAGAGGCGTAC